>JBKPRH010000028.1:0-6112 GCA_046765795.1 Acidobacteriota bacterium | reverse complement strand
AAGCCGTAGCCGCGATATTCGTCGGCTTCGGCCGCATGGTAGTACGGCGCGGGGATACCGATGTTCGACGCCAGCTTCTGGCCCATCTCGTCGATGGTGAGCGCCTCACCGTAGATGCCGACCTTCTTGCCGATGTACTGCGATCCGGCCTTGAAGATGCCGTACGCCACTTTGCCGATATCCTCGGCAGCGATGCCGGCCAGTTTCTTCTGGCCCATCGGGAACGCCCAGCTGTACTTGCCGTCGTCGCCGCGCTTCGGCGCGAGCCCGAACATGTAGAGGTTGTCCCAGTAGAACGTGGTGAGCAGGAACGTGGTCGGCACGCCCGAGAAGAACGCGTCGGCTTCTGCCTTCGCGTCGAAGTGCGGCACGCGATACTTCTCCTGCAGCATCGGCATGCGCTTGTCGTCGGCGGGCATGAACTGACGGGTGTCTTCGAGCGTGGACCAGATCACGTGCTTCACGCCCGCAGCCTTGGCGGCCTCGGCGATGTTCTTGGCCTGGGCCTTCTCCTTCTCTGCGGAGAAGTGCTCCCAGAAGTTCGTGACGGCGTAGACGCCGTGCGCGCCTGCGAACGCCTTCTTCAAACTCTCGACATCGTCCAGATTCGCGCTGACCACTTCCGCGCCTTTCGCGGCGAGGGCCTTCGCGCTGTCCTTATTGGGATCGCGGGTGATCGCGCGTACCGCGAATCCGCCGTTGGGATCAGCAAGGATCGCGCGCACAAGACCGCCGCCCTGAGTCCCTGTCGAACCAATTACCGCAATGATCTTCTTGTCAGCCATCTTAGTCCTCAATCAATTGAAGATTGGGTGATCTTTGATTGTTGATTCGTTTGCTGACTGTTGATTCTTGATTGCCGTGCCCTATGAAACGCCACGCGTGCAATCGTCAATCGTCAATCGCGTCAATCAACAACGAATCGAAGATCACCAATCAATAAATCCGCAATGCTTTCTAGACCCCCGCGACTTCCTTGCGGACGATCGCCGCGCCCTCGGCCAGCGCATGGAGCTTCAGCTTGGCGACCATGCGCGCCAGCGGCTTCATGCCGCAGTCGGTGCTGAGCGTGACCTTGTCAGCCGGTACCGCCTTCACGACCTTGCGAATGCGGTCGGCGATCTGCTGCGGCGATTCGACCGCGTTGGTGCGGATGTCGAGGACGCCAACCTGCGCGCCCTGATTGGCCGGCAGATTCTTCAGGAACTCGACACCGTCCATGTGGCGGTTGGCGTAGTCGAGGACGAACTCGTCAACGCCGGCCGTGCCGAAGAAGTACGGCAACACCGTCTGATAGCCGGTGGGGAAGGCAGCGCTCAGGATGTCGTTGCCCCACGCGTTGCCGAAGCAGAAGTGCCAGCCAATCTTCGCGTCCACGCCGTCGCAGCACTGCTCGACGACTTCGCGAATCCACTTGTAGTCGTCCTTGTTGCCGGTGAAGAGCGGGAGCCATGGGCCGAGGTCTTCGAGCTGGAGATACTTGGCGCCGGCCGCGACCAGCTCCTTCATCTCCTTATTGAAGAGAGGCGCAAGCGCGAAGCTCAACTCTTTGGCGTCCTTGTAGTGCTTGAACCAGACGTGCCAGGCGAGATTGATCGGGCCCGCACCCACCGATACCTTGACGGGCCTGGTCGCGTGCGTCTTTGCCACCTTGTAGAGGTCGGCAAATCGCAAACGGCTGTTCCCGACCGGGCCGTTGTTCACGACGCCGCCCCAGTCGTGAAGCATCTCCTGCGGCATGTTTCGTTCGGTGAGGCCGACGGTCGAGGGGTGCTCTTCCCTAGCCTGCTCGAACCCGTCGATGCGCTCGTAGAGATACCAGCAGAACGACCCGATGACGCCGACGTAGTCGTCGTACCACATATTGCCGTCGGTCACGATGTCGAGGCCCGCTGTTTCCTGATCGCGGATCACCGTGGCCACCGCGTCGTTGTATGCCTCTTCGTGCTGGACTTCCTTGAATGCGACCCGAATGTCGCGGCCCAGCAACTGGTGCTTGAACCAGTGCGGCCTCGGGTAGGACCCGACCATCGTGGTCGGCAGAATTTTGTCGACGATCTTCGTTGCCATGTAGCCCCTCTACTGGTTTAGGCGTATCGATAACGGCGGGACGCTGCTCGCTGGGAACGGTGCTCGCCCGCCGGCCAGTCATGTCTCAGGCATCGCGGCCCGAGGCTTGTGCCCAAGCCGCCGATTATTGCACAAGGCAGCGACGTCAAGGGTCGCCTGAATGGGCGAGGCATGGCTCGTCCCGCTCTGGCGTGGTCGGCGACGGCTGGTTTCGGTAGGCTATGATGAAAATGTGTCGTTGAGGTTCAGGGCACATTGATGCCGGAGACAGACTAAATGTTCATACGCGTTCGCGCTGGAATCGCCTCGTTCGCACTCCTTGTCACCGTTGCGTGCGGCTCGCCGAGTCCCCAACCGAGCTCGGCTCCCGCAGCCACGGAGCCCGCGCCAACGGCCGCGCCGGCCGCGCCCGCTCCGCTGCCCGGTGCGAGCACGATTACGGGGACAGTCAAGTACGAAGGCACCACAGAAAAGCCGCGCGTGGTCCGAATGGATTCCGATCCGCTCTGCATGCCCGAAGGGCCGCAGACGTCAGAAGTGCTGATCGTCGGGCCAGGCAATGGACTGCAGAACGCGTTCGTCTACGTCAAGGACGGGTTGGGCGCGGAATACAAGTTCACCGCGCCGCAGACGCCAATCGTGCTCGACCAGAAGGGGTGCAAGTACCATCCGCACGTGTTTGGTATCCAGGTGGGTCAACCCGTCATCATCCTCAACAGCGATCCCACGCTCCACAACGTCCATGCGGTGCCGAAGGCCAATACCGAGTTCAACTTCGGCCAGGCCACGAAGGGCATGAAGACCACGCGGACGTTCGATAAGCACGAAGTGATGGTGCCGTTCCGGTGCGACGTGCATGGCTGGATGGCGGCGTACGGCGGTGTCCTCGAGCATCCGTACTTCGCGGTCAGCAACCCCGACGGTACGTTCGAGATCAAGGGTCTTCCGGCTGGCACTTACACGATCGAAGTGTGGCACGAGCGGCTCGGCACGCAGACGACGAAGGTCACGGTCGACGGCAAGGGCGGCGCCACCGCGAACGTCGCGTTCAAGGGATAACGGTTATCGCCAGTCGCCGGCCGCGACAAACGCCGCCCAGTAGAACGGAGCCGTGCTTAACCCCTTTGCGCGACGGTCGCGAAGCATCGCGATCGTTGCGCCATGCACGGCCGCAGCGGTACTGAGATGTTTTCGGAAGCGGCCTTCATAGAGCGCCACCATCCACTCGCGTGTGGCCTGATCGTCAACCGACCACAGGCTCATGATGACGGTGCGGGCGCCGGCGACTTGAAACGCGCGGCGCAGCCCGAACACGCCTTCGCCCGCCTTGATCGCGCCGAGCCCGGTCCCGCATGCTGACAGGACGGCCCACTCCACGCCACTGAGATTCAGCGACGCGACTTCTTCTGCGGTCAGGATTCCGTCGTCATCATCAGGACGCGCCGACGCGCGGCGATTCGCTCCCGCGAGCGCAAGTCCTGACAACAGCAGCGGATTCTCTCGACGCACCGCATCGACCATGGTGGACGACGCCGTCGTCAGCCCTCCAACCGCGCGGGTCGTCCCGCGCACGCCCGCGCGAGGTGGATCGCATGCGTCGCCGAGGAAGAAGCCGTGCGTCGCCAGATGCAGAACACCATAGCGCGACGCTTCATTCTTGAACGCGCGCTCGTTGGCCTCGCTTCCGACGAGGACTCGCGCGGTGCGCTCAGCCGGTGCATTCCAGAGACGAGCGACCTCCTGCACTTCACGCAGCGATCCGTCGAGTCGCTGGAAGGTGATTCCATGGAGGTTCTCGCAATTGGTCGGCGTCGCTCCTCGACGAGCCGCCGTGCGGCTCGACGGCACTCCGTCGTCGAACGATGGCCCGCCGAGCGCGAGCAGGCCGTGTGGCGCAGCACTGACATCGGCGACGTTTCGGGTCACGGCCAGGTCGCGTTCGGTAGAGACATAGTGCAGGACGGGGGCCTGATCGATCACGTATCGCGTTTGTTCAATGGGCAGCGCTGCGAACGGCACCAGACTCAGCGTCCCGTCAGGGACGATGAACACCTCGGACGTTCCCTTGAGCGCCGCGGTAATCGGATCCCAGATCGCGCGGCGAAGTCTCGACCCGGATAGCCGCGAGCTCCGATTCGATCCTGGTGCGGCCTCCGCGACGACATCAGATCGCCACGCTGTTACCAATGGGTCGATGCTCGTGGCCGTTCCCAATGGGATGGCGATCGGCGCTTGATTCGGCCTCACGACAAACGCCAAGTACGATGGCGCGGACGCCGCACTCGAACCCGCCATGCGCCGATAGCGGACGAAGCAGACCAGGGCGCTGTCTGCCGGCAGCGCCGAACGCACGTCGTCGAGTCCCACGTTCGCGGCATCGAGCTCGGCGCGGAACGCGGCGCTCCGCTGAGCGAGTAGCTGTTCGGCGCGCTCACTGTCGCGGCGGGCTTCGTCGACCAGCGCCGTGTAGCGGCTCGGCGCGAGATCGCCCGGTCCGCGCACAACCACATTCACCAGGCGTTGACGGGCGCGAGCCAGATCCGCGACCAGACCGGCGTCGCCAGCTGGCGCATGAACGGCATTCCGCCGCTTGGCCATCTCATCGAGCACCAGCGCACGGCTTCTAATCAAGCTGTCGAGGGCAAGTGACGTGGCCTCTGAACCTGATACCGCGAGCGACAAGATCAAATCGAGTCCGCCTGGACGCGTGACCGCATAGTTGAGCGCCTGACGTTCGGGCAGGTAGCGCAGCATCAAGCGAAGATGCTCTCGCCCGGTGATCTCGGCGGCGCTCGCGGCCTTCAGTGCCTCATTCGATTCGCCGAGCCGTGCGAGTTCGATCGCCAGCCTCGCTTGTGTCTCGGCGAACGACGGATGTTCCCGGCCGAACACACGCTGCTTGATCGACAGCGAGCGCTCCAATGACGTGCGCGCGCCGACGTGGTCTCCGCGATTGGCCTGCAGCCGCGCGTAGAGCTCGAGCACCGTGGCGAGGTCAGGTGTGTCCTGCGCATCAACGCGCTCGAGAATGGATAGCGCTCTGGTGGCGAGCGTCCATGCGCGCTCCTTCCGGCCCGTTTCCATCAGCAGGGCTGCGAGATCGGCTAGCGGTCGCGCGACATCACGATGGTTGGGTCCCAGACTGCGCTCGCGGATCGTCAACGCGCGCTCGAGATTGCGGATCGCCTGAAGTGGTGCGCCCTGCTCCCGATGAGCGGCAGCGATCTCCATGAGTGCAACGGCGACGATCGGGTGATCGCGGCCGAGCGTGCGTTCCCATATCGAAATCGCTCGTGCCTGGCGCCGCTGGGCGTCGATGTAATCGCCCAGGTGAGCGTCCACGAGCGCAAGATTGTGGAGAAGACCGGCCACCCACATGTGGGCGCTGCCCAGTCTGGGTTCGGCGATTGCCAGTGCCCTCTCATAGAGCACACGTGCTGCGGCATAGTCTCCAGCAAGTCGCGTGGACTCGCCCAAGCCATTCAGATACGCACTGATCTCATGATGCTGCGGGCCGAGACTGCGCTCGGCCATTGCGAGCGCGCGTTCGTGCAGGCGCTTGGCTTCCACGATGTCGCCGAGGTCGAGCATCGTCGCGGCCAAGTATCTGATTGCGACGGCGGTGTCAGGGTGATCTGGCCTGAGCACGCGCTCGGCCAGTGCGACCGCTTCTGCCGATGCGTTGCGCGACTCGCGCCACGCACCCTCGAACCACAGCTGCTGCCCGAGCAGCGTCAGTGTCGCCACCCGTACCGGATGAATCCGATTGAACGAGAGATTCAGTGCGCGGTCCAGCATGACTCGCGCCTCGGCGTATTCGCCTTTTCGCTGGAAGGCGAGTACCAGTGCGTTGAGTGTCGTCGTCAACGCGGTGACGTTCGAGGTATCGGCCTCGCGGATCGCGAGGCTTCGCCGGAGTGGGTCAACCGATTCCGGGAACCGGCTGGCTCGCACGAACTCGACGCCGAGTGCGTCCAGGGTATCCGCCAGCAATCGCTGATGCTCCGGCGCCGTGTGCCGCACCCCTGCCGCTCGCTGAAGC
>JBKPRH010000027.1:0-8591 GCA_046765795.1 Acidobacteriota bacterium | reverse complement strand
GCCGGGCTGTTCCGTCTGCGGAAGACGATGCCCAACGTCGAGCGGCCGTATCGCGCGTTTGGCTATCCGATCGTGCCGGCGCTGTACATCCTCGGAGCGGCCGCCGTACTCGTCGTGCTCTTCACGTACCAGACGGCGACGACCTGGCCGGGCCTGATCATCATTCTCGCCGGCGTGCCGGCGTATTTGTTCTGGACGAGGCGCGCTTAGTTTTCTCCTTTACGCGTCCCTCGCGCGCCTTTTGGGCGATATCGCAATACGTCTGACGAATCTCGTCGAGATCCTCCTCTTCGAGTTCCTCGAGATCCAGAACCTCATTCTTCGCGTTGCCAATCGCGCGAATGATCTCGTCCAGCTTGACTTGCATCGCTTCGGAGTCGCGGTTCTGCGTGGACTGAATCAGGAACACCATCAGGAACGTGATGATCGTGGTGCCGGTGTTGATGACCAGTTGCCAGGTGTCGCTGAACTGGAAGATCGGACCGGTGATGGCCCACACGACGATCACCAGCGCGGCAAGCCCGAACGTGATCGGACGGCCCGTGGCGTGCGCGGTCCATTTCGCGAAACGGGAAAACGCGGATCGGGGTTTTGTCGGTCTCATTCAGCGTCAGGGCAGCGCATGCGTCGCCCCCACAGACTAATGCGTCATCGCGTGAAGGAGAACGTCAATCCCGAGCGCATAGCCGGCCGGTGAGAACTGATAGAAGAACTGCGGATCCTCACCCTCGCGCTCCCACGAATCGGCCACATCGGTGTTGTGGGTCATCACCACCATGACGCGGCGATGGCTGTCGCGAATCACGCGGAAGTGAACCTCGGCGCTATCGGCACCTCGCTCCGACGTCTCCGTTCCGCCGAACCGCCGCCAGAACTGGATGTTGGTGATCTGCGGGATCGCCTTGATTTCGTACAGGCTGTGCAGCATCGGATCGTTCAGCGACACGTCTTCGATGGGATATTGATCGGGCGGGAGCACCTTGCCGATCTGCGAGGCCCAATGACTCCACGCTTCAGTGCCCCAGAAGTCGTCGGCCCAGAAGAAACCGCCCTTGAGCAGGTAATTCCGCAGATGCTCAGCCTCATCGTCGCGGAAGCCGACGGTGCCGGCATCCGAGGCCACGAGGAACGGACAATTGAAGAGCGTGGGATCGAGCGGACGTACGACGTAGAAGTTCGGCCGCTGATTCTCGTCACGACTCACCCGCGTCTTCGTCAGCTCCGACAAGCGCGTGGTCAGATTGATCTCGGCGTAGGGATAGTCGGTCTGCCAGCCGATACCAGACGGTTCAGCGCGAACGCTGCGATACGCCAGACGACAGACGACGAAGGAGGAGTCGGGCATTTGCGGCGGCGCGAGACGCGTGGCGTAACTGCCTTCGCGGAAGTAGCGCTGAGCGTGAGCCACACCGACAGCCGCGACGAGCGCGGCAGCGACGGTACTGGCAACGATCAGGCGACGCCCCATGTTCGGGAGGTTAACGCTATTTGAAGAGACCGGCAACTTCCGGCTTGACGACTTTGCCCATGGCATTTCGCGGCAGCGCCGGCACGGCCTGCAGCGCGCGCGGCACTTTGTACGGCGCGAGCTGAACCTTCGCCCACTGCTGAAGCTCGTCGAGCGACAGCGACGCACCGGTTCGCAGTTCCACGGCGGCGGAGACGCGCTCACCCCAATCTGCGTCGTGCACACCAACCACCGCGCATTCGGCAATCGCCGGATGCGTGCGCAGGATCTCCTCAATCTCGAGCGCCGACACCTTGAAGCCGCCGGTCTTGATGATGTCCACGTTCGAGCGGCCGAGCAGCCGAAACGAACCGCTCTCCCAGACCGCAACGTCGCCGGTCCTGAACCAGCCGTCTCGAAACGCGTCGCGCGTCTCGTCGGGCCGCTGCCAGTACTCGAGACACACCGCAGGACCGCGCACCTCGAGCTCCCCAGGCGTGCCCTCAGCCACATCGCGTCCGTCTTCATCAACCAGTCGAACATCAACGCCGGGCAGTGGCTGACCCACGTAGCCGGGGCGCCGGTCACCTGTGAGCGGATTCGACAAGGCCATGCCGAGCTCGGTCATGCCGTAGCGTTCAAGTAATGTGTGTCCCGTGATCTCGCGCCAGCGCTCGAGCGTCTGCACTGGCAACGCGGCCGATCCCGACATCATCAAGCGAAGGCGGCGTGCCCCATCCGCGCGCAGACGTTGCACGTCCGGCGACGCGGCGTTCCATGACGCGATCAACCGGTTGTAGATCGTCGGGACTGCCGTGAACACCGTGATCTCGCCGGACGCGAGTCGATTCCAGACGATGTCCGCGTCGAAGGCCGGCAGGATCTCGCACGTCGCCCGCACCGCCAGCGCCGATCCGAGTCCGTTGATGATGCCGTGGACATGATGCAGCGGCAGCGTGAGCAACAGACGATCCGCGGGCGTCCATCGCCACGCTTCGACGAGCGCCGCGATCTGCGCGCCGATGTTCTGGTGTGTCGAGACCGCGCCCTTTGGTCGGCCGGTGGTGCCGCTCGTATAAATGATCATCGCGCGGCGATTCGAGCCGAGATGCGGAAGGTCTTCACCCATCGACGCGGCGAGCGCCGTCGTTGTCGTCAGGAACCGTGCCCGAGCGGCTTTCGCAATCGGCATCAGCATCGACGCCGACGCCGGATCGCTGACGACCACGGATGCACCGGAATCACGAATGACGTAATCGAGCTCGGCAGGCGGATGCGAAATCGCCAGCGGTACCGCGACACCGCCGGCTCGCCAGATGCCGCGCTGCACCGCCGCATACGCGAAGCTTGGCGGCACGAAGAACGCGACACGCGTCTGGTTCAGGTCGGTGTTGTCGCCGAGCAGCGCGCCAGAGACGCGCCGCGATGCCTCATCCAGTTCGTCGTAGGTGTACGTGCCGTCAGCGGCAATGATGGCGATGCGGGACTCGGTCATCGGAAAAAACGTATCATGAACGAACTCGTTCACCCTTCTTGGATTCTCAGTGCTCTGTTCGTGTTCACGTTCGGGTTCGAGTTCGGCGGTTCACGTTCGCTTAAGTGCGGGGTTCGAGGACGGAACGACGAACCGAACGTGAACCTGAACCTGAACACGAACCAAGAAGCGAGAACCGAGAAGAGTGAACGACGGAGACTCACTATGGCGTTGATTGATCCCGGCAAGAAAGCGCCGGCGTTCTCGCTCAAAGATCAAAAGGGTGACACGCACCGGCTCTCCGACTATGAAGGCCGCCCCGTCATCCTCTACTTCTATCCGAAGGACGACACACCGGGCTGCACGCAGGAGACCTGCGAGTTTCAGGAACGGCTCCCCAAGCTCAAGCCGACGAAGGCCGCAGTGCTCGGCGTCAGCATTCTCGATGAGAAGAGCAAAGCCAAGTTCGCGAACAAGCACGGAATCACGTTCCCGCTGCTCGCCGACGCGGACCACGCGGTCGCCGAGAAGTACGGCGTGTGGCAGGAGAAGTCACGCTACGGCCGCAAGTACATGGGCATCGCCCGCACCACGTATCTCATCGGGCCTGACGGCAAGGTCGTTCAGCGCTGGGACAACGTGAAGGTAAATGGCCACGTCGAGGCGGTCGCCGATGCTCTCGCTGAAAACACGTAATGCAAAATGCCAAATGCAAAATTCAAACAAGACACGGCTCCTGTTTGCATTTTGATTTTGCATTTTGAATTGCGCCTTCAGTTGCTCGCTGCCCCCTCACCTTTCGCGAGCCGCTGACGCACCTTGTCGACGTCTCGCTGAAACACGAACAGACGATCGGCGTTGCCGTCGGGATCGGTGAAGTTGTACTGCTTGCCCTTGCGAACCTTGATCTTCAGATTCTTGTCCAGATAATCCACGACGAACTGCTCGAGGTCGCCAAGCGATGCCGTAAAGCGATCGTCTTTGTCGTCAGTCTCGTAACGAAGGCCCTGTGGCGTTGCCACCAATTGGCCCTTGCACGATCCCATGCGGTGCTTGTGGATAACCGCCAGCGTCGCATTGAGACGCACCTCTTTGAAGCGAATGGCGACCTCTCTCGGCCCCGGCTCGACGTCGAGGGTCTGAGCCACGCTGTCAAAGCCTTCGGCAGACACGTTCAACGTGTGAGTCCCCGGCTTGACGTTCTGCGCGGTCACTGGCGCATTGCCGATGAACTGACGATCGAGAAAGACCTGCGCATTCGCAACGTCTGCTTCGATACGCAGCCTTCCGAGTTCTGGAGCGGTGGCAACAGGTGCGGGCGCCTCAGCAGCCGGCGCTGCCGGCTTTCGCGGTACCCGCGTTGCGGTAGTCGTCGTGCTGCTGGGCGCGGTCGCCTCAGCGCTCGGGCGCGGCGCCTCTGACTCACGCGACGATCGCGACGATGCCGTTGCCGCCGGAGTCGCCGGCGTACGCTCGCGAAACAAGAGGTAGGTGGAGAAGCCGGCGGCGATCGCGAGGGCGAGACCGACCGCGATGAAAAGGATCCGTCCGTTCACCTCAACGATTCTATGGCGAGTGGCGCTCACCTGAACGATCCTACGGTGAGCGCGTGTTCTACTAGAATGACCGCGCGGGAGAACCTCCATGAAAGTACGACACGCGATCGGCATAGCCGTCGCGTTCCTGTGTACGGCGGCGCCGGCGAACGCCCAGGTGGACTTTACCGGCCAGTGGGCGCCGCTCTACCACGAGGACACGATCGAGCGAATTCCCGGTCCTGAGCTCGGCGACTACACCGGTCTGCCGCTCAGCGAAGCAGGCCGGATGCGCGCCGATTCATGGGACGCAGATCGCATCTCGGTGGTGCAGGAGTATCAGTGCCGTCCGCACTCAGCCGACTACTCGCTGCGCGGCCTCGCACCACTGCGCATCTGGGCCGACTACGACCCCGCCACCCAGCGTATCGTCGCCTTCCATACGCACATCGGGGCGTACGAGAACAAACGCACGATCTATCTCGATGGCCGGCCACATCCGAATGACTATGCGCCTCACACGTTCCAGGGATTTTCGACAGGCGTGTGGGAAGGCAACATGCTGACCATCACGACCACGCACCTGAAAGAGAACTACCTGCGGCGCAACGGCGTACCGCGGAGTTCGAAGGCCACGCTCACCGAACACTGGGTGCTGCATGGCAACTACCTGACGATCACTCACATCGTCTATGACCCCGTGATCCTCACGGAGCCGCTGGTGCGCAGCGAGAGCTGGTTTCTCGATCCGGGCCAACGCGCGGGTCTGTTTCCATGCGAGTACCTCCCCGAGGTGCCGGCCGAGGCCGGGACCGTGCCGCACTACCTGCCCGGCACGAACCCGTGGCTGAAGGAATTTGCGGGGTGGTACGCGCTTCCATTCGAAGCGGTACGCGGCGGCGCCGAGACGCTATACCCCGAGTACCGCGCCAAGATGGGAGCCTATAAACCCAAGGACAAATGCGAGCGCTTCTGCAACTGCACGGGCTTCGGCGATTGCCTATCACCCACCGGCGGCCGATGAGGTCCTTGCTTCTCACCCTCTCGATCGTCTCGTGCGGGTTGGTCTTCGTGTCTGCGCAGGGACCGGCCACCACTGGTGAGATCACGGTGCTCCGCGTGCAGAAGAACGTCTATCTGCTGGCGAGCAGCACTGGCAATGTCGCCGCTCAGATCGGTGACGATGGGGTGCTGCTGGTGGATACGGGCACAGCGACCATGGCGCAAAAGCTGTTTGCGGCGATCCGCACGCTGTCGAACACGCCGATTCACACCATCATCAATACGCACCTGCATGCCGACCACACCGGCGGCAACCAGGCCCTCGTGAAGCTCGGTGCTGGCGGACCGCAAGCGCCGCGCGTGATGGGTCACGAGAACACCTACAACCGGATGCTGGCTGCGGCGGTCGAGGCGAATGCGAACACACCAGCGGCGGCGCTGCCCACGAACGCCTTCTTCACGCCGACGCGGGACTTCTTCCTGAATGACGAAGCCATCGTGCTTCATCACGTTCCGGCTGCTCATACGGATGGCGACGCGCTGGTCCATTTCCGCGGCTCCGATGTCGTCGCCGTCGGGGACGTCTTCACTCCTGATCGCTATCCAGTGATCGACATCGCCAATGGGGGCACGGTCAACGGCACGATCGCAGCGCTCAATCGTGTGCTCGAGATCACCGTGCCTGCCAAGTATCAGGAAGGCGGCACGTATGTGATTCCGGGCCACGGCCGGATCTGCGACGAAGCGGAAGTCGTCGAGTATCGGGATATGGTGACGATCATTCGCGATCGGGTCGCCGATCTCGTGAAGAAGGGACTCACGCTGGACCAGGTGAAGGCTGCGAAGCCCTCGCGCGACTACGACGGCGACTACGGCGCGACGAGCGGCCCCTGGACGACAGACATGTTCATCGAAGCGGTCTACAGGACGATCAATGCGAAGTAGCGTGCTGACGGCGTTCGTGCTCGCGGCATCGATGGTTGTCGCTGCCCAGGGCTCGGCGCAAGGCTCTCCCCAGGGCACGGCCCAGGGCTCGGCCCAGGGCGCGCCTCAGGGCACAGCGCAGGGGCCACCCGCTGGCGGTCGTGGCGGTCGCGGCGCGCAGCCCCCGCGTACTCCCCGCGCTGCCGCGCCTGTGGACTTCACGGGCTACTGGGTCTCGGTCGTCACCGAGGATTGGCGCTGGCGAATGGTGACGCCGGCCCGAGGTGACTTCGCGGGCGTGCCGCTCAACGCTGCGGCTCGCAAGATCGGTCAGGCCTGGGATCCCGCGAAGGACGAAGCCGAGGGCAATCAGTGCAAGGCGTACGGCGCCGCGGGGATTATGCGCGTGCCCGGCCGGCTCCACATCACCTGGCAGGATGACACGACGCTGAAGATCGAGACTGATCAGGGCACGCAGACGCGACTGCTTCAGTTCGGCGGTAAGCCGGCAGCAGGCATCAAGCCATCGTGGCAGGGGTACTCGAGCGCGAATTGGGAAGGACCGCAACGCGGCTCCAACCCGCCCGACTTCACGCCGATCGCGCTGAACCCGCGCGAAGGCACGCGCGGCCGGTCGCTCGAGGTCGTCACAACGAATCTGCGTGCTGGATATCTGCGCAAGAACGGTGTGCCGTACAGCGAGAACACCGTTGTGCGCGAGTACTTCGATCTCTCAACCGAGCGCAACGGCGATACGTGGTTCGTCGTGACGACGATCGTCGAAGACCCGACCTACCTCACGCAGCCGTTCGTCACCAGCACGAATTTCAAGAAGCAAGCCGACGCCACCGGATTCACGCCCACGGCTTGCGCTGCGCGCTAACTCCCGACTTCCAACTTCCAACTGCCAACCACTCCCAACTCCCAAATCCCAAGCGCCAAGCGCCCCAAGAGCACCGTTGGGAGTTGGGAATTGGACTGGTGGGTCGTTGGGAATTGGGCGTTGGGAGTTGACGAGAATCACTTCTCCGCGGCGCGGGCGGCTTTGAGGATGTTGACCATCCCGTAGTTGTGCTCGTGGCACTCGAAGGGCAGCAGTTCCTGCTTGTCGAGGATCAGCGGCATCGCGATCGTCCACGGCCGCGTCCACGTTGCCGGATCCTCCATCGTCGCGGTCCACTGAATCGTGTCGGGTGCCACGCGCTTGAAGCGCTCGATGACGCGGAAGGTGGCGGGATCCGCGCCACGGTAGGCGGCGGCCTTTGTGAAGTTGGTCGTCTCGACCACCAGCGTGTCACCTTCCCATCGGCCGCGTGCGTCACCCATGTGCATGCGCACGCCGTACCCGACGTGCGGACGGCCGTCAAGCGGGATGACGCGCGTTTCGTGGATGATCTCGTAGGTGATCACCACGTAACCCGGCGTCTGCACGATCTGATAGTTGTTGCCGTACATCACCGGGATCATCGAGCCGGGAATGCTGCGCGTGATACAGCGCTCGAGGAAGCCGAGATCCTCCGGTCCGTTGAATGGTCCACCCATGAAACTCGTACGCGCCGGACCCGCACCGCGCTTGCGCGCTTCGGGTGTCAGCGGCGGAATGCGGCCATCGACTGGATCGACCACCGACCATGGCTGCGCGCGTTTCGCGAGATTCAGGTTCTCGAGCCACCAGTAGTCGGGACCACGCGGTCCCGGCGCCAGCCCGTCGACCGCCTGCTGCTCAGCGGCCTCGCGGATCTGCCTCATCTCCGCCGGGGTGATGTCCTCGATGCGTCGGCCTTCGAATCGCGCCGGCCGCTCGAGCGGCGTCGCGTATTCGTTGGAGTTGGAGAAATTGCCTTGCAGATCGGGATCGCCCCACGGTGTGCGAGGCACCTTGTAGGTTTGCCCCGCAGGCCGTAGCTCGCGCGCTGATTGCTCAGCGCGAGCGGAGGTCTGGGCGGCCGCGGCTTGCGCCACCGCCAGCACGACGATCATCGCCGCTAGTGCGCGGAACACGCGCTCATTATGCTCCGGTCCGGCTAAAGCCGGACACTACATCAGCTCGCTCGTTACGTGAATCAACGGATCACAAGGACGTCCGAATCGACAGCCCCGCTTCGAATCTTCGGCACTCCGAGGATACGCATCTCGCCGGGCTTCGGCGGATGTTCGACAACGTTCACGAGCGTCCGGACCATCTGGCCGATCGTGACGAGCCCAAGCC
>JBKPRH010000026.1:0-15293 GCA_046765795.1 Acidobacteriota bacterium | reverse complement strand
GCGCGCTGGCGGCCAGGGTGCGTGAGATGCTCGATCGCCGGCGTGGCACTCGCGCGGAGCGCACATGATGCGGAGCCTTCGTGGTATGTCGTTCCTGAATTACAACCGGCCCACTAGAGCCCTCGTCGTTTCGTTCGCACTCGTCCTCATATGGGCGGCGCATCCTTTATCAGCCCGTCAGTCCACCAACCCGCCACCCGCCGCTGCGTCCCTTGTCAGTACGTGGACACTGACGACGTTCGAGCAAGGCGTCAGCGGTGGACCGGCCGCGCGCGTGACCAATCCGCGCGGCCTGCTCGTGCTCGATGCAGCCGGTCATGCGTTCGAGTTCGTGACCAGTTCGGCAACGCAGCGTACGGCCGCGGGGCAGGTGCCAGTCGCCGATGCGCCCGCTGCGTTCGCGGCGTACGGTGGATTCTGGGGTCAGTACCGCGTCGATGAGACGCAGAAGACGATTACCTATCGCCCCGAGAGCGGCCTGCATCCGCAGATCGGCGGCAAAGAGTTCTCGCGATCGTTCTCGCTCGACGAGAACCGCTTGACGATCACGTCCACGAGCGAGCCGTACACACCGTCCGGCACGCGATGGGTGTGGGATCGCGTACCGGTCATCGACAACCTGTCTCCGCTGTATCGCAACGTCGTCGGCTTCTGGCGACACATCGTCGAAAAGCGCGTGAACCCGACGACCGGGACGGTCGGATCCGAGACGAAGCGATCGCCGAGCGTGATCGTCTATACGCCCGCGGGTTTCGTCGGCGTGCATTTCCCGCCGCTCAATCGCAAGCCCTTCGCGGCAGACGCGCCGACGCCGGAAGAAGCGCAAGGCGCGCTGCGCGGATACATCGGGTATTACGGCGCGCTCACCGTGTATCCGGGACAGGTGTTCCACAACATCCTGGCAGGCGTGAGTCCGATCGGCGGTTCGATCTTGAGACGGTCGGCAGTGATATCAGGCGACGAGCTCACCGTGCAGCTGCCGGCGACCCGCAACCAGCAGGGCGAAGACGCGCAGACGATCGTCATCCTGAAGCGTCTCAGCGGCGCGACCGACATGTTGCCGCGGCCTTAATAGTCCCTGGTCCTTGGTCCGTCCTTGGTCCTTGGTCCTGCGTCAAATGCGCCTGAATAGCGCCGTCTGCAACACCAACTGCGTGGCCAATGCGATGCCGAACGACGCCGCGATCGAGAGATGCGATAGCGTCAAGGCGAGCGTCACGCAGAAGATCGCGAACCCGCACAACCCCGGCGTGTAGGTCCTGAGAAACTCGACGCACGCTGCCGATCCGCGCTGCGCGTGCGTGAAGCCCGCAAGGATCGCCGTCGCGACCGGGAATGGCGTGAGGATTCCGCTGACGCTCGATCCCAGTCGCTCGGCCGCTGACGTGAGGGTGAACACGATCGCTGCCGCAGACAGCATGCGCATCGGCAGGTCCCATCGCGGCGCGGCGTTCGCCAACGAGACTGGCCCGTGCAATGGCAAGACGGCGCGCGCACCAAACAGGGCGGCAACGGCAATGATGAACGCCGCGATCGGACCGACGTGCACGCGGTACATCACCACTGTGACGATCGCGAACGACGCCCATCCGATCAACAGACACGACGACCAATGCAGCCGCGTCGATGCATGCGCGTAGGCGAGACAGAAGGCGGCGACGCCGACCAGCCCAAGCAGCGAGCCGCGCGCGGCGTCGGCGGCAAACAGCGCGCCCTGCTGAATGGCATAGAACAGCAACGTCGGTCCGGCGACCGCGGGCAACGCCGTCACGAACGCGCCGACACGATGTCCCCATCGGCGGGACGCAAGCGTGACGGCAGCGATCAGGAGGGGGACGAGAACGAGCCGCAGGACGAGGAGCACGTCAGAGCAGCGCCTGCGCCTCGTCCCACATCTCTTTCACCAACTGGCCCGCGGCGATGGGCTTGCCCATCGCGGCCGACTGACCCGCCCACACCTGCATGCGGTGGTGGTCGTTGGCCTTCGCCCCCGCGTCTTTCATGGCCTGCGTCAACCCGCGCTGCACCGGATACGGCGCGGGTGCTGGTGCATCGGATGCGGCTGCGGCCTTCACGTAGTCGGTCGCAATCGCCCGCGCCAGACGACCGGTCAGTGCGCGCGTCATCATCGTCTGTTCGGGCTCGAGATCGGCCAGCGCGTTGGCCCAGGCAATATGCGTCTGTGCCTCGGGACAGCGCAGAAATGCCGTGCCGATCGACACCGCGCTCGCACCCAACGCGAGAGCGGCCGCGACGCCACGGCCGTCACCGATTCCGCCCGCGGCAATCACCGGCACGTCGAGATGATCGACAAGGCGCGGCACAAGCGCGATGAGTCCAACCAGTTGACGCTCGGCGTCGGCGTGATCGAACGCGCCTCGGTGACCGCCGGCTTCGAGCCCCTGCGCGACGATCGCGTCGGCGCCAGCCGCCTGGGCGCGGCGCGCATCGGCCAACGTGTTGGCAGTCGCCCACCAGGCGATGCCGCGCTCCTTCAGACGCGCGACGAATGCCGCCTGATACAGTCCCATGATCGACGACACGACCCGTGGGGCCGCGTCGAGAATCGCCTCGCACTGCGCGGTGAAATCTGGCAGCGTCACGTCTCCCGCCTCAGGCGCGACCTGCGGTCCCCACGAAGCCATGAAGGCGCGCACACGCGCTTCGGCGTCCGCGTCACGTCGCGGCGGCGGATCCGGAATCCAGTTGTTGATCTGCAGCGGACCTCGTGACTGCGCGGTGAATGCGTTCGCCCACTCGGTGATGCCCGACGGCGTCGTAAGGAGCGCGCCAAGCGCTCCCATGCCACCGGCGTTGGCAACCGCGACCGAGAGACTGACGGGACACGCGCCAGCCATCGGCGCAAGCAAGATGGGACGCTCGAGGCCGTAGAGATCGCAGAAGGCCCTGGCGCGATCGCGTAAACGATGATTCACTTCTTCTTCAGCGCTCCAGCGGGTTTCTTCTTCGCGCCGGTGTGCTTCCACGCCAGCGTCATCGCCTCGCCCAGTGTCTCTTCATCCACGGCATCGAGACGAACCCGCGTGCACCCGGATCGCCCCCACGCGCCCGCCTCCGGCGAGAACGCATCGGGATTCGCGCGCATGAACGTCGTCTGTTCGTCAGGCGTCAGCTTGACCATGCCGGTCTTCAGGTCGGCGTGGAGCGTCGCGAAGATGCGGCCGTTGGCCCGGAAATCCGGATGCCCCATGTGCTCTTTCTCAATCGTCCCGCTGAGCCCGAGCGCGATGCGCCGAAAATCCTTCGCCTTCATCGTTATCGTGTAGTGTCCGGCTTTCGCCGGACGTGTAGTGTCCGGCTTTAGCCGGACGTGTAGTGTCCGCCTTCAGGCGGACCTTCCCGTCAACACGATCGGCCGATCGCGCGTGATCACGATCGTATGCTCGTGATGCGCCGCCCAGCTGCCATCACTCGTCCGCGTGGTCCAGCCATCACCGTCCTGACGAATGCGCGCCGACCCGGCACTGATAATCGGCTCGATGGTCAGTACCAGCCCGTCGCTGAGGACGTCGCGCTGCCACGGGTCGAACTGATTCGGGACCGAGGGCGCCTCGTGAATCGCCCGGCCGACGCCGTGTCCGGTGAGCCCGTGCACGACCGTAAACCCGCGCGCCCGCACCGTGGACTCGACCGCACGGCTGATCGTGTTGACCTTGGTACCTGCTCGTGCGACCGAAAGCGCTGCGTCAAACGCGTCGCGCGCGCACGCCGCGAGACGGGTTGCGACGTCGGACCCAGGCCCGACGATCACCGAACGCGCGGCATCGGCAATATAGCCGTCCTTCTCCACCGTGACATCGAGCTTGACCAGATCGCCCGTCGCAAGACGACGCGGTCCGGGGATGCCGTGAACGACTTCATCGTTTACGCTGATGAGCACCGTGCCAGGAAATCCATAGATGAGGGCCGGCGCTGACCGCGCGTCGTGTTCCGTGAAGATGCGCGCCGCCACTGCGTCGAGATCGGCGGTACTGATGCCAGGGCGAACGCTCGCCTCCAGCGCATCGAGCGTCACCCGAGCGATGCGGCCAGCGCGGCGCAGCCCTTTCCAATCGTCAGCGGATTCGATGGACATGACAGGTGACAGGTGTAGTGTCCGGCTTTAGCCGGACCTACTGGTAATACTCCGGCGCCTTCTTCAACTTTGCTGTCGCGTTGAAGTCGTGCTGGATCCACAACTGCGATTTGGTGCGGGCGAGGAACTCCTCGACCGACTTGCGCGCCGCACGCGTCTGCTCTTCATTGAATTCGAACGTCGGCAGACGGTTCATAGTCCGTTCCTGCGGATAGTGATAGAGATCACCCGACAGCACGACCCCGCCCGTCTTCGCCAGCTTGACGTAGAGCACCTGATGACCGGCCGTGTGCCCCGGTGCGCTCTTGAGGATAACGGTGCCGTCGCCGAACACGTCGTGCTCGTCGGCCGTGACGATGACCGTCTTGCTGGTCTTGAGCGCGCTGTAGGTCATCGGCGTGACGGTGCCTGCCAGTTTGTCCGCAAACATGGCGTCGCGTTCGTTCTGGCGCACGAGCCACGTCGCGCGCGCGAAGGCGTTGGCGTTCGCGGTGTGGTCCCAATGATGGTGTGACAGCGCGAGATGGGTGACTTGCACCGGCGTGTAGCCGCTCGCGCTGAGCTGGGCCTTGAGCGGCGTGCGGATGGTGACCTGGCGGCCTTGACCATCAGGAAGCACGAGCTTGTGCACCACCGGACTACCAGTCGGTTTCCAGTCCTCGTCAGGCACCGCTCCGGTATCCCAGAGCAATACACCCTTGGGATGCACGATCAAATAGGCGGCCACCGACAGCTGCGTCGTCCCGACGTCTTCCTTCGTCAGACGATAGCGAGTGGGATCGGATTCGAGGATGCCGCCATCGAAGACGTAGAGTTTGATCGGTGTTTGGGCGTGGACGCTTGTCCGGCTAAAGCCGGACACTGCACCGATCACACCGATCACGACCGCAGCAAGCACCGACAGCGTCTTCGCGTGCTTCATCATTCAGCCTTCTCGTATGCGCCGCGATACTCCGGCGGCAACAACGCGCCAATGGCACGACCGACCTCGTCCATCATCGCCTGACGATCGCCAGCACAGCGCTCACGGATCTCCTGCATCGCGATCGGCGCACCGACCCGCACCTCGACGCGCACCGGGTGCAACGCATCGTCATCGATCGGATAGAGTGCCTCGGTACCGACGATGCCGACCGGCAGGACTCTGGTCTCTGGAACTTCGAGATAACGTGTCACACCGGCAAGCATCTGCTGCATGCCACGCGTGCGACTACGCGTGCCCTCGCCAAATACCAGCAACACATCGCCGAGACGCAGCCGCTCGTGAGCAATCTCGATCGAGCGTCTGGCCGCGCGTGCCACCTCACGCGGATCCATGACGGCGTCTTCTGACGAAACACCGCTGCTCTGCGGCACTTTGATCGTTCCGAAGCACAGACTCGAGAACCGGCGCTTCAGACTCGAGTACACCTTGGGCCCGGCAATGACCGTCAACCGATCGCACACATCGTCGGCGCCTGTGCGATGGAACATCACTTCGACCAGGTTCGCGTCGGCGTACGACAGGTGATTGGCGACGATGACCACCGGTCCGCTGCCGAGAGCGGCAAGATGCTCGCGACCCTGCAGTGACGAGTCAGGCAGCAGGATGCGATCGGCCAGCACCTGGTGGATGCGGCGGGCCAGCGGATCGCGCTCGAAGTAGCTCCAGTCGCCACCGGCCGTGGACAGCGCGCGGCTCAGACGAATCAGCGCACGCGGTCCCGCCGCGTCGAGTTCGCGTTTCAGGCAATCGGAGATCTCGTCGATGGTTTCCCAGCCCGACAGGAACGTCGTGATCGCCGAGATCAACGCCTCGCGGCTGACAACTTGCGGAGCAGACGAAGACGATTGCGGCTGTAGGTTCACTGCTGTACAAACCCCCGTCCAGTCGGAAATCGTTTCTCACCGGCCTCAATCGCCACAGCCAGCTTGTTCTCCGGCGGCGGCAGCGGGCACGTCGTGTACTGCGAGTACGCACACGGGGGATTCCGGGCCACGTTGAAGTCGATCACCGTCCACTCATTATTGTGAACGACCGGGGCCCCGATCATGCGATACCCATAGGTGGTGTTGGCGTTGGTCGCATCCTTGAACAAGACGGAGAATTCCGGGCTGTCGGGAAAACGAAAGGCTGTGAGCTGCTGCTCCTGTCCGGCAATCCGGAACGTCAGATGTCCGACGGCCGGGACCTCCATTCGTCCCCCGCGGACGTCGTCGATCAGCATCGTCTTCGGCTCCGCAAACGCATCGAAGCGCGCCGACACTCGCCAGCGTTGATCGACCGGATACGTCTGGACTTTCGGAAAGTCCTTGAGCAACGGATGTGCATCGTCAGATGCGCTGACGAACTGGCGGCCGTCAGGCATCGGGATCGTGAAGAGGCGTAGCGAGGCGAGCTTCATCTCGTAGGGCACCTCGGCGGACGGCGCCAACGCCTGTCCGTCATCCCCCAACAGCGAGACACCGGGCGCTGGAGACACCGTCAGTTTTTCACCGGCACGTCTGAAGACTCCGGCTCGGGGCGGCACACTCGCCGGCAACACGATCGGCAACGATCGATCGGAGCCAAACGCCGTCTCTCCTTCCGGCAGCGCCCAGATGCCCACGATGATGGAGGACTCGCGCGCGGTGTCCTGCTGCTCTCCGAGCCACGTTTGATACTGCCGTTGATACTCCGCCTGATCAACGGCTGGCGGCTCCGGCCACTGCGGCCTGGTGCAGCCGGCACCCAGGCACACCAGCACCATGCCGATCACATACTTCATGACATCTCCCCGCGACTCACGGCACGTATGCGATGCAGTCGATTTCCACGCGCAGCCCGGGCTGCGGCAGCGCTGCGGCCTGAATCGTCGTCCGCGCCGGACGATGATCGCCGAACATCCGCGCGTAGACGCCATTCATACGAGTGAACTCGCCCATGTCGATCAGGAATACGCCACAGCGCAACACGTGCTGCAGACTGGATCCCGCCGCCTTGAGAATCGCTTCGACGTTGCGCAGGCACTGCTCGGTCTGCGCTTCGATATCGTCTGGCATCGCGCCCGTCACTGGATCGCTCGCACCCTGCCCTGCCACGAACACCAGCCGTTCGAACCCCATGCCCGGCGAGTACGGTCCGGCGGGCTTGGGAATGCCCGGTCCCTGAATCGCCCGAAGACTGCTCATGACGTCTGCGACTTCCGGGCAAGTGTCACCGACGATTTCACGAGCTTCGTGAGTGTCGGGAGATGCACATCCGAAAGCCGCTTGATATACAGGCACCCTTTGCCACACGAATGGGTGCCCAGCTTGTCGAGCAGATCGCGCTGCTCGTCGAGATGCCCCAGATAGAGCGTGATGTTCTGCTTCCGGGGAGAGAACGCTGTCAGCATCCACTCGGCCTCGCGGCCACTCGCGTACGTGCTGCGATGGGTCCCAAAGCCGACGATGTTCGAGCCCCACATCCGGGGCGGAGCCTTGGCTGCCTTCTCCATGATCCCGGCAATCGTGCGGCAATCATCACGCACCTGATCGTTCTCGATGGCGTCAAGAAAGTCGTCGACCGACGCCCCCGTCAGCTTGGTCTTGGCCTCAGGCATGGCTCACTTCGTACTTTTCACTTTGAACTTTTCACTTTGCCAATCGTGTCTTTCTCGTTCTCGAGACAGATGAACTCCATCAACTCCGCGGCCGGCAGCAGGGTGACCGGAACGGATACCGTCCACGGCTTCGTGTAGGCCTTCGGATCGTCGATGGTGATCTGGATGTTCATCGTACCGAAATCCTTGCGGTGAAAACGAGTGGTCACGTGCAAGGCCTCGGTGGCGGGCTTGCCGAGCTGATCGAGCCAGATTCGGCCGTTAAAGCCGCCGGTGTCCACCACCAGCGTGTCGCCGTCCCATTTCGCCGTCGAGTACCCATGCCACGTCGGCGCGACATCTTCGTGCGGGACGAAGCGCCGGCCGTCTGTGAATGCCTGCCACCACAGGTTAAAGGCTTCGTGGACAAAGAACACGATTTTTGGCGTCTGCACGATCCGCCAGACCGCCGGGACGAGCAGCACCTTGGGGACACCCTGCGGCAGACAGTTCGCGTCGGGCTCCTCCTTCCACAGACTGCCCGACGCACGTTCGTCGTAGAGCGTCTTGGCCCACGGCTGGAACGGCACTCCCTCCTTCAGATCGCGCGCCAGGTCACGCGAGTATCCCGTCGGAGGACTCCACACGCCGGAGAGATCGGGTGTGCCATCGGGCAACCGCGGCGCCGGCGCCGAAAGATTCGGCTTGCCATCTGGTGTTCGCGGAATCTGTGGCGCCGGCACATTCGCCCACTGGGCGAGGACGGTGGTTGACAGGAACACCACGAACGCGAGTTGCAACAAGGTCCTCACGTCAGCCTCCCCGTTGAGCCGTCACGGTATGTCGTCCGCGCGGACCACTAATGTAGCGCGACTCCGCTCAGATTCTTCTGCATGAAGACGCAGGCCATCATGCGGCCGGTGCGGAGCTGGTGGTCGCCTCGTCCCGTCTCCACGAAGCCGTTCGCCCTGTAGAAATCCACGGCCGCCAGCGACGAATCGAGCCGCAGCGTGGCCGCACCTGCCGCGACTGCGGAGGCTTCGGCCGCGCGCAGCAACGCCGATCCGGTGCGGCGTCGAGCCGCGATGCCCCTGACATACACCGCCACCCCATGTTGACCGTCGTGCTGGTGATGCGCCGAAAACCCGAGGACCTCCCGGCGACCGTCCTGGCTCATGGCGGCGACGAAGAACTTTTCACCCGCGGCCATCGCATGGCGATAGATCGATGGCTCGATCGCCGCTTGCCAGGCTCGCACAATATCGAGGCCGTAGAACTGCGGACCGATCGATGTAATGGAATCGATATGCGCCGCCGCGATCGCCTCGGCATCGTCAGGGGTGGCCGCGCGGATCTCGAATGGGACGCTGACATGCAGCGCGCCTTTCAGATCGTCGAGCGAACATCGCGCGTTGATCGGATCCGCGCCAAGCAGATCGGCCTCGCGAAGATTCGCGCCGTTGAAGACCGTGCCGTGCAGCCGGGCTCCAATCAGATCCGCTTCAACGAGATTGGCGTCTGTGAAGTCGGCTCCGCGCAGATCCGCGTTCATCAGATTGGTGGCATGCAATGACGCGCGGCGAAGACTCACGCCCGAAAAGTTCACGCCGGTGAGGATGGCTCCGTCCAGCTTCGCGCCGTCGAGCACGACGGCGAGATCGGGTTCCTCCCGGCGCCAGTGATTCCATGCGCCGGCGCCGAACTTCAAACGCAGGAGAAAATCCGGGGACACGCGGTCATGTTACGTCGGGAATGAAGGCGCGCACCGCGTCGGCACCAGCCGCACCGACAGACTTCGCAAAGGAGTGTTGGGTCTTGATCTTGATATAGCCGGCACTCTCGTAGAACGTGTGGGCCTCGATGCGCTGCACCGTTGACGACAGGCGGACCACCGAGCAACCGTGCTGCGCCGCCCATTCTTCTGCATGCGTCAGCAGACGCCGCCCTATTCCCTGCCTGCGATGGTCGCGATCGACGACCAGTCCGCCGATTACCACGAAGGCTTCGGCCTCGACGTATTCGGCGATCAGCATGTGAATCCAGCCGACCGGCGTTCCCCCGCGATCCGCGACCAGAAACTGCTGATCGGGACGAGTCAGCACGCGCGAGAGTCGATCGGAGACGCGGGATGCCTCGGCGGTGTAACCAAGCTGCTTCGCGAGCGCCGCAATCGCCTCGGCATCACTCGGTCGCGCCGATCGGATTGTGATCTCAGGGGCACTCATCGCTTGCCGCGAACCATCTGCACGGCACGGTCGATCCGGCGGACTCGCGTGTCGGGCTTCTTCGCATCCTCGATCGCTTCGACGTGCTCACGCTGATGCGAGAAGCTCAATACCTGCCAGCGTTCCCACGCCGATGCCGCCTTGAGCGCCTTGACCAGGTCGGCCGGCGGCTTCACGACGCGCGGCTCCGTATCGAGATCGAGGCGCACGTTCAGCGTCTCGGTACCCTCGAGACCCGCCGCTTCGCGATTGCTCCTGCGCAGCGGAATGCAGGGCGGCCCGCCCATCGCCGCGATCGTGCTGCGGAACGTATAACCGTTCAGCGTGACCTTGACCGGCGCACGGGTCTTTCCGAACACCGCCTTCGGGTCGAACGTCAGCGGGATGTAACACACGCCTTCGCCGCGGACGATGGTGGCTTTGAATGTCTTGCTGGCCATAGGCGTCCTCACGCCGCCTCGGCGCGAATGATCGACTCGCCCCGCGTCAGTAACTCCGACCACCCTGCGCGGCCGGCCAGCGTGCCGATCTCGAGCGGCACACCGGGCGAGCCTTCGTGCTGCTTGAGAATCAGTTGCCACCAGCCGACGTCGTGCCAGCGATCGAGCTTATATCCGACGCGACGATAGATGCCTATGGGCTCGAACCCCATCGCCTCATGCAACGCGACGCTCGCCGGATTCGGCAGCGCGATTCCAGCGAACGCATTGAAGTAGCCCTGCGCAGCGAGGATGGCGAACAGCGACGTGTAGAGGCCGCGGCCGATGTGACGGCGGCGATAGGCTTCGGCGATGTAGACGGACGTATCGACCGACCACTGATACGCGCCGCGGACCCGATGCCTCGTGGCGTAGGCGTAACCTGCGACGTGCCCATCGACATCGCACACGAGCCAGGGATAGGACCGCAGTGTCTCGTCGATGCGCCGCGCCATCTCATCTCCGTCAGGCAGGATCGTCTCGAACGAGATCGCCGTCGAGGCAACGACCGGGCGATAGATCTCCGCCATCGCTGCCCCATCATCGTGTGTCGCCAATCTGATTTGGACAGCCACGCACGTCCTCCGAGTCAATCAGCAGAGACAGCGACCGACGCAGAACCGTCCGGCGAGGCCGTCTGGCGATATGGCATCAGTCGCGAAGGAGATGACGATGCCACCGAGCACCCACGCGATCCTGGCTGTAGCCGACGCTGGTGGATGCTGACGCAGCATCAGCCAGGTCATGACCGTCCATTCCAGCACGCGCAACGGAGTGTAGATAGCGAAGTACAGCACGGCCAGGCTGCTGCGATCAACGGAACCGACCGCCAGGAACACCAGGATGCCAAACCCCAGACCGAGCAGCCAGCGGACTGCGCCGAAGCCGAGCGCCGGACCGAGCGACGTGATCTGGCCGCTGAGCATTCGCAGGCCGACGTAACACCACAACGAGTAGACGAGGTATTTGGCGATCGCGTAGACGATCATGGCATCTCGCGGACGGGCATCTACGATCGCGGGACTAAATGGTCGGTGAGCACCGGCAAATAGGGTACCCACGGGCCGACTTCGTCTCCGTACTGCTTGGCCATGACGCGCACGGTCTGTGCAATGTGTCCAAGGTCGTGGACCACCCAGGCCGCCAGCAGTTGGCGAAGGGTCACCGAGCCGAGCGATGGATGCTCGCCTGGCAGATCCAGTTCGTGTGCCGTCAACGGCCACGAGCGCATGACGTCGAGGTTCTCGGCGCGCAGCCTGGCGAACTCGTCGAGCAGCGATTGCAGCGTTCGGTTGGCGTTCCGCGCTCGATGCCTGAATCGATCGTAGGGCTCGAACCGGATGCTGTCCCCGCGCGCCAGAATGATGCGCGCGCGCGGCATCCAGTCCGTCTCCTCCCCGTCGATCAGATGTCCAACGACATCAAACGGGCTGAACGTCTCCGGACCTTCGTTGCTGCGGATCCATGAGTCGGCGAGGCCGCCGAGCAGCGACTGCATCACCGACGGCGTACGTGCGAGCACGTCGATCGACTGATCACGATCAAAAGTCATGACATTCCTCGAGGGCCTGAACCGAGCCTGCTCGAGAGGAAACGGTTCAGACCTGGAGTTCGATGATCTCGTGTGAAATGTGCGAGCCGTTCACCTCGATCCGCGCTACCGCAATTGGTAAGGTGAAGCGGCGCGGCCCGGCGCTCCCCGGGTTCAAGTACAGCACATCGTTGCGTACTTGCGCATGCGGACGGTGCGTGTGGCCGGAAATGACGGCGGAGAATCCGGCGGCTTTGGGATCGAGACCGAGATCCATCAGGTTGTGAAGCACGTAGAACTGCGCCCGGCCAACCTCGACGACTTCCGTCAACGGCAGCGCCTGCGCCCACGCGCTCGTGTCGATGTTGCCGCGCACAGTGAAGGTCGGCGCAATCTCGCGCAGGCGGTCGAGAATTTCCGAGTCGCCCACATCGCCGGCATGGATGATCACATCCGACCCGTGCAGCGCGGCGACAGCTTCGGGACGAAGCAGCCCGTGCGTGTCGGAGATCACTCCGACCACGATGCGCGATGGATTGGCCATTCGCAGCTGACTCGTGCACGGATCGCGCCAACCACACACCTGCGAATACGCCGAAGCATCTGCCCGCTAGTGTCCTTGCCCGAACACAGGTCAGCGAGACGGAGCGCATCACGCGCATCCGAAAATTGTGATCGGAGTCAAACGCCGTCACCGTCGGTGAGACGTGGGCGCGCGCGTTATCGCGTCACAGACGTGTCATGACTGCGTGGAACAGGAGGAGCGGCGCGAACCGCGCCCACGATGAACCCGATCAGACCTGTAAGCGGCCCGAGGACGAACGCGCCGGTCATGGCCGCTTCCACCGATCGATCGTGCGTGTTCGATGACAGCAGCGACACGAGAAAACCGCCACCGAACGCACCAACCAGATACGCAGGAATTGCCCACAGCACGCCAAACCCGACACGACGCAGCATCACTGCCTCGATCGATCACACCCGATTAGGGTCCGAATCCCCCGCGACACCTAGATCACACCAGAGAGCCAGTGCATCACGTTCAGCACGAGCTGGAAGTTCTGCTCCGAGCCGCGCGCGTTCATGCCGACGAGGCGGCGATCCGGACCAGCGATCTGTGCCGTGAACATCGTCGGGTCGCCGAAGAACGCGGCCCGGCCCATCTCGACGCGCATCGCGGCGCCCAGCACCGCGCCGTCCGTTGTCACGAGCAGAGGCTCAGCCTCGTCAGGCACTCGCATTGTGAGACCGGCGAACACCGTGACACTCGCCGGCGATTCCTTCGCATGCCGTCCTCGCACGATCGCGTGCGGACGCAGCGTGTGATCCGCGGCGCGAAATCGGCCCGCCCTCGCTGGTGCATCCGTGAGGTTGATGCCGAACGATGCAGCCAGATCGGCGGCAGCAGCCGACGAATCGCGATCGGCGATGAGGAGGAGACGACCTCCACCAGCCACCCATCGGCGCGCCTCGCCTGGCTCGACACGTGAACGAGGACTCGCGATGACCAGAATGCGGCAGTCGGCGCGCGCGTCACGCGACTGCGGCTCGACCGTCGTGACGGCGCGGACGACGTACCCGTCGCGGCTGACCAAATCATGAAAGGGCCAGAAGCCGTCGCTCGATGTGTAGAAGTTGTTGTGCGACTGATCGACGCACACGACCGGCCCGGTACCGATCGCGTACGCGCGGTCTTCGATCATCGGCCGGAAGCTGCGATCGGGCATCTGCTGCGCAGCAACTGTCGCAGCCGCGGCCAGCCACGTGACGAGTGCGCTAGATCCTCGCCGGCTGTGCAACCGTCCGCTCCGACACCACATTGCCGGTATTCAACGTCGTCGCCGGCTCGAAGAGCAGCACGTGCACTTCGTCGGTCGCAACCGGACGATGCTCGACGCCGCGCGGCACGATGAGGAACTCACCTTCCTCGAGCGGCACGTGCCGGTCGCGGAACTCCATCGTGAAACGGCCCTTCACGACGAGGAACAGCTCGTCCTCGTGCTCGTGATGATGCCATACGAACTCGCCCTGGAACTTCACGAGCTTCACGTGCTGGCCGTTCAGCTCGCCGACGATCTTCGGGTCCCAGTGCGTATCGAACAACGACAGCTTCTCGCGAAGGTTGACGCGTTCAATCATCGGCACATGAGGTGAAGTCTTCATGTGCCGACAGTAGCACGCGCAGGAGGCCGCTCCGCTTCCCACTTCAAATCGCTGGCGAACCTGGCGAAGACTGGACGGAAGTCAGGCAGGGCACGCGCGATCAGCGGCAGCATCGCGCCAGAGAAGCGCTCGTCCATGACAAAGTCCGTTGAGCCGTCGGACCGAGGCCGCAGGACAAAGGCGCGAACGCCTGTAAAGAGTGGAGCGACGCCACCTGTCCATGTCATGCGCTGATTCGGCGTGAGCCCTGACACACGTGGCGTGAACGTTCGCTCGGTCCCGGGAACGTGCAGCCGAAGCCGCCTGCCTTCACGGATATCTCCTTCGATCCGTGTGATGGTTGAGTTCCAGCGCGGGAAGTCCTGCGCGTCGGTCAGGATGCGCCAGATAACCGGAGCACCGGCGCGAATGTTCACCTCGACACGGCAGACGAGCGAGAAGACGTGACGGATCAGTGTGACCGCTGGCTCGCGGTGACGGTCCTCTTCTGTGACTGATAAAGCGCTCATGCGGCGACCGTACAACGGTGGGTGGCGCGACGGATTGGTGGCAGCTTAATCGGCGATCAGAATCGCGCGAAGCACGACGGGGCCAGCGCTACCACACACCGGGCACGAGGCGTTGCCTCACGTGCAGCGCGTACTCTTGGTATCCCGCAAGCTCATGCCTCAGCATGCGGTCTTCGAACGAGGTGCGAATCACCAGCAGGACCGCGATGATCGCCGCGGGTATCAACGCCAGCCACGATCAGGATCTCGCCGCAGCAACCACGCGATTCCGCAGCGACATATGCGGCAAATAGTCCCGACATCACCCACGCCGCGCGCCAATCGAGGCGGCCGGCCACTCCGAAGAGAATCGCGTCGATGATGACGATTCCTGCGACGCCTCTCAGCAAGAGTCGCGCGGTCAGGTGCGATTGCGGGGTCATGTCGTCACGACCACCTGACCCGTACGCAGCACCTCCGTCAGCTCGCGCGTGAGTTGCTCCGCAAGTTCCGGCCTGCCGTGAAATGCGGCAGGCGTGTTGTGCAGCAATGCCACACGCAGACCTGTGCCCTTGCCCGTCATCACGACACTCTGAATAGAATTCACCGCGGGATTCAGTTCGGCAGCTCCGGGCGGCGTCATGCCGACGACGGCCCGAAGAAGCAGGACGTCGGCGCCAAGCTCGCGTACCTCACGGACCTTG
This sequence comes from Acidobacteriota bacterium, assembly GCA_046765795.1. Lineage (GTDB taxonomy): Bacteria > Acidobacteriota > Vicinamibacteria > Vicinamibacterales > UBA2999 > Gp6-AA40. Next base: position 65 of record JBKPRH010000026.1, on the reverse strand, counting down.
GCGACGTAGGTCGCCGTGCGATGGTTCAAGAAGATCGCGCGAATCGTCTCGACGATCTCCTGCCG
>JBKPRH010000025.1:0-12066 GCA_046765795.1 Acidobacteriota bacterium | reverse complement strand
GGCTGGGCGTCATCAGGTTGGCCGTGTCAGGGACGACGTATTTGAGAGGAACGTTGCGGCCAAAGCGGCGGCCCACCGAGCCCATCGCCGGGTAGTGCAGATCGTTGTTGGCACCGTCGGTCGAGCGGCTGTTGCGGACCTCTGGATCGAGCTGCGTTCCCGCTGGCGCCGGTTTGAGCAGCGGATCCTCGGTGTCGTACAGATTTTTCTCGCGCTCGTCCTCGCGGATCTCGCCGAGACGCACCATGGCCAGCAGTCGCGGCATTTCGTACCAGTTCTTCTTCTTGAGCAGGCCAGTGAGGCGATCGAGCAGTCGGTCAGTCATGGCGAGACAACTAGCGGCGACGTTGTTGCTGTTTGTTGAGGGGAAGACGAGCCAAGCTATCGTGCGCGACCTCGACTGTCAACGCACGATGTGTAGATGAGCTGGTTCGTGGTTGGTGGTTCGTGGTTGGTGGCTAATTCAATTGCGCAAACACGAGATCGCCGAGTTGTTCGGGAGAGTACGAATTCCCTTCGATGTTGGCGACGAGCGTTCCTTTGCGATCGATCACCACGGTATGGAGCGAGTGGTTCATCAGTCCTTCATCCGGGTAGAACTCGACGCCGAACAGCGCACACACGTTTCGGACGTCGGCGACCGGTCCGGTGAGGAAATGCCAGGTCTTCGGGTCTGGCTTCCACTGCGAGGCGTAGGCGGCCAGCGCTTCCGGCGTATCGCGCTGCGGGTCGAACGTAATCGTCAACAGCACGACGTCCTTGCCGAGTTCCTTCGCGAATCGCTTCTGCAGCACACCGAAGTTGTTCGACACCCGCAGGCAGAACTGCGGTAGCGCGCAACGCGTGTAGATGAAGTTGGCGACGACCACCTTGCCGGCCAGACTCGAGAACCGGACTGACTGGCGCGTATGGTCGATCAATGTGAAGTCAGGCACGTGCGCGCCGATCTCGAGCGGCTTGGTGGCGAGCCCCGCCATCTTCCGCATCACGGCCAGCCGCCGCGCCGTGCGCGGATCCTGCTCGACGCTCTGATAGCGCTGAATCGTGATCTTCGTCGCATACGCCGACTTGTCGCTCACGACGAGCGTGAACTCGACGACAGCGCCCGGGACGACGCCCGCGAGATCCTTCGCGTCGCGGACGTCGAAGGGCATGATCATCGAATCCATCAGGCCGACGATCTTCTCGTGCGACACGACGAAGGAGCGGTTGGCAGGATCGGCGCGAAGGACCATGCCTTTGACGATGTACTCCCGGTCCGCTGCGCGGACCGTCGTCATGCAAAATGCAAAATGCAAGATGCCAAGGACGGCAAACAGTTTGCATTTTGAATTTCGCATTTCGCATTTCATCGCAAGGCTCCTAGAGGCGCCGGCTTCCTCACCAGCGGCGTCACACGTTGATCACCCTCGCGGATCTCGACGACCTGATTCTTGCCGACGTTGGCGAAGTGCTGCCGCGTATTGCTGACCGGCCAGAACACTTCGAGGTCCACGATGCGCGCCGCCTTGCCGAGGCCGATATGCTGCTGCAGCGGTGAGGCACCGAAGCTGCCGCCGCTGTTCACGGTCCTGTAGATCGATCGGGTTCCACCGCCGCTGTTCTCGACCGTGACCTTGACGCGCGCCCCTATCGCGGCACGGTTGGTCTTCACGCCGACCAGGTTCACGCCCAGCCAGTCGTTGCCGTGTCCGGGATTTTCGAACAAGCGAAACACGTGCGCGTCGCCGGGCGTGGCACCGCCGACCTTGAAGATGATCTCCTCGTCGCCCTCGTGATCGAGATCGGCAAAGGCGACGCCGTGGCCCTTGTGCATCTCCCCCGTTCCGGATGAGGCGGTCACGTCCACGAACGTCTTGCCGCCCTTGTTGTGCAGCAGCACACTGGGTTTCAGCGCACCGTAAGACGGGCTGCCAGTGCCGAGAAAGATGTCGAGGAAGCCATCGTTGTCGATGTCGCCGAAGTTCGACCCCATCGGCATGAACACCTTGGCCATGTTCGTCTGCGCGGTCACGTCCTCGAAACGTCCATTGCCCAGATTGCGATAGAGCTTCTGGGTTTTCGCGTTGACCGGCAAACGCATGTACGAGCGCGCGTTCTCTTCAATCGACAGGAAGTAGCTGCTGACAAACAGATCGTCCCAACCGTCGTTGTCGTAGTCGAAGAACCAGGCGGGAAAACCGCGGTCCGCTCCGATCACGCCCGCAGCTTCGGCGACTTCAGTGAAGGTGCGGTCGTGGTTGTTGCGATAGAGGTAGTTCACGCCGCGCAGATTCGAGACGTAGAGATCCGGATAGCCGTCGTTGTCGAAGTCGCCGGCATGGACGGCCTTGGTGAACGCGGTTCGCGCGACGCCGGCCGCCTTGCCGATGTCCTCGAACGTGCCATCGCCGCGATTGCGAAAGAGCTGGGCCGGCGCATCTTCGTTGCCCACGAAGAGATCGATCCAGCCGTCGTTGTCGATGTCGGTCCAGGCGGCCGTCTGCGTGCTCGTCGCCGGTTTGGCGAGGCCGCTCGCGAACGTGACATCAGTGAACGTGCCGTCGCAGTTGTTTCGCAACAGCGACTTGCGCTGCGCCAGTTCCCACCCACCGCGCAGGACGAGCACGTCCTTGCAGCCATCGTTGTTGTAATCGGTCTGCAGCAGATTCAACCCGCCAAGCTGCTCGGTCAGACCCGCGTGCGAGGCTTGATCGACGAACGTGCCCGTCGGCCCGCGCTGAAACAACTTCATCTGGCCGCAGCTGTCGAAGTTCGACGTCAGGATCTCGAGCTGACCATCGTTGTTGAAGTCGTCAACGATGACGCCGCCCGCCGATGAGAACGAGTCCACGCCCGCCTTTGCCGCGACGTCGACGAAGCGGCCAACGTCCTCGGCAGATGCGAAGTCGGACGAGGGCATCAGGTCGCGTGGCGGAACGAGACCCGGATATCCACCCGTGGTCATGTAGCCCACGTTCAGCAGCCATTTCGCTTCCACATCATCGGGCCGCGTGCCGAGGAGCTTCCTGAAGTACTCGACCGCCGTGTTGAAGTCCTCTGGCTTTTGCAGCGGAGCTCCACCGCGCACCGACAGCAGACAACGATCGCCAGGCGCGTGATAAAGCCCGTTGTCCATTTCCGCCTTGTGGAGATGCGCGATGCCAAGACTTTGAATGAGATCAGGCAAGGCCGCCGGCAAGTCGGTTTCGGCGATGCGTCTGGCTGACTCGAACTGCGCGATCGCGTTCGTCATGTCGCCGTCGTACGCGTAGAGCTGACCGAGCGCGACATGCGCTTCCATGATGTCCTGCGGCGAATATTCGGTGCGCGTCCTGGCGAGCTCGGGGCCAAGACGCCTCGAGAGCGCCGATTTCACGTTCCCCACCGCCTCTTGCCGCAGCTCGCAGATTCGACGCGGGCTCTGGTTCCAGTCCTCCGGTTTGTTGATGCTGTTCAGTGCGGCGTTCGCTTCGGAGAATCCATCCACGCTCAGTGTGGGACGGACACTGCCGACTGAAGAGACCGCCAGAATCTCGCCGCCGCGCATTGACATCACGGGACGCTCTGTCGTGCGCTGCACAAGAGCAAATCCGGTTGCCAGGCGCAGCACCCCGCGCACCTCGCCCATCTGCAGATCGCGAAGCGCATCACGAAGTTCTGGTCGCAATTCGGAGAGGGCCACGGGTCCGATGAGGCCACCCTGACTGGCGGATGGATCCGAAGACTGCGTGCGCGCGATCGTCTCGAAGCTCGAGCCCGCCTGAATCTCCGCGAGTAGCAACTCGGCGCGTTCGGCGGAACTGACGACGATCAGCCGGAAGGTGATCGGCGCGTCAGCGGGCGCCTGCGCATCGATCAAGGCGATGACCATCGCTGCCGCGATGGTCATCGCGGTTAATGCTCGACCTATGCGCCAGAACTGATATGTACCGCTGACCATTTCTTCCCGCGTATCATAGCTGGTTGGTGGTTGGTGGTTCGTGGTTCGTGGTTCGTGGTTCGTGGTTCGTGGTTCGTGGTTCGTGGTTGGTGGTTCGTGGTTGGTGGTTGGTCTTTGGGAGTTAATCAATGAAGTCCGGACTCGTAGCCGTTTTTCTCATCGCACTCGCCGTACCCGCACTGGCGCAACAACCTGACGGAGCCGCCGTCTTCAAGCGCGCCTGCGCGAACTGCCATGCCGAAAACCAGACCAGCGCGCCGACTCCCGCCACGCTGCGGCAGATGAAGACCGAAGAGATCTTCAACGCGATGACACTCGGCCGGATGCAGATTCAGGCGATCTCGTTGAGCGAGGCCGAGCAGCGCGCGGTGGCCGTCTTTGCATCCGGCAAGCCGTTCGGCCCTGTCACAGCGCCGGTCGTCGTGAACAAATGTGCCGCGTCGTCTGCGATGCGTGCACCGGCTGCCAATGGTGAATGGAACGGATGGGGCGGCAACGTCGCGAACACCCGCTTTCAGAAGAACGGCGGACTCACGGCCGCCGATGTGCCCAAGCTGAAACTCAAGTGGGCATTCGGATATCACACCGTCACGTCAGCTCGCGCGCAGCCGACGATCGCCGGTGGCCGCTTGTTCGTCGCGAGCGAGAACGGTGAAGTGCACGCGCTCGATCCGAAGACCGGTTGCACGCACTGGACGTTCAAGGCCCAAGCAGGCGTGCGCACCGCGATGTCGGTCGGACCCTACAAGAACGGCACCCGCTCGGGTCAGGCCGTCTTCTTCGGTGACTCTCGCGCCAATGCGTATGCAGTCGATGCGAACACCGGCCAGCAGATCTGGATCCGCAAGGTTGATGACCATCGCGCCGCGGCCATTACCGGCGCGCCGACGTATTACGACGGACGCGTGTTCGTGCCCGTGCAGGGCTTGAACGAAGAAGGCCAGGGAGGCAGCGCCAAGTACGAGTGCTGCACGTTTCGCGGCAATATCTCCGCGCTCAATGCCAACACCGGCGAAGTGATCTGGAAGACCTACACCATCGAAGAACCCAGGCCACGCGGAAAAAACAAAGACGGTCTGTCGCAGTGGGGACCGGCCGGTGCGGGCATCTGGTCGTCACCGACAATCGATGCCAAGCGCGGCATGGTCTACATCGCCACGGGCAACAACTACGCCGACCCGTCGCAGAAGACCAGCGACGCCGTGATCGCGCTCGACATGAAGAGCGGCGTGATCAAATGGGTCAACCAGACGACCCCCAACGACAACTGGACGCTGGGTTGCCAGCAGGAAAACCCGGACAATCCGAACTGCCCGGCGAAGATGGGACCCGATCACGACTTTTCCGCATCGCCGAGTCTTGTCACTGTGAATGGACGCGACCTGCTCGTCCTCCCGCAGAAGTCGGGCATGGCCTATGCGCTCGATCCCGACAAGGAAGGCGAACTGGCGTGGCAGTACCGCATCGGTCAAGGAAGCGGACTGGGCGGACAGTGGGGCGGTGCGGTTGACGATCAGCAGGCCTACTTCGGTGTGTCCGATCTGTTGTCGCCGAAACCTGGCGGCATCCGCGCTCTCAACCTCGCTACCGGCGCGCTTGCCTGGAGCGTCGAGCCGCAGGAGCGGCTGTGCGATCCGAAGAAGCCGACATGCCGCGCGTCCCAAGGCGCCGCGGTGACCGTCATCCCCGGAGCGGTCTTCTCGGGATCGCTCGACGGCGGCATGCGCGCGTATTCGACCAAGGACGGCTCGATCCTCTGGACCTTCGACACCAACAAAGACTTCCCCACCGTCAACGGTGTGAAAGCCAACGGCGGCGGCCTCGAAGGCCCTGGCGCAATCGTGTCGGGCGGCATGCTCTACTTCAACTCCGGTTACGGCGGATTCGTCGGGAACGGTGGTAACGTCCTGCTCGCGTTTGGGATTGATTGATAGAGAACAAACGAGCCTAACCACGAAGAGCACGAAGTCCACGAAGAAGAAAGTTCACATGACACGTCTTGCATGTGCAGTCGTCATCGTTTTACTGGGGGCGTCTGCCGCATCAGCGCAGCTGCTGGTGGCGAAAGATGGCCCGATCGTCTACGGTCATCATCACATCGCGGCAAGCGACATCCCCGCGCATCTGAAATTCTTCGTCGACACGCTCGGCGGCGCACGGATCAAATTCGGTCCGCAGCAGGTGGATGTCGTCAAATTCCCGAACGTCTTCATCTTCTTCCGGAACCAGAAGCCGACCGGCGGCAGCAAGGGAACGACCGTGAACCACATCGGGTTCTCGGTCCCCAACCTGCGGCAGACGATTGACCGAGTGAAGGCCGCCGGCTATCCGATCATCACGCGCTCGGAAGTCGCGCCGACCCAGAAGGTGATCGACGACATTGCACCCGTCAACGAGACCACGTCAATCGCCTTCGTCATGGGCCCTGACGATGTGAAGGTGGAGCTGCTGGAGAACAAGCAGCAGACGACGCCGATCGCGCTGCATCACGTCCACTTCTTCGGTGCGCAGAACGCCGAGATGCGCGCGTGGTACGAGAAAGTCTTTGGCGCGAAGCCTCGCGCAGCCGGCGGCACGTTCCTCGTCGCCGATCTGCCGGGTGTCGCGCTGAATTTTTCGCCTTCGCCAGATCCCGTCATCGGCACGACCGGTCGCTCGATTGAGCACATCGGCTTCGAGGTGAGAGACCTCGAGGCGTTCTGCAAGAAGCTCGAGGCGATGGGCATCAAGCTGAACGTCACGTATCGCAAGTCCGAAGCCTTCGGCCTTGGCATCGCCTTCGTCACGGACCCATGGGGCACGTCGATCGAGCTGAATGAAGGGCTCGACAAGCTGAATTGATGACGCACGCAACGGCGGGTCTACAGAACAAGACCCGCCCCACAGCTGTCCGTTATCGCGTCCTGCGGATGGCGTTCTTCCTCGCCATCGTCACCTACCTCGATCGCGTCTGCATCTCCATCGCCACGCCGTTCATCATGCAGGACCTCGGGCTGACGCTCGTGCAGATGAGCACGGTGTTCGGCGCGTTCACGCTCGCCTACTCGCTGTTCGAAGTGCCCTCCGGCTGGTTGGGCGACGTCATCGGCCCGCGGCGCGTGCTGACACGTATCGTGCTGTGGTGGTCGGCGTTCACGATGCTCACGGGTGCGGCGCAGGGCCTGCGGTCGCTGTTCGCGATCCGGTTTCTCTTCGGCGCTGGAGAGGCTGGCGCATTTCCGAATGCCGTGCGGAGCTTCTCGCAGTGGTTCCCGGCGCGCGAACGCGGGATGGCCAACGGCGTGCTGTTCCTTGGCTCGCGGCTGGGCGGTGCGATCACGGCGCCCATCGCACTGGTGCTGATTCAGCGCTGGGGCTGGCGCATCAGCTTCGTCGTCTTCGGCGTGTTCGGCATCGTCTGGGCCGTCGCGTGGTATCGCTCGTATCGCGATCGTCCTTCGGAGCATGCCGACGTCGATCGCGACGAGCTCGCATGGATCACACAAGACGAAACGTCCAACTCCCAACTCCCAACTTCCAAAGATGAGCCGACGCCGTGGCGCGCGCTCCTCACGAGCCCGAACCTCTACGCCATCTGCGCGATGTATTTCACGTTCGGCTACGGTCTGTATTTCTATTTCACATGGCTGCCGACGTATCTCGTTCGCGAGCTGCGGTTCTCGCTGGTGGCCGGCGGATTCTTCTCGGCGCTGCCGTTTCTGCTGGCCGGCGCGGCCAATATCACCGGCGGTTGGTCTACCGACGTCCTGGCGCGCACGCGCGGACTGCGCACAGCACGTGTCGTGCTCGGCTCCACGGCGTTTTTCGTGTGCGGAATGCTGATCCTCGCGTCTCTCGTCGTACCGTCAGCGGTCGCCAAGGCACTGCTGCTGGCGCTTGCACTGGCGTCCGCGGATTTCGCGCTGAGTGCGTGCTGGGCGGTGTGCCTCGACGTCGCACCGCGTCACGCGGGCGTCGTCACCGGCTTCATGAACACATTCGGCAATCTGGGTGGGCTCGTCGGACCGATCGTCGTCGGCGTGATGGTGGATCGCCTCGGGTCATGGACGCTGCCGCTCTATGTCACGGCCGGCGTCTACGTCGCCGGCGCGCTCGCGTGGCTGGCGATCGATCCCCATCGCCGTATTGCGTAGCCATCGACCCTAGAATCGCAGTCTGAGCCCGGCGCCAACCTGGAGTCCGCCGGCTTTGATGTCGAACGAGCCCGTCCCGCTCGACGCTGGAGCGTCGATCGTCGCGCCCGCCCACTGCACGCTGCCGCCGACGCCGACCTGACGCGTGAAGAAGTAGCCGACATCCGCGCCAACGTTGAAGCCGATCTTTGATTCATCGACCTTCGTCGTGATGCCACGGTTGAACGTCGCGGTGTCGTACGGGTACGTCTCGGTGATCTCGAAGTCGTTGACGATGTCCTGCTTCACGGTGAAGAAGGAGGGACCACCGAACACGACGGCCTGGATGCGCCGATTCGGCACGAAGGTGGCTCGAGCCTGTACGTGCACCGCCAGCTCCTCGCGTTTGGTGCCACCGACCTCGCCCTCAACGTCTCGCGGACGATTGAAAAAGAACGGATGTGGCACGGATGCGTTGAACGCCGTAGGCGTGTTCTTCGAATAACGCGTGACGCCGACGCCAACGCCGATGTTGCGCCAGAGTCCGACACCAACCGAGACATTGAGCGCCGGCCCCGACTTCACTTCGTAATCGGTCGTGAACCGGCCGTCCTCGGCGTTCTCACGGAACGTCACTGTCTCGCCGAAGTTGTCGCCACCCGTCTGGAAAGCGCCATTCACCGACACGTAGATCCGGTCGATCGGTTGTGGCGGCGTGGGCTTCGTCTGCCCGGGTCGTGACGGCGTCGGCGGCGTCGGCTTCGCTGGGGTCGGCTGCGTCGGCTTCGCCGGCGTGGGCTGCGTCGGCTTGGCCTGCGCGGACGCGGACGCAGCGATACCGAGGAGAACGATCATGAAGGCAACTGAGGTGCGGTACATGCGTCTCCTCAATTCACGCCGACGGCGGTCCAGGCTTGGGTCACTGCATTCACAACCGCAGGGGTCGTCGCGTAAAGATCGCGCGCGGCCTGAATCGTCGCCGCCCGCGCTGTCGAGAACGTGGCGTTGGCGGGCAGCAGCAGCGTGAATGCCCGGTAGAACACCTTCTCGATCTGTTCCATATTTGCGAGGCCAACACCAGCGACAGTGATGCCTGAGACACGATTGGTGCCGCCGGCCACCGCGAGATAAAACGCGTGGTTAGCAATGCTCGAGTTGGTATGCACACCGCCGTTGTCAGCAGTGCCCGTGTACCGAAGGCTGTAGTGATCCGGGTCGCCAAACGCCGCCGGATTGATCAGCGAGCGGTTCCCGTTGAGGCCCCCAAACGGACTGCGGATCGAATCCTCGCCAAGCAGGAAGTCGGCTTGACCGAGTCCCGAACCCACAGGCTGAAAGAAGAATTCGACGCTCGTGCCCATGATGTCCGAGAACGCTTCATTGAGCGCCCCCGACTCGTTGAGATAAATCAAACGCGAAGACGAATCGGTCACCGCGTGCGTGAGCTCGTGCGCCGCGATATCCAACGACCCCGCAAAGTAGCTGACGGTCTGTAGGCCAACCCCGAAATTGAAACCGAATTGCGGAGGGGCACCGTTGCCAAAGTACATGACGCCCACGCCGCCGGGGCCACACCCGTCACACCAGAACGCGTTCAGGACGTAAAGCCCGAAAAAGTCTGGCGGCACCGATTGGAAGTCTGTTTGGCGAGCGGCGTTGACGATGGTCACGATAGGCCGGTCGCGGTTATCCAGCCCGCGGCGCCCGTGACGTTTGAAGTAGTAGTCGTAGGTCCAGCCGATGTACGTGTGAGCATCGACAGTCGGAATGTCGGTCCACTGATTATCGGAATCGGTCGCCAGGTCGGAAGGAAACAGCGGTGCACCGTCAAAAATCACGCTGTCCGCGCGAAACAGGTTTCCACGCAGGTCATACGTCGTCAGCACTGGCGGCCGCAATCGGTCATCGGCAACGAAAGCAGCCCCCTCAGGCCGCACCGACATCTTCTTCGTGCCGCCAACCAGTCCCTGGCCGGTTCCGACGGCCGATGATTGCGTTTTTATTTCGGAAAACCGTAGGAGTTCGGCACCGGTGACGGCGTCGACGAACACGCGATCGACGGACGGTTTGGCCGAGACCACAAACATGTAAGCCAGTCGCGGCCCGATAGGAGTTTCCGCGAGGATGACGAGCTCAGGTCGGCGCAGGATCAACGCCCCTGATCCGGATCGTCGCAGCGCTTCCGTCTCGGCAGCGGCTGCAGTAAGAACCGGACTCGTATCCAGGCTCAACCCCTGCGGCACTTCGCCGAAAATCGACTGCGCAACACCAGATTCCGAATCGCGGACGATCTGCGCCCCGAAAATCGGTACGCCTTGGTAGTACTGCTGCATCCGCTCGACGAGTCGAGTCGGCATCGATGGGTCCTGATCGACGCTCATCACGCGGAGATCACCGGTTCGCAGCTGTGCGGTCACAGTCTGATCCCACGCCCGAAGGTCGTTAATCGTCGTCGCGGCAATGCGAAGCCGGGACGAAGGCTGCTGGGCAGAACCGACATCCATCCACAGAACGAACGCAGCTCCGGCAAGCACTGCCGCAGTCAGACGATTCATGTTTTCTCCAAAGAGGAAGCGCCGGTCAAGGAATCTGGATTCTACACTGGCGCTTTGCGGTCATTAACGGCTGAGCCCGGCAAATCGAACACGCGCGACGTTCGACAAATCCGTCGGGGCAACCTAGAATCGCGCGGGCGTGACCACCAGAGCCGCATCAACCATCCCCGCCGTCGTCGACGACGCGGCCGTCAGCACCCTCCCTTGGTATCGGCAGGTCACGCGCGATCAGTGGCGTGCCTTCTGGGCGGTGTTCCTCGGCTGGATCGTGGACTCGTTCGACTTCAACATCCTCGCGTTCATCGTCGTGGACATCCAGAAGAGCTTCACGATCGATCGCGCACTGGCCGGCGCGCTCGGGACAGTGACGCTCATCATGCGGCTCGTGGGCGGGACGATCGCCGGGACTGCGGCTGACAAATGGGGGCGCAAGTTGCCCCTGATGCTGTCGGTCCTGTGGTTCTCGCTCTTTGCGTTCCTCAGCGGGTTCGCGCCGTCATATGCAGTGTTGTTCGGCGTCCGTGCACTGTTCGGTCTCGGCATGGGCGGCGAATGGGCGGCCGGCATGCCGCTCGTCCTCGAACATTGGCCAGCCCGGCTGCGTGGTCTCGCCTCGGGGCTGATGCTCGGTGGCTGGTACTGGGGATATCTCTTCGCCGCCGCGGCATTTCAATTCATCTATCCCCTCTTCAGCGAGACGCCGGATCTTGCGTGGCGCGTCATGTTCTGGGTGTGCATCATCCCTGCGCTGTTCACATTCTGGATTCGCGCACGCGTGCCCGAGAGTCCGGTGTGGCTCGAGCGACAGCGCCGTTTGAAAGAAAGCGGAGCTGACGCACGCGAGCCAACGCTTTCCCTCGTACGAATTTTCCAGGGCGACCTGATCAAAACGACGCTCCAAACGACGCTTGTCATCGGGTCGTTCATGTGCATCTACTACTCGCTGAACTTCTGGTATCCGACGGTGCTGCGCGACGCGGGCCGGACGAACCTGCTGCCATTCCTCGCGGCGTTCAATGTCGGCGCGATCCTCGGCACCGCGACCTGGGGACGATTGTCAGAAGGACGGCTTGGGCGTCGCGGTGCATTTACTGCGACGCTGATTCTGGGCCCGGCCTCATTGCCGTTCTTTCTGTACGGCGGCAGCACAACCTCGCTGATCTTCGGCGCGCTGACGATGGGGTTCTTCGGGATGGGTGTGTGGGGAATGGCACCGGCCTACACCGTCGAGCGGTTCCCGACTGAGGTCCGCGGTGTCGGCCCGGGCTTTTGTTATCACGCCGGATCAGCGATGGGGGCGGCGATGCCCTATATCCTCGGTGCGGCGCAGGACAGGGGCATCTCCGCCGTCAACGGCATGAGCGTGGCGATGGTGGCGTCGGCGATCCTTGCCGCAATCGCCGTCTGGTCCGGCCCGGAAACCCGGGGCCGGGACTTTGATACTTAGTCCTTGGTGCTTGGTCCGTGGTCCTTGGTC
>JBKPRH010000024.1:0-11992 GCA_046765795.1 Acidobacteriota bacterium | reverse complement strand
GCCGCCAGGCACGTAGCAGCCCACGCGATCGAGCGGCACGATACGTTGCTCGACGGTGAGGCCGGCGCCGATTCGCGCCTTCCATCCGCGCGGGACCTGCCGCTTCGCCACAGCGCGGATGTTCTTCGCGGCGATGCGAATGGCTTTTCGCACGCGTGCGGGAACGGTCTTCGCAGCGGCTTGCATCTCCTTCCGGGGGATCTCGATCGGTCCCTCGAGACGATCGAACTCACGCGCGTAGCGGAGTAGGGCAGGCTCGCCATTGGTCCGAACGTCGGCGACGATCCGCGAGACACGCTGTTCGGTCTCGCCGTCGCGATCGCGCTCCGGCCAGAGCAGCGCCTTGACTGCCGCTGTGTCACTCGCATCAACGATCTTGATCATGTTCCTCACGGCGGGTCCAACGAACAGGGCCCGCCCTACGCCTGTCCAGAACGGGCCTACACCACGATTTTGTTCAACGGGTACTCGACGATGCCCTGACCGCCCGCCGCCTTCAGCTTCGGGATCAGGTCGCGCACCGTGCGCTCCTCGATGATCGTGTTCACCGCGACCCACTCGGCGTCGCTCAGCGAGGAGATCGTCGGCCGCTGTAGCGCCGGCAACAGCGACAAGACTTTGTCGAGGTCCGCGCGCTGCACGTTCAGCATCAGCCCGACGCGGCCCTGCGCTTCGATCGCCGCGCGCAGCAGCAGCGCGATGTTCTCGATCTTGGTGCGCTTCCACGCGTCGCTGAGCGCCTGTTCGTTGGCGATGAGTTGCGTGTTCGACTCCATGATCGTGTCGAGGATCCGCAGTCGATTCGCGCGCAGCGTCGATCCGGTTTCCGTGGCCTCGACGATCGCATCGGCGAGTACCGGCGGCTTGACCTCGGTCGCGCCCCACGAGAACTCGACGCGCTTCACCTTGACGCCGATGTTGTCGAAGTAGTGCTTCGTCACCTGGACGAGCTCAGTGGCGATGACCGCGCCGTTGAAATCCTGCGGTGACTTGAAGCGCGAATCTTCGGGGGCCGCCAGGACCCAGCGCACCTTGCCAAAACTCTGCTTTGAGTACACCAAGTCGGCGAGGCTCGTCACGCATGTGTGCGCGTCTCTGCCGTAGCGATGTTCGGCGACCCAGTCGAGGCCGGTCAGGCCGGCGTCGAGCACGCCCTCACAGACGTAGCGCGTCATCTCCTGCGCGCGGATCAGCATGCACTCGATCTCGGGATCGTCGATCGACGGGAAATACGAGCGGGTGTTGACGTAGATGTTGAATCCGGCGCGCGCGAAGAGCTGAATCGTCGCGTCCTGGAGTGACCCCTTGGGAAGGCCGAGCTTCAGCTTCATGGAATCGTGATCCCTTCCGCGCGCTTGTTGAAGCAGGTGCGCTCACCGGTGTGACAGACGTTGCCGTCGCCCAGCCGCTCGGCTTTCACCAGCAGCGTGTCGTCGTCGCAGTCGATCAGGATGTCGCGGACCGCCAGCTTGTTCCCTGACGTCTCGCCTTTCGTCCACAGTGTGTTGCGCGTGCGGCTGTAGAAGGTCACGTAGCCCGTGCGGCGCGTGACGTCCCAGGCGTCGGTGTTCATGAAACCGACCATCAACACCTCGCCACTGACGTGGTCCTGCACAACCGCGGGAATCAGTCCGTCAAGTTTCGAGAAATCCATAGCCTCATTCCAGATTCCGTACAACAAAAAACCCCGCCTTGTGTTCCGGCGGGGTTGCGTGGGTCGCGAAAACCGTTGTGTGCGTTCAGTCCATTCGCGCGCGCAATCCTGCCAGTCCACCGTGATGGTGGTGGTGGTGATGCGCGTGGTGGAGAACTGCGACCATGAGCCTGACAGCGTACTTCAAAAGGGCGTCAAAGCACAAATTTTAAGCCGCGTTAATCCGACACAGGCGACGTTGACACCGCGCGAACGGGTCAGTCACTCTTGAGGTCCCATGAGAGTGATGCTGTCCGCGCTGGTGCTCGTCGCCGCGCTCGGTGCCGCTGGCTGCAAGCAGGGCGACGGTGCGCTGCCTGCGAAAACGAATGACGTCCCCAATCGTCTCGGCGATCTTCAGCGAGACCTCGCCGCGGTCGTCGGCGGTGAACAGCAAGCCATTCAGGATCTGAGCGACGACCTGCTGGTGTTCACGGACGAACCCGAAGGGCAGAAGGCCACCAAAGCTTTGGCGATGACCGTGTCCACGATGCTCGTCAAGCGGCCGGTGAATGACGAGACGCAAGCCAAAATCGTCAACCTGATGTGGACGGCGGTGGCGGCGCGTGAATTGAGTGAGCGTCAGGTGGACGGGCTCAAGGATGATTTGCGCAACACGCTGCTGGCGGTGGGGGTGACACAGCCGGACGCGAATCTCGCGGCCGGCCGTGTCGGTGACGTGCAGAACGCAGTGACGCTGCGAACGCGTCGCTGGTACGAACGATACTAACTACGAGGTCCGGCTAAAGCCGGACACGACATCTACTTCGCGATCGCGGCGGCCTTCTCGACCGCTTCCCACGGCAGACCCGTACGGCCGAAGTGACCGTAGTTGGTCGACTGGCGATAGATCGGACGAAGCAGGTTGAGCTTCTCGATGATCGCGCGCGGGCGGAAGTCGAAGTTGTTCATCACGAACTCCGCTGCCGCACGCTCGTCGCCGGTGCCGAAGGTATCGACCTTCACTGAAACCGGCTTGGCCATCCCGATCGCGTAACCGACCTGGATCTCAGCCTTCTTCGCAAAGCCCGACGCCACGACCTGCTTGGCGACGTAGCGGCAGAAGTACGCGCTGCTGCGATCGACCTTCGAGGGGTCCTTGCCGCTGAACGCGCCGCCGCCGTGACGGCCCCAGCCGCCGTAGCTATCGACGATGATCTTGCGGCCGGTGACGCCGGCGTCAGCCGACGGTCCGCCGTGGATGAAGCTGCCGGTCGGGTTCACGAACAGCGTCAGCTTGTTGTTCCACCACTGACCGAGCGCGCGGGGGCCGAGCTCCTCGCGCACGTACTCGGTGATCTTCTTCTGGTCGGCTTCGGGGGTGTGCTGGGTCGAGACGACGACCGCGGTGACGTCGCGCGGGTCGTTGCCGTCGTAGTTGAGCGAGACCTGCGACTTGCTGTCCGGGCGCAGCCAGGTGTACTTGCCGGCGTGGCGATCGTCGGCCATCGCCTTCATCAGCTTGTGCGCCAGGAGGATCGGCAGCGGCATCATCTCCGGCGATTCATCCGTGGCGTAGCCGAACATGATGCCCTGGTCGCCGGCGCCCTGGTCGCCGCTCTGGCTCGTCGTCTCGGTGACGCCCTGGGAGATCTCGTTCGACTGCTTGGTGATCAGCTGCACGAGCTTCAGCGTGGTGTCGCAGAAGGGCTCGGTCGTGTCGGTGTAGCCGATCTCTTTCACGGCCTGCCGCACGATCTTGTCGAAATCGATTTTGGCGTTGGTCGTGATCTCACCAGCGAGGACGACATGGTCGCTCTTGACGAGCGTCTCGCACGCCACACGGCTCCTGGGGTCCTGCTCGAAACACGCGTCGAGGACCGAGTCGGAGATGTAATCGCAAACCTTGTCGGGATGACCTTCGGAGACCGATTCTGACGTGAACGTGAAACGCGACATGTTGCTCCTCAAAAACGGAAAAAGCCCGCTCGTCGCGGGCTTGGGGTTCGCGACTTAGATAGAGCGTGCCGGAGTAACCGGCGGGCGCGGCCCATCAAGTCGGTGAAATCGCCGCACGCACGAAACGGATAAGTATAGATCACAACCCGGGCGGGCTCGTTTCGACACGCGAAAAAGCCCGACCGGGCCTGGCCGGCCCAGTTTCCGGCCTTATTTCTTCTGATGGTCCTGGATATAGGCCAGCGCGAATTTCTTCATGTCGGGGTTATTCAGGCCGATCGCCTCACCCTCGGCCTGGGCCCGTTCGATCGACCAGCCGTCCTGCAGCGCGCGCTTGATCATCCAGACGCCGCCGACACGGTTTGCTGATCCGCAGTGCACGAACACGGGTTGGTTGCTCTTGTCGGCGACGGCGGCCAGGAACGCATCGACGACCTTGGGATCCGGCATCGCGACGTTGAAGGGCAAGTGGATGTACTTCAGGCCTGCCGCCTGGGCCGCAGCGCGTCCGGCATCGATGTCGGCACCGGGCTCGCTGGCCTGACGGAGATTGATTACCGAGACAAAGCCTTCCTTCTTGAGCGCCGACATCGCGCTCGGATCGACCGCGCCTCCGCAGCCTACTGTCGCATCGACGCGCGAGTAGTTGCGGATGCCGGGCATCTCCGACTTCTTGACCTGGGCTGATGCGGGCATCGCGACGAGCGCCGCGAGCGCCGTGATGATGAGGAGTCGTGCGGACATGGAAAAGCCTCCGGCGGGATCTTATACCGGAGGCTCTTGATAGCCGTTCCGAAGGACCGGCCCTACATTAACGTTTCACTTCTCGACGGTGATCGTCGCGGGGGATTCGAGACGAACCGTCACTGGTGAACCCGCGGGAAGTGTCGCGGCATTGCGTCCGCCGGCCATAACGGCCCCGGTGCCCGCGCCTGCGCCGACAGTGCTGCCAATCGCCGCGCCTTTGGCGCCGCCGAGAATGCCCCCGATGATCGCGCCGCCAATGGCGCCGCCGCCGATCTTCGCGGCGCTCTCGCGTCCGGGCGAGTCGCCTTCGCGCATCACCGTCTCGGTGTGAATCGGAATCCGCGTGCCGTCTGCCAGCACGATCGAGGTGAAGCGCACGCCAAGACGCGCCCGATCTTTCAAGCGGCCACCGCGTTCCACGAGCGTGACCTCGCCCTGCGCGCGTGCGCCCGACGGAATAGCCACGCGATCGCCGACCTTCACGTCGCGCGTCACTTTAGCCACAACCTCGTCTTCGAGACGCGCGTTCTCGCTCGACACTGACGTCTCCATCTGCAGACCAATGACCGACTGCGCTGAAACAACCAGTTCTTCGAGAATGGGAGCCGGCGGCTCAATCGGACGCGCCGGCTGGCTCTGACTCTCGGGAATCGATGGGGCCGGGATCGTTGCGAGTGTCGACTCTCGGGCGGGCGCGGGCGCAGGCGTGTTGGCCGCTACCTGCGACGCTGGACGCGATGGACGTGACGCGGGTGTCGGTTTGGTGACACGAGCCGGCACGGGTTTCGACACCGGCTTCGGAACCGGTGCGACGGGCGCAAGCGGGGTGACCGGCGCGGGCGCTTCGGCTGCAGGTGCCGCCTCCGGCAACACACCCTCGGATTGCTCCACGGCCGGTGTGCTCGGCGTTGTCGCCTCGACTGTTTTGGGAGCGTCCGGCGTGTTGCCCCGGACAACCAGGTACGTGCCCGCGGCCCCTGCCGTAACACATGCCGCTACCAGGAGCCCTGTCGCCGCCCTGCTGATCTCCATGGTTCTAAACCTCGTACCCACTGCTGAGAGCAAGGGCTATGCCTGACTGGATCGCGAGATCGGGAAGGATTTCAACGTTCCATGCAGGAATTACCGGCCTGTTTTTCGGATCTGTCCTCGCTTCACTCCAGTAAGGCTCAGTCGCAAGTGAGCCTGAAATTCTGCCTGTCAGCCGGCGAATTTATACCCCAATCCGTGCACGGTGAGAATGAATTGCGGATGCCGCGGATTGTCCTCAATCTTCTGTCGCAGCCAGGCGACGTGGACGTCAACAGTCCGGGTAGATGGCATGGCGTTGTAGCCCCAGACTTCGTTCAGTAACTCGTCGCGGGACAAGGCGGCGCCGCGGTGTTCGACGAAGTATCTGAGCAGCTTGAATTCACGCGCCGAGAGCTCGACCGCCTGATCGGCCTTGGTCACTTCGGCCTTACGGAAATCCACGTGAATATCGCCGAAGCGATAGGTGTCGCCGGTCGCCATGGCCGCGGCTGCCTGCGTAGACACGCGGCGGATTAACGCTTCGATGCGCGCGAGCAGTTCGACCATCTCGAACGGCTTGACCAGATAATCGTCGGCCCCCAGCTTCAGACCGACCACTTTGTCTACGACCTGACCGCGCGCGGTCAGCATCAGGATGGGCGTGTGGATGCCTCGCTGTCGCAGTGTCCGGCACACGTCGAATCCGTTGCCGCCGGGCAACATGACATCGAGCAGGATCGCGTCGAACGATTCCGCTGTCGCACGGGCCAGGCCTTTGACGGCGTCGCCTTCGCTCTCAACCTCATACCCTTCGGCGATGAGGCGATCGGTGAGCGTCATCACCAGACCGGGTTCGTCTTCGACCAACAGCACTCGCCGGGAAGACATGCAGGGACGAGTGTAGCGAACTCATCGGGCCAAAGGGGATAGTACGAAGGTACGACGCAAGCCGGAACGCCCGCGCGCGTCAGCTGTGTGTCGTCTGCAGTTCGCTCGCAACGGCGCGCGCACGCGCATCGGGAGGCGCGGTAGGTAGCGCGATCGTGAACGAGCTCCCGGCCCCGGCACGTGTCGTCACGCTCACGCGGCCGCCATGTGCCGCGACGATGCGTTTCACGAGCGACAGACCGAGCCCGTTGCCGTGGATCTGACGCTCGACAGCGTCTGCCCCGCGGTAGAACGGATCGAAGATGTGCGGAAGCTCCGATGCCGGAATCCCTGCGCCGTGATCGCTGATTGTGATGCGCACCTCGGAGTGTCGCCGCTCGACCGCGTGCTCGGCGCGAATCCCGACCCAGCGATCGGATCCTCCGTACTTGACCGCATTGGCGATCAGGTTCTGCACCACGGACCGCAGCGCTGCCGCATCGCCCATCACCTGCGGAAGATCCGCGGCGATCTCGCGATGCACCTGCACGCCTGATGATTCGAGCAGCGGCAGCGAGCTGTCGATCGCGCCCTCGATAATTTCCGACGGTGGCAGCGCCACGCGCGTGGCGAAGCCGAGCCCCGATTCGATCCCCGCGTACTGGAGCACGCGCTCGACCATCTCGCCGAGTCGTTTGGCTTCGGTCTGCAACAGCTGCCCGTAGCTTTTCACGCGCTCCCCGCCGATGACGCCGTGCGCGAGATTCTCTGCCGCCGATCGAATCACCGCGACCGGTGTTCGCAGTTCATGCGAGACCCCCGCGACGAACTCCATCTGCTGACGCGCGAGGCGCTGCGCACGCCGTGAAGTGTCGACGAGCAACGCGATGCTGACGGTGAGGAGGAGCAGCACTCCGAAGCTGATGCCCAGGTTGCGACGTCGCGCGCCAGTCACTGCCGCTTCGAGCGATCCACTCTGATGCTGGACCACCAGCAGCCATCGTCCGAGTGTTTCATCGCCACGCGAGGCGAATCCATTGGGTCCATCGTCGAAACGACGACGGCGCGGCTCACCATCGGGATCACCAGGCCGCGGTGGGCGATTGAAGAAGAAGATGGGGTCCATGCGGCCGAGGAGTCCTGCGGTCGCGTCGGCGTGCTCGGAATCGATCGGCGAATCGGGATCCGATCGATACAACACCTTCGAGGGATCGTCCGCGTTCGTGACAGACACGCGATAGACATCGCCCTCGGCGTGAATGAAGTGGCGTTGCGCGAGCTCGGGCAGCATCTGCTCGCGGATGTACGCCATGTTCAGTTGCATAATCGTGAACCCGAAGACCGGAGTCACGGTCTGCGGTACCGGTGCGGGCGACTGCGGGACGACGAGATTGCGCAGTGGAGTGACGATGAACTGCTCGTCACCGCGGAATGACGCACGTCGTGTCGGAGGACGGCCAGCGGAGAAGTCGGCCAGTTCCTCTTCGAATCGAGCGCGCCATTCAGTGAGCGCTGCAGGCCACTCGGCGATCTCGAACACATGCGATTCAGTGTTCCATCGCCGCAGGCGCAGATGGCCCGCATCAGTATCGACGAGCAGGACGGCTGCAACGACTTGGGGGTGCGCCGCCGTATTGAGCCATGTCTCGTAACGATCGGTGTACCGGTCAGATGCCCCTTCGAGGGCGGTTGCCGGGCCGACTTGAAGACTCAACACGGCGCGGATGATCTCGCCGTCGAAGTTCTCCCGGAACTGTGCCGCCGCCGTTCGCAGGTTGCGCTGCATGCGCTCGCGCTCGGCGGTGCTCACCTGACCCACCCAGCGGTACTGCAGGACCGCGAGAGCAGGCAGCAACACGAGTAGCGCGCAAATAACGACGGTCGGACCTGAAGGCTTCCTGATCGGCACTTCAGGGGCGAGTTTAGCATCAACAAAATCGCTGTAACGCACTGAAATTTAGGACTTTACAATTCTTAACAAAGTCTTTGCCCGTGTTTAACGACCCCCTCTTCGACCGGCAGAAATAATTTGGAGGTCATGCTCATGCGCCGGATAGGTTCCCTGGGTGGCAGTGTGTTTGTCGGCGGACTTCTCCTCCTGTCGCTCGGCGCATCGATGTCGGCGCAGACCGAGGACACGGCCAAAGGCGCCTCGCTCCTGGCCGAAGCCCGCAAAGCGCTTGGCGGCGAAGACAAGCTGGTGGCCGTGAAGCGGCTGCAGGTCAAGGGCGAGATGCGTCGCGGGCAGGGGAACAACACCCTCGAGGGCGACACGGAAGTGTTCCTCGAGTTGCCCGACAAGTTCCGTCGCAATGAATCACTGAGTATTGGTCCGGGTCTCGGCGGGATCGATCGCGTCGAAGTGCTCAACGGCAACGAGATCTGGGATCAGAACAGCGGCGGCGGTGGGCGCTTTGGCCGCGGTGGCGGCGGCGACTTCGGTGGTCGCGGCGGTGATTTCGGCGGCGGTCGCGGTGGCGACTTCGGCGGTTTCCGTCGCGGCGGTGGCGGCGGTCAGCAGAACGGCGGCGCCGATCAACCGCAAGGCATCGATCCCGAACGGCTCAAAGAACTGCAATTACGCAATCGACGCCAGGAAGTGGCGCGTCTGCTCCTCGCGTTTCTGTTGACCACCGATAGTCCGGTTGCCTGGGTCGGCACCGCGCAATCGCCTGAAGGTACGGCGGACGTCCTTGAAGTGAAGTCTGCGGATGGCCCTACGACCCGGCTCTTCCTCGAGTCGACGACCCACATGCCGCTGATGATGACGTGGAGCGGCGGCAATCAACGTGGCGGGCGCGGGGGACAGGGCGGCGGTGGTTTCCGTAGTCGTGGCGATGGCGCGCCGCAGAACGGCGCGGCGCCGCAAGGTGGCGCACCTCAGGGCGCGCCGCAGGGCGGCGGTGCAGAGCCCGCAGCACCTCAGGCGGCGCCGCAAGGTGGTGCGGCGGTCGATCCCGCGCAAGGACGCCGCGGCCGCGGCGCCGGCGGTGCACCGGCGACGCTCGAAATGCATCTCTCCGACTACAAGGTCGTGAACGGCGTCAAGCTGCCGCATCTCATCACACGCGGCACGAACGGCCAGACGGCCGAAGAGTGGACGATCAAGAGTTACAAGATCAATCCGAACTTCAAGGGAAATACCTTCAGCAAATGAAACGGTTCCTCGCGGTTCTCTTTTTACTTGTTGCCCTGCCGGTTTACGCGCAGAACGCGAATCAGACACAGCTCCGTCTGGTCGTCGTGGATGAGACCGGCGCCGGCATTCCGAACGCCACCATCATCGTCACGCCGGCGAACGGAAACGCCGTGACATTCACGAGCGATGAACGCGGGTTGGCCTCGTCACCGAACTTGCCTACTGGCAACGCGAAACTGCACGTCGAGTTCGAGGGGTTCCAGCCGTTCGAGGAGCCAATCAACCTGCGACGTGGCGCGATGAATCAGACCGTCACGTTGAAGATCGCCGGTCTGCAGGAGGAAGTCGTCGTCAACGACACGACGGCGCTCGACGATCGGCGCGGTAACTCGCAGAGCACGACGCTCGAGGAATCGGAGATCGAGGAGCTGCCCGAGGATCCGGAGGAGCTCGCGGACGTACTCGCGGCGATGGCCGGCGGGTCTGGCGCAGTGTTCCAGGTGAACGGCTTCCGCGGCGGACGACTGCCGTCGCGCGATGAGATTCGTCAGATCCGGTTCCGCACCAATTCGTTCTCAGCCGACAATCACGACGCCGGCCGGACCCAGATCGAGATCATCACGCGGCCGAACGTGCGCACGTGGAATGGCAACGGCAGCTTCAACTATCGCGGCGACGCGATGAACGCCCGCAACGCGTTCGCGACCGAAAAGACACCCGAGCAGAATCGCAACTTCAACCTCGGCGCTCGCGGGCCGATCATCAAGGGCAAGACGTCGATTCGCTTTGGCCTCGACGGCCGCCGCGATTACCAGGCCGATACTATCGTCGCGGTCGACGAGAACGGCAATCGCCTGGGCGACTACGTGCGCCGCCCGTCCGAGTCCACCAACGCCACCGTTGGTCTCGAACACGCGTTGAACAACAACCAGACGCTGCGTGTCGAATACCGTCGCGGCGAAAATACCGTCGAGAACAATGGTGTCGGGGGCTTCAATCTGCCCGAGCACGCATTCAATACGCACAGCAACAACAATCAGCTGCGCGTGCAGGCACAGGGCATCGTCGGCAAGAACATGCTGCACGAGGTGCGGCTGCAGTTTTATACGCAGGAGAGCGCGCAGACGTCGCTCTCGCAGGCGCCAACGATCGTCGTGCTCGACACGTTCACCAAGGGCGGCGCCGGTGTCTCGAGCCGTGGCTCGAACCGGACCTTCGAGTTCGCCGAGAATCTCGATTTCAACATCGGGCGCAAACAGCAGATGCGCGTCGGCTATATCGTCGAGGGTGGACGCTACAAGAACTTCGATGCGCGTAACGCGGCCGGTACTTACACCTACTCGACGCTAGAGGCCTTCAACGAGAACCGGCCCATCACGTTCACCCAGCGCCTTGGCCAGGTGGACACCTCGTTCACGCAGTACAACGTGGGCTTCTACTGGTCGGACGACGTCCGGTTGAACAACAAGTTCTCGTTCGGCGTCGGCGTCCGAAACGAGCTGCAAACGCACATCAGCGGCGGTCTCAATCTGATGCCGCGAGTCGGCTTCACGTGGACGCCGTGGGGCAACCGTACGGCGATCCGCGGCGGCTACGGCCTCTTCTACGACTGGTACGAATGGAACCTCTACGATCAGACGCTGCGCGTCAATGGCATCGCGCAGCGCGACATCGTGATCAACTACTCGATTGAAGGGACGCAGGAGCAGCAGCCTCCAGCCCGCATCCAGGCGAGTCCGGATCTCAACATGCCGAAGGTGCATCAGGCATCAATCGGCATTGAGCGTCAGGTGACGCAGAACCTCTCGGTGCAGGCGAGCTATCAGATGCTCCGCGGGCGCGACCAGATGCGTTCGATCAACGTCAACGCGCCTATGGATCTGGGCTTCGATGCCGACGGCAGGCCGGTCTTCGTCAGACCCGATCCGACGATCGGCAACATCACGCAGTTCGATTCCACCGGACGTTCGCAAAGCGATCGGCTCGAACTCCGGGGCACCTACCGGTTCCCGCAGCGCAACATTTTCATGAACGTGAACTACGCGCTCGCCCAGGTGAAGAATCACGCCGACAGTGCGACCGCGCTTCCTGCGAACAATCTCTACCCCGACTCCGAGTGGGGGCCATCGCGGCAGGACATCCGGCATCGTATTCAGGGCCAGGTCAACGTTCCCATCGTGTATGGCGTCCGCACCAGCGTCAACGTGCAGGCGCAATCGGCACCGCCGTACACGATCACCATACGTACTGATCCGAACAGGGACGGCGTCCTGAATGACCGCCCCGTTGGCATCGGACGCAACACCGAGCGCGGCGCCTCGACCTGGACGATGGGTGTGAACCTCACCAAGCAGTTTGCGCTCGGCTCGCGCAATGGGCAGGGCGGCGGTGGCGGAGGATTCCCCGGCGGTGGTGGCCGTCCCGGCGGTCCTGGTGGATTCCCAGGCGGTGGTGGGGCTCCCGGACCCGGCGCGGGTGGCGGCGCGGGCGGGGGCGGCAATCAGCAGGCAGCGTTTGCGCAGCGCGGCGGCGGAGCGGGCGGTGGCGGCCGCGGCGGCAATCGCGGCGGCGGTGATGCGCAATTCAACTCGCGCGCGAGCCTGGAACTCTTTATCCGCGCCGACAACGTCCTGAAC
>JBKPRH010000023.1:0-13678 GCA_046765795.1 Acidobacteriota bacterium | reverse complement strand
GTGGTGAATCACGAAGTAGCGCGCCGGATCGCCGAGATACGCCATCGTCGGCACGTTGCCTGCCTGTGAGATCGGGCCAATGTCGGCACCGCCACCCCCCGCGGTGATCTCCGGAAAGTCGAGCGGCGTGAGCAGGCTGCCGATTTGCAGCATCAGCGCGCGCGCTGCGGCGCTTCCTGAGAAGCCCAGTGCTGCGGGCGCAAACACCCCCGAGTCGGACTCGAGGGCGAACACGTGATCGGCCGCGGTCGCCGCATGCTTCTCCGCATACGCCTGCGCACCGCGCAGGCCGTTCTCTTCATTCACGAACAGCACGACGCGCACGGTGCGCCGCGGTCTGATACCCAGCTTCTTCATCAGCCGCGCGGCTTCCCAGGCGATGACGCAACCGACTCCGTCGTCCGATGCACCAGTACCCACGTCCCATGAATCGAGATGACCGGCTAGCAGGACGATCTCCTGCGGCTTCTCCCGGCCGCGAATCTCTCCAATGACGTTGGCCGATTCGGCGTCGGGCTCATTTCTCGATTCGAGCGTGAGATGCATGCGAACCGTGCGCCCTCGCGCGGCCAGGCGCGCGATGCGATTGGCATCTTCGATGGACACGGCAGCCGCCGGGATCTGCGGCTGGCCCGGCGCATAGGTCACGCTGCCGGTGTGTGTCGTCCGCAGACCGAGCGGACCGACCGAACGTACAAGCACGGCGGCGGCTCCGTATTGGGCCGCACTGCGGGCGCCGCTGTTCCGGTACGTGACCGTCTCGGAGTAGCCGTTATACGGCACGTTGAAGAGCACGATGCGGTTCTTCGCCTCAGCGCCCTTCACGCGCAGATCGTCGAAGCTCGTGACCACGAGCACGTCCGCTTCAAGCCCGCCGGGCGGTGTCGGCGCGGTGCCGCCGAGGCCGAGAATCGGGATCGATTGGCGAGGCGGATCGATGATCTCGGCCACTTCCCTGCCGCGCACCCAGTGCGGCACCATCACGCGCTCGGTGCGCACGTTCTCGAGGCCGTCGGCCTTCATCGTCCGCACGGCCCAGTCCACCGCGCGGGTCAGGTTCTCCGAACCACTCAAGCGAGGGCCGAAGGTATCGGTCAACTCCGCGAGGCGCTGCCAGGCGAGGTCGTCGGCGGTCGCGGCCTTGATCAGGCGTGACGCGTCTTCACGCAGCGGCGTCAGCCACGAGTGCGACGGCGCCGGACTTTGCGCGGATACAGTGGTGAGGATCGCGCCCGCCACAAGGGCGAGCAGACCGGTCAAAGAAGGACGCATGCGGCAGTAATTAGTATCGCAGGGTCCGGCTCAAGCCGGACACTACATGGGCGTCTGAAAATAGTCCGGGAGTCCCGGCTTCGTCTCGCGAAGGATGTCGACGATCGCGCGGCGATCGGCCAGGGAGAGCACGCGGTATCGCGGCTGCTTCTCGCGTCCCGACAACACCTCCCACATCCGGTTGTACACCGCATCGCGCGCCAGGGCCGGCATGGCGTCAAACGCCGGCGTGTAAATCATGTAGCTGCACGGATACTGAAACAATCGCCGTCGCAGATCGAAGTCGCGGAATGACCGTCCCTGTTTGTCGCGCGGACCCGTCTTCGGGAATCGTTCGGTGAACCCGGAGCGGCCTTTGACCGGTCCGACGAGCGGGGCTTCGTCAATGAACAACAAATAATCCACCAGGTCTTTCGCCGCCTCGGCCACGCGCGCCGATGCATCGGTGCTCGGCTTCGCGGCGAGCAGCCGCGCCTCCCACCCCGTGCGCGTGATCAGGTTGTTCATCTGCGTCTGATGCGCGAGCACCAACTGCGCGACGACATCGCTATATGGCGTCGGATAGCCCTTGAGATCGAACAGCCCGTCGACTGAGTTGAGAACGGCTTTCGGATTCGCGATTTTCAGCTTGCCCTTGTCCGCGGGCATCACCGCGACGTTGCCCATGTGCTTCGCGCCGCCGTGATCACCGGTGACGAACCAGCCGCCCCATCGCTGCTCGAGTGGACTGCCATGAATCGTCGTGAAGCCGTTCGCGTACGAGATCTCGTCGGGGATCGGATACATGCTCTGGACGGTCAGACCGGGCACCCCCAGCGTCTCCCATGAGAGGTGGCAGGCGAGGCAGTCGTTGTTCCGTACGAAGCGCGGCGACGAGGATTCCTTCTGATCCAACTCGTAGAAGATGATCCCTTGCGCCGGGTCCTGCGCTGCCACTTCGAGAATCCTTCCGCCACGAACCCACCCGACGGCGACCGTATCGCCGAAGTAGATGGCGCGTGGATTCAGGACGTTGATGAGCGGTCCCTGGAAACTACTCTGCGAAAACACCAGAGCCTGCGATTCCACTGGTAGGTTGAACGCCTCCAGCACCGATTTCAGATAGCCGTTTGCCGAGTCGAATGTCAGCGACACAGACCCGGCCTGCAGCTTCTCGTTGAAGGCGGCGACGGGATCCGTTGGCGGCGTACTCGAATAGCGAATCGCCGGCTCATCGCGAGAGGCCACAAAGACATCGCGGCGCTGCGCGCTGGCCACGATGCCCGCGGCCAGGATGACCGCGCCGGCGACAAATAAACGGCAAAAAAGGCTCACCCCCTGAAGGGTAGCACTATGATGAGAAGCGATGAATCCAGTCAGTGTTTCGAGCGCCGACGGCGTCGCGCTCATCCGCATCGACAATCCCCCAGTCAACGCACTCACTGACGCCGTGATCGACGGGCTGAGCGCTGCCATAGATGCGGTAGCGCAGGACGCGGACGTGCGGGCCGTGGTGGTTATAGGTGCCGGCCGGACGTTTCCCGCGGGCGCTGACATCAAAGGTCTGGAGAACATCGCCTGGGGTGGGGATTCCGGCGCACCCGACCTGCATGCGCTCCTGCAGCGCATCGAGGATCTTCCCAAACCGGTCGTGATCGCGATGCACGGCACCGCATTGGGCGGCGGCCTCGAGATCGCGATGGCTGGACACTATCGCGTCGCACTGCCCGAGGGTCAGATGGGACTGCCCGAAGCGAACCTGGGGATCGTCCCCGGCGCAGAAGGCACGCAGCGACTGCCCCGTCTCGTCGGTCTCGAGAAGGCCATCGAGATGTGCGTGTCGGGCAAACCGATCAAGGCGAAGGATGCGCTCGCAGCGGGCCTGATCGACCAGGTCATTGACGGCGACCTTGCCACAGGCGCCATCGCCTTTGCCCGCGAGGTGGCGCGGTACGACTCGCATCCAAAGACCCGCGAGCGACGAGACAAACTGCCGCCCCGTGAAGCGGTCACCGCAATGATCGCCGCCGGCAAGGAGATGGCGCGCAAGACGCGGCGCCACATGGAAGCACCGATCAGGGTGATCGACGCCCTTGAGGCGGCCGTGACGCTGCCGTTCGCCGAAGGCTGCGTTCGCGAGCGCCAGATCTCCCTCGAGTGCATGCGGTCCGAACAGGCCAAGGCGCTCATTCACGTGTTCTTCGCCGAGCGCGGCGTATCTCGCGTGCCGGGTGTCACCAAAGACACGGCCGCCGCAACCGTCTCGAGCATCGGCATCGTCGGCGCTGGGACCATGGGCGGCGGCATTGCGATGGCGTGTGTGAATGCCGGCATTCAGGTGCGGCTGATCGATGCCACGCAGCAGGGACTCGACAACGGTATCGCCACTATTCGCAAGAACTACGACGTCTCGGTGAAACGCGGACGCTTCACCACCGAGCAGGTCGAACAGCGGATGTCGTCGATTCGTCCGCAGTTGGGGTACGACGGGTTTGGCGACGTGGACCTGATCATCGAGGCGGTCTTCGAGAATCTCGCGCTCAAGAAGGATGTTGTCGCAACGCTGGATCGCGTCGCGAAACCGGGTTGCGTCATCGCCACGAACACCTCCACGCTCGACATCGACGCGATCGCCGCTGCGACGTCGCGGCCGGACAACGTCGTGGGACTGCACTTCTTCAGCCCTGCCAACGTGATGCGTCTCGTCGAGATCGTGCGCGGCAAGAAGACGTCGCCCGAGACCCTCGCGACGGCGATGGCACTCGCGAAGCGCCTCGGCAAAGTCGGTGTCGTGGTCGGCAATTGCGAAGGGTTCGTCGGCAATCGCATGATGTTCCCCTATATGTACGAGTGTCAGTTCCTCGTCGAGGACGGCGCGACGCCCGAGCAGGTCGATCGTGCGCTCACCGACTTCGGCATGGCGATGGGCATGTTCGCGGTGGACGACATGGCGGGGCTCGACGTCGCGTGGCGCGTGCGTCAGGAACTGCATCAGTTCAGCAAGCCCGGCGACCGGAAGCCGCTCGTCGCCGACACACTGTGCGAGATGGGGCGCTTCGGACAGAAGACCGGCAAGGGCTGGTACGTCTACGGCGAGGACCGCAAGCCAACGCCGGATCCCGAGGTGCGTGCGCTGATCGAAAACGCAGCGAGTGCAGCCGGCATTCGTCGTCGGCCCATCAGCAACGAAGAAATCATCGAGCGCACGATCTACGCACTCATCAACGAAGGTGCGCGCGTGCTCGAAGAGGGCTATGCCAGCCGCGCCGCTGACATCGACGTGGTCTACACGAGCGGCTACGGCTTCCCCGCCTGGCGAGGTGGCCCGATGTTCTACGCCGATCGCGTCGGCTTGGCGAAGGTCTACGAGCGCGTGTCGGCGTTCCATCGCCAGCTCGGACAGCGATGGAAGCCCGCGCCGCTGCTCGAGCGTCTGGCGCGTGAAGGCTCGACGTTCAAGGCATTCGATCAGGGCCGCGCGTCGGAATTGGCTGGCACGACAGCGTGAAATGACCGCAACACGTCACGTGCGAGCGGTTCGGATTGCGTCGTCCGACGCGATCGTGCGTCACGGTGCTGACGGCGTGGTCTACCTGCAGTCGAGCGCGCCACTCGGACCCTTTCAGACGCGGATCACCGACTCACTCGACTACTGGGCGGCGCATGCGCCCGATCGCACCTTCCTTGCGCAGCGGGACGGCGACCGCTGGCGAGAGCTGACGTACGGCGATGCCCTCGGTCGTGTGCGAGCCGTCGCGCAGGCGCTCCTCGAGCGTCGCTTGTCTCTCGATCGGCCGATCGTGATCCTCTCGGGCAACGGGATCGATCACGGACTCCTCGCGTTGGCCGCCATGTACGTCGGAGTGCCCTACGCGCCAATCGCTCCGGCCTACTCGCTCCAGGCCACGGGGTACAGTGCCCTGCAGCGCGTCTTCGAGCGTCTCGAGCCGGCGCTGGTGTTTACCGAAAACGGCGCCGCCTACGAACGCGCATTACGCGCCGTGATCACCGATCGCACCGAGCTCGTGGTCTCAGGATCACCAGACGGTTTGCGCTCAACGCCGCTCGCCGAATTGGCGGCCACGCGAGAGACGTCCGCGGTGGACGATGCGAAGCAGCGCGTGGGACGCGACACCATCGCGAAGGTGCTGTTCACCTCGGGATCGACCGGACGGCCCAAGGGCGTGATCAACACGCAGCAGATGCTGTGCTCGAATCAGGAGATGATCCGCTCGGTGCTGCCGTTCCTCACCGACGAGCCGCCGGTCATCTGCGACTGGTCGCCGTGGAATCACACAGCGGGTGGCAATCACAACTTTGGACTCGTGCTGCGAAACGGCGGCACGCTCTACATCGACGAAGGTAAGCCGACGCCAGCGCTGTTCGCGGCCACTCTCCGCAACCTCCGTGAGATCCCCTGCACCGCCCACTTTGCGGTGCCGCGCCTCTACGAGATGCTGATGCCGCATCTGCGCAGCGATGCCGTGCTGCGCCGAACGTTCTTCAGCCGGGTGCAGCTGCTGTTCTATGCGGCGGCCGGTCTCGGTCAACGATTCTGGGACGAGCTCCGCGACGTCGCACTCGAGGCTTGCGGCGAAGAGATCATGATCATGACCGGCTTCGGTGCGACCGAGACGGCGCCGTTCGCCTTCACGACCGCGACGCTGAATGCCTTTGCAGGACTCGTCGGTCTTCCCGCTCCTGGCCTCGAAGTGAAGCTGTCGCCAGTCGAGTCGAAGCTGGAAGCACGCGTCCGTGGCCCCAACATCACACCGGGCTACTGGCGCGATGAGGCCCTGACCGCTGCAGCGTTTGACGATGAAGGCTTCTATCGTCTTGGCGACGCGATGGAGTACGCCGATCCCGCCGACCCGCGCAAGGGCCTCGTCTTCAACGGCCGCCTCGCCGAGGACTTCAAACTCTCCACTGCCACATGGGTCAGCGTCGGGCCGCTCCGCGCGAAGATTCTGGCGCAGGCCGCCGGTCTGATACAGGATGTGGTCATCTGCGGCCACGACCGCGAGTTCGTCACCGCTCTCGTGTTTCCGAACCTGCAAGTGTGCCGTGACGTGCTCGGCGCTGGCGCTGACACGCCGGCGCGAGCCCTGCTCTCGCACCCGGTCATCGTCAGCCGGTTCACTGACGTGTTCACGACCCTCGCCGCCGCGAGCACGGGCAGCTCCACGTTCGTCGCGCGCGCGATCGTGCTCGAAGATCCGCCGTCGATGGACGCGCGCGAGGTCACCGACAAAGGCTCCATCAATCAGAAGGCCGTGCTGGCACATCGCGCGGCACTCGTAGACGAACTCTATTCGGCGTCGCCGTCCCGGCATGTGCTGATTGCCCAGCAGTCGGCCGAAGCGGCCGCGCCCCTCCACTGATGCCCACACACTCCATCAATGTCGACGGGCTCGTCGCGCTCGACGTGCACGTGCACCTCGAACACACTGGCGAAGCGACCGAAGCCGACAAGAAAGCGGCCGCCTATTTCAAAGGCGGCGGCGCGCGCGATGCTGCGTCACTGGCCGAGTACTACCGTTCACGCAAGATGGCGTGCGTCATCTTCACCGTGGACGAAACGCTCAGCGGCGTGCCGCGCTTGTCGAATGACGAGGTCCTGGAGTTCGCGGCGCAGAACGCCGACATCGCGCTGCCCTTCGTCAGCATCAATCCGACCCGCGGCGCAGAAGGAGTCCGCGAAGCGAAACGGCTTGTTGCCACGGGTCAGGTCCGCGGCCTCAAACTGCATCCGCCGATTCAGGAGTTCTGGCCGAACGATCGACTCGCCTATCCCCTCTACGAGGTCTTTGCCGAAGCACGTCTACCGGTGCTGTTCCACACCGGACACAGCGGCATCGGCACCGGCATGCGCGGCGGCGGCGGTATTCGACTGAAGTATGGCAACCCGATGCCGATCGACGATGTCGCGGTGGACTTCCCCGACATGCCGATCGTGCTCGCGCATCCGTCGTTCCCGTGGCAGGACGAAGCGATCTCGATCTGCCTGCATAAGCCGCAGGTCTACATCGATCTGTCAGGGTGGTCGCCGAAGTACTTCTCGGCGAACCTGGTGCAGTACGCAAACTCGCTGCTGAAGCACAAGGTGCTCTTCGGATCCGACTATCCGCTCCTGACGCCTGACCGCTGGCTGGCCGACTTCGAGAAGGTGGCGTTCAAGGACGAAGTGCGGCCGCTGATCCTCAAGGAGAACGCGGTCAAGCTGTTCGGATTGCGCTAGCGATTGCACGGGAATTCACTTTCGTTACAGGCATCGCTCCCGCTCGCCGATAACGGGAGGGAGTGAGCGCGGAGCTTTCATCCTCGGAGTCTGTCCACGACATGCCGCACGTCGGCAACGACGTCGTGGACTCGCTGCATCCCGAGGTGAAGCTGAAAAAGAAGGACTTCAAGCGGCTCTTCGACCCGACGCGTGAGCTCGACGGCTGGGAGCGCTATCGTGCGCTGATCGATGCCTCGGACGAAGCCTACGATTTGATCGACATCAGCAACCGCGAGGCGCGATTCGCCCTGATCGTCATGGGCGCGCTCAACGCGATGCCCCTGCTCTTGCTGACCAAGACCGACATCATCGACTCGATGACGCGCTTCGAGCGCATCTGGATGGTGTCGTTCCTCATCGGCTACGCGCTGCTCTTGCTCTACTTCATTATTCAGGCGATCGAGGCGCTGCATCCCGGCCGCTTCCGCCCGTCGATGTCGGACTGGCCAACAAACAGCCCGGACTATCCTGCCGGCGTCCGTTACTACGAGGACGTGATCAAACGGACCCCCGCCGAGACCTGGGCGACGTGGCAGCACGTGCGGCTCTCGCAGCTCAATGCCGAACTCGCCGTGCAGCTCCACGGCCTCGCGTTGAAGAACGACGCCAAGCATCGCGCCGTCCGTCGTCTGTTCATCGGCCTCCGCGCCATGGCGTTCATGCTGGGTGCAGTGCTGGCGATGTATCTGCTATTCAGTTGGACGTAATTCGAAATGCAAAATGCAAGATGCAAACAACACCTGCTTGCATTTTGGCTTTTGACTTTTGACTTTTGACTTTTGACTTTGACCTTTGACCTTTGACTTTTGACTTTTGACTTTTGACTTCCTAATGGCAGACGTCAGCGCCTGAATCTGTTCGTCCTCCGCCAACCTGAAGGAATTCCCAGCCGTATCCCTGCGACGTCAGGGTAAGCTTCAGGAGTCCGTGCGCGACGAGTTGCACCTCGCTCTGCGGATGCACGCGCATGACGGTATAGAGTCCCGCACCGCCCGTTCCTACGATGAACTGACGAATACCGCGCGCGTCGTTGCGCTGCCCGTCTGGTGACATCGGCGCATAGCGCTCGTAGAGATGCTCATGCGCGCTGATGATCACATCGACGCCCTGCTCGTAGAGCATCTGCCACAACCCAGCGAGTCGGGCATTGTCCCCGTTCGGCCCTGAGCTATAAAGAGGATGGTGGAAGTACGCCAGCGCGCATTTCGAGGTATTGGCGGTGAGCTCGGATCGGATCCATTGTCCTTGCGCCGTCGAGCCGCCCACAGGCAGGTTGCTGTTCAGTGAGAGCACCAGCCAGTCGCCGGCTCGGAAGCTGTAGTAACCCTGCCCTGATGGTCCAGCTTGTCCCCCGAAGTAGTCGTAGTACGGCTGAGCGCCTGACGATTCGTATTCGTGATTACCAGGGCTCGGACGCGTCCGCGATTTGTGGCGACCCCAGACAGGGTCATAGCAGGTGGCGAACTCTTCGGCCGTCCCGTGGCGATACGCGAGATCGCCAACAGCGAGGATTGTCCCGTCCAACGAATCGAGCATCAGTCCGGTCTCGATCGCAGGCGTGGATCCACACACACCGATATCACCCGCGGCCAGCAACACCGTCGATGGCGGAGGTGGCGTCGGACCACTCACCCACTGGTCGCCCCCGCCGGCACACGACAGCGTCGTGACCAGAACGAGGAGCCAGAGTGTGCAATATCGTGCGTGGCGTACGTTCATGAGTCGGCGCGTGCGTGCCGATATGACCTAAGGCTTCTCACCAAATGACTCGTCCGATTTCTACTCGTATCGGCATCGTCGCAGCGGTCCTGTTGCTGTCAGTCTCCGCCTCTGCTCAGCAGACCAAGGGCAAACCTAAGGACGAGTCGGGCGTGCGATGGGACGAAGGTTCGATTCGCTTCGGCGACTCGGTGCGCATCGATCCGAGAGTCCGCGTGCAGGCCGACATGCTGCTGTGGACGAGCGAGGAACCGATCGAGGACCGCTTCTCGTGGGGCAGCCGTCGAATCGGCGTGAATGGCGAGCTGTTCAACCGCGTCCAGTTCCAGGTCGAACGCGCTTTCCAGGACGACGATGACGACGATTCGCCGTGGCGCGATGTGTATGCCGACGTGCGCGTCAATCGCGCGTTCCAGGTGCGCGGCGGCCGGTTCAAGCTGCCATTCAGTCTCGAGCGCAATACCAGCCGCGACGAACTCGACTTCATTCAACGGGCGACCGCCGTGCGAGCGATCTCACCGTCGCGCGACACCGGCGTGATGGTCCATGGCCGCGTCGTCAAACGCATGGTCGAATACGAAGCCGGTGTGTTCCAGCATGCTGACGGCTTCGATCTGACCGACGACCCGAACTCGTGGAGCGCTCTTGGTTCGACGCTGGCCGGGCGTGTGCTCGTGGCCCCCATCCGCGACAAGCGCGATGGGCCGACGCGCGACCTGCACTTCGGCGTCGCGCTTGTGCGCAACACGATGCCCGAAGGCCTCAACAGCCGCGTCGGACGACTGTTCGACGACGATCGCTTCTCAGAGCGAATGAACGTGAATGGGCAACGCACGCGGCTTGGTGCCGAAGGCCTCTGGCGAGGGCATCGCGCGACCATCAAAGGCGAGTTACTACAGCTCACCGATGAGCGACTCGGCCAGGCGATCACAGGAGGAGACCTGTCGGATCTCGTGCAGCGTGGTGCGTATCTCACCGGCCTCGTCCGCGTCTTTGGTGAGCCGGGCCGGCGTGGCCAGGCTCTGGACGTCGCTGTCCGTTTCGATCGATTCACGCTTGGCAGCGAGAACGATACGGACGAGGCGTTCACGAACCCGCGCGCCGATCACATTGCGCCGCTGGCCAAGAACACCTGGACGTTCGGCGGCAACTGGCAAGTGCATCGCTGGGTCCGCGTCCAGGCCAACCTCCTTCGCGAAACGCTCGTGGATTCGCTCGGCGTGCGCGACATCAACACCGAACCGCGTTGGACGGCAGTCATGCGGTTCCAGTTCTCGTTGTAAGCGGACACACGAATGTTCAGACCCTTGCTTCCTCGTCTCGTGCTCGGCCTCGTCCTGCAATCAGCGGTGGTCACATCCGTGCAGGCCCAGACCACCGACGATCTGTTCAACGAAGGCGCCGTGCAGACGCTGGAGATCACGATTCACTCGCGCGACTGGGACACGCTGCGTGCGAATTTCACCGCCAACACCTTCTATCCAGCGGATGTCACGTGGAACGGCGTGCGCGTGCGCAACGTCGGTATCCGGTCGCGCGGTCTCGGCAGCCGCAGTGGCGTCAAGCCCGGCCTCGAGGTGAACTTCGCGCACTACAGCTCGCGCGGACAGTTCCTCGGGATGCAGGCGCTGGTCCTCGACAACCTGACCACCGATCCATCGATGATTCGCGAACGCGTGGCGTTCGCGTTTTATCGCAGGCTGGGCATACCCGCACCGAGAGAGGTGCACGCCAACCTGTATGTGAACGGTGACTACGCCGGCGTCTACGTCATCGTCGAGCCGATCGACACTGTGTTCCTGCAGCGGTGGCTGAACGAAAACAGCGGCGCGCTGTACGAGTTTCACTGGCTAACGCCGTATTTCGCGACGTTCCTGGGCGAGAACCTCGATCTCTACGTGCCACTCTTCGAGCCACGCACGCAGCAAACCCGATCGACCTTCGACCTGTACGATCCGATTCGCGAGCTGTTCCGCACGATCAACACGGCGTCGGCCGACTCCTTCCGCGATGCCGTCGGCGCACGCCTGGATCTCGAATCGACGCTGCGGTTGATCGCGGCTGAAGCGTTCTTGGCCGAGTGGGATGGCATCCTCGGTTACGCCGGTCTGAACAACTTTTATCTGTATCGTCCGGCCAACGCTGGGCCGGCCCGCATCCTGCCGTGGGACGCCGACCACACGTTCCAGGCGGCTGACTATCCGCTACTGGCCGGTTCCGCGGAGAACGTGTTGATGCGGCGGATGCTCGAGGATCCCGTGCTGCGTGCGCGCTACTTCGGTCTGGTGCTCGAAGCCGTCAGCTCGGCCTCTTCGGGCAACTGGCTGGTGGACGAGGTCACGCGAGACTACCAGCAGATTCGCGACTCGGTCATCGCCGACCCGTTCAAACCGTATACGAACGAGGAGTTCGACGCCGCATTCGCGGAGTTGCTCACGTTCGCGAGAACGCGATCCGCGTTTGTGACATCGCAGGTGCAACAAAACCGATAACTGCTAGCTTGTCGGTGCGATCGAGCTGACGCTCGTCGGTGCAAGCCGCCTAACGTTTGTCGGTGCAATCCGTCTGACGCTTGTCGGTGCGAACCCTCTGACGCTTGTCGGTGCAATTGTTCTGACGCTCGTCGGTGCGATCGGGCCGACGCTCGTCGGTGCAAGCCTTCTGACGCGGGTCGGTGCGAGGGACTATCGCTTGTCGGTGCGATCCGTCCTTACGCCTGTCGGTGCAATTGTTCTGACGCGTGTCGGTGCGATCGCGCTGACGCTCGTCGGTGCAAGCCGCCTAACGTTTGTCGGTGCAATCCCTCTGACGCTCGTCGGTGCAATTGTTCTGACGCTCGTCGGTGCGATCGAGCTGACGCTCGTCGGTGCAAGCCTTCTGACGCGGGTCGGTGCGAGGGGACTATCGTGTGTCGGTGCGATCCGTCCTTACGCCTGTCGGTGCGATCGAGCTGACGCTCGTCGGTGCAAGCCGCCTAACGTTTGTCGGTGCAAACCGTCTGACGCTTGTCGGTGCAAACCTCCTGACCCTTGTTCGTGCGAGCAGGGGCGACACGCAGCTTCATGCCAGATGAACGGTAGGCAGCTTCAAAGCCGGGGCGCTCCGCTCCCCATACCACATGTGCAGTTCGTCTCCCTCGATCGCCGCATACGCCAGCGCCATGTCCCTGCGGTTGTTCACGACGACAAGCGGCCACGGCTCAGTCGTGGTTTCCGCAACAATGTCTTGGACTTCAGACATCAACTCGAGAGCCGCCGATAGCGCGGCGTGAGCGACAACCCCGGGACGACTGATTCCATCGCTCGCGCAACCCGGTCCAAGAGCTCAAGGAGATCCGTCGACATCGAATGAACACCGCCTGGCTAATTAGTATTAGCCGACCAGCCGTAACGCGCCGACACGCGAGTCGCGTCGGCACTCGCACCGACAGGCGTCAGTCCCGTTGCACCGACAAACGTCAGACGTATTGCACCGACAAACGTCAGAGGGCTCGCACCGACATGCGTTAGAACGATTGCACCGACAAGCGAAAGTCTGATCGCACCGACCCGCGCCGATGCAATCGACCGGGCGCTTATAATGCCTCCATATGAGACGCCTCCCGCCCGGTCGTGCCCTTGCCGTCTGTGTCGGGCTGCTCGCCTGTGTGCAGCTCACGTCAGCGCAGTACTTGAAGCATCCGGATCCGCGGATCCCGCGCACGGCCGACGGCAAACCGAATCTCGAGGCGCCTGCGCCAAGGCTTCCTGATGGCAAGCCCGATTTCAGTGGCATCTGGAATGCCGCTGACGGGCGGTTCCTGACCAACATCGCGCGACGCGCCGGCTTCGATGCGCCGTTCACGCCCGCAGGCGCCGCGCTCTTCAAGGAGCGGCAGGAGAATGAAGGACGCGATCGGCCCGCGGGCCGCTGTCTGCCACACACAGTGCCGACGGCGATGATGGTGCCGAACTATCCATGGAAGGTCGTGCAGACGCCGAACCTGATGGTGGTGCTGTTCGAGAACTTCACGCAGTGGCGACAGATCTTCACCGACGGCCGCGACTTCCCCGCCGAAAAGGCACCGACCTGGTTCGGCTACTCGATTGGCAAGTGGGACGGCGACGCCTTCGTCGTCAACGTGACCGGCTTCAACGACAAGGGCTGGCTCGACGATGGCGGCCATCCGCGCAGCGAAGCCATGCACGTCACCGAGAAGTGGCGCCGCCGCGACTTCGGCCACATGGACATCGAGTTCACATTCGACGATTCGAAGATGTACACGAAGCCGTGGACCGTGACGATCCCG
This sequence comes from Acidobacteriota bacterium, assembly GCA_046765795.1. GTDB lineage: Bacteria > Acidobacteriota > Vicinamibacteria > Vicinamibacterales > UBA2999 > Gp6-AA40. Next base: position 140 of record JBKPRH010000023.1, on the reverse strand, counting down.
TTCGTGCTGCTGCCGGACACAGACATCATCGAGAACGTCTGCGAGAATGAGAAAGATGTTCAGCACATCTTTTTCGACGGGACGAAACCGAAGTAGCGCCTTCCTCTTCGCTGTCCTGCTGCTGTGCGCGCCGCTGCGCG
>JBKPRH010000022.1:0-4273 GCA_046765795.1 Acidobacteriota bacterium | reverse complement strand
CCTCCATGGTGGGCGCCGACAGCTGCTGCGTCACAATCCAGCCGCCGACCAGGCCGGAACTCGGCAACGTCCACCATGAGTTGCTGTTTGGCGGCGTCAATATGCTGGAGAACATGGACCTACGGGAGCTGGCGCGGGATCGCGTCTACGAGTTCCTGTACCTGAACCTGACGGAACGGATTCGCGGTGCGACCGGCTCTCCGGTACGACCGATCGCGATCAGATAGCCGATTCTACGAGCGGACTGAGAGAACCTTCAGGATTTGGGGACCTACACGCCGGAAATCGCGAGCGTCAATGAAGGCTGACGGAGGATGAGACGCATGAAACGGATGGTGAACCGCTGCGGCCATCGGACGGTACTTCGCCTCGCCACCACCTGCATGGGAGCTCTGGTCGCCATCACGACGACGCTGGGCGCGCAGAGCGTGTTTCCAACGGGAACCACCCGTTACGATCCGAAGAAAGCGTTCAACTCCTTCGTGCTGTTCACGAGCGATGCCGCCGCGCGCCTCATCGACATGAATGGCAACCTGGTACACGAATGGAAAAACGCCGCTGATCTCACAACACTGATCGATCCGACGCTCGCGGGCGGGAAACGCGGGCACGTGCTCGTCACGTTGACGATGGCTGCGGAACCGGGCACCGACCTCACACCCGGTGCGACCGGGCGGGCCGCGCAAACAATCGGTGAGCTCGACTGGGACGGCAAGACGACGTGGACGTTCGGAGAGAAAGCTCCTGACAAGCTCGCACGGCAGCACCATGACTGGGCTCGGCTGCCTAACGGCAATACGCTCGTCCTGTCAACGTTGATGCATCCGATTGCGGGCTTCACGCAGCCGGTGCTGCACGATGACGTCATCTACGAGGTCAATCACGCAGGAGAAATAGTGTGGACCTGGATCGCCGGCGACCATCTCAACGAGTACGGCTTCGCGCCCGAGGAGCTCGAACTGGTTCGCCACACGCCCGATCCGGACTACCTGCACCTGAACAGCATGAAGCCGCTTGGCCCGAACCGCTGGTTCACAGCGGGCGATCAGCGTTTTCATCCGGACAACATCATCATCAGCTCGCGCAACGCGAGCGTCATCGCAATCATTGACAGGATCACGGGCAAAATCGTGTGGACGCTCGGGCCAAGTCATTCGTCAGAGGTCCCTGCCAACCGACGAGTGCCTCGGCCAGTGGATCGTACGAGCGGCCAGCACGATCCGCACATCATCCCCGAAGGTCTGCCGGGCGCAGGGAACCTTCTCGTCTTCGACAACGAAGGCCCTTCGGGATATCCGACCTTTCCTCTATCTGTGACTGGTGGCTCGCGGGTATTGGAAATCGATCCCGTCAAGAAGGAAATCGTCTGGCAGTACTCAGGGGAGGATTCCGGAGGTCCGGGCTGGTCGTTCCGCAGCACGCACATCAGCAACGCGCGTCGTCTGCCGAACGGCAACACGTTCATCGATGAGGGCCAGAAAGGCCGATTGTTTCAGGTCACGCCAGCCGGCGAGATTGTGTGGGAATACGTGAACCCGTATCCACGACGCGGAACGGACCCGACGGGACGAACGACAACGAATTATCAACTGTACCGTGGCCAGCCGGTTCCGTACGACTGGATTCCGGCCGGAACGCCGCACGCGGAAACAGCCGTGACGCCTCCGGACAACAGTCGATTCCGCGTTCGGTGATCTCCACCACCTATTGCGGCGGCGGCGTGACCGACTGCTGTTCCTCCGGGTCGCTCGCGTCGCACCAGTATTCGAGCGCATAACTGCCTTCCGGCAACCGATCGAACTCGTACTGGTATTCGTGCGGCTTCTGGTAGATAAGCGGGTCCTCCCACCGGTACTTGATCGTCAGGTGTTTCCCGTCCGGTGATACCACGAAACGCTCGGTGAGATGCGTCTCCGGAGTGCGCCACCCGCCAGCCGCAACGACTCCGGGCATGACACCTACCGTGTCCGCGACGAGCTCCCCGTTCTCAATCCGACCGACCGAGTGGCCGCTACCGGTGGGGGTCCAGGTGCGTAGATCCGGATGCTTGCGGCCGTCCATGTAAATACGCCGAGCCCCTCCACGTTCGGGCGCGAGAACGATCGCGTCTTTGGACACGACGAAATGGATGGCGCCGGAGTCCGGGTTGGTGCCGAGCACGCCGCCGCCGAATGGTCCCGCCCCGCAGGGACGCGACACGACGATATACGGCTGCCCTCGATCGTGCCGAGCGTTTTCGGCGAACGCCGGTCCGCGTGCGACCGCCGCTGCCCGGGCACCTTCGGCCATCGCGGCCGCTCCGCGCGGCGTGAGCGAGGCCGGGGTGAACTTCGAAGTAAGACCGCCGAAGTCACCCGACCCGCTCGAATCGACCCGGACCCAATCGCCTTCGAGCCGCTCGACGCTGGTCAGCGACTCGGATTTCGTTTGAGCCGCGGCGTGGACTGCACCTGCCACGAACCAGCCGCAGATGACGGTCGCAGCAGCAAGAGCGATGGGTCTGTTGGGGTGGTGGATGGTCATCACTGCTCACTTTCCAAACGGCGCAGGATCACCGAGAAAATTGGCGCGCGTTTCGTCGTACGGATCGCATGGCCACTCATTGAGCGGCTCGTAGGCCGGCGGCAGGCGGCGATAGCGGAATTCATACGTATGAGGAGTGGCGAAGACCGTCGGATCGGTCCAGGTAAACACAACGGAGAGCACGTCGCCGTTCTTCAACAACCGGTAGCGTTCGGTGAGGTGCGTCTTGTCGGTGCGAAAGCCGCCGCCGGGAATCGACGTCACGCCGTGCGTCGGATGAAAGCCAACCGTGTCGACGACGAGCGTCTCACCATCCCACGTCGCGACGGAGTCGCCGATCGTCGATGGATCGTAAATGTCCGCCGACACGTGTTTCCGATTCAGGTACATATAGCGCGGCACCAGACTGTTTTCGGTTAGGACGATAATGGACGTGGGCCCCTGCCTGATCTCAACAGGTGTGCCCGAGTCCATCATCAGCGGCACGCCTACCGGGTTGCACCAGCGAAGGGCATGCACATCACGCCGCTTGTGCAAGTCGAGCATCGCTCTGGTGACCCGCGGCAGAAGTCTCGCGTCGGGTACCTTCTTACCGTCGGCCGTCAATGCCCAGAAGCCCGAGATGTCACGAGAGCTCGCCGCTGGCTGCTGTGCTCTTGCGCCGGCAATACTCAGAGCTGCCAGGGCCAGGATGACAGCCGCGCGTCTCCCCATGGTTCCTCTCCCTCCCTACACGTCCATAATCGCGAGCGTCTTTTTGATGCTGGCGATCGGATCGTTGCCCGGCGCGGGAGACCATTCGTGCGTGACGAAACCCGTGAACTTCAAATCGGCGATCGCCTGGGCGATGAAGCGATAGTTGAGCTCCTGCGTCTCATCCAGTTCGTGGCGGCCAGGAACGCCGCCGGTGTGAATGTGGCCGATGTACTGGATGTTGTCGCGGATGGTCTGAACGATGTACCCCTCCGAGATCTGCGCGTGATAGATGTCGTACAGGATCTTCACTCGTGGAGAACCGACGCGTTTGAGCACGTCGACGCCCCACGCCATGTGGTCGAACATGCTGTTGAGCGGACTCTGCAGCCCTTTGGGGTTCAGGTATTCGATGCAAAGGGTGACGCCCTTGTCCTCCGCATGCGATTTGACCGCGTTACAGAATGCGACGGCGTTGTCGGCGCCCTGCTCGTATGACAGCGTCGCACTCCGGGCGCCCGCCTGCAGGAGGATGTTCGGAAAGCCGTTGGCAGCGGCGACATCGATCCCTTCGTGCAGCGCCGCGAGGTATGGCGCCGTGCCCTCGCCCTTCAGTCCGATGGCTTCCCATCCGGGGGGACCGTCTGGCGGCCGGCCGCCCGAAATGCCTCCGCCGAAGCTGATTCGGTGCAGCGATCCCGTCAGCCCGTATTTCCGGAGCAACGGCCAGTCCGCCGGGTTGCTGATGAAATCGAATCCCTTGAACCCGAGTTCAGCGCCGAGGCGGAAGCAGTCCTCGAGCGGGCGATTGGCCCCGAACAGCTGGCGCGTAGCTCCGTGCTTGATGCGACCGGTCTTGGCCGTCGCCGGGGCTCCTGCCGGAGCGCTTTGTGCGCCGGCAAGGCTCACCGATGACGCCACAACAGGCAACGATACGAGAAAGTCCCGTCGGTTCATCGTCCTGCCCTCACAGCGAGTATGGTTCTAACGCGGCAGTGTGTAGGCGTAGCGCGTATCGTCGGCCGCGAACACCAGGTACTGCCGACCGTCCATGGTG
>JBKPRH010000021.1:0-5823 GCA_046765795.1 Acidobacteriota bacterium | reverse complement strand
ACTGGCTTCGGCACGGGAGGCTCGTACGACACGCTGCCGGTGAATCTCATTTCCGCCGAACGGGATCTCGGTTTGCGGCCGCAGGTCGCACGTGCCTCGATCGTACTCGGCACGGTGCTGAACAAGAACGTCGCGACAATGGGCGTGATGCTGGTCACGGTATCAACGTGCGGCCTTCTCGGTCTGCCGATCACGATGACCGAGATCGCGGTGCTGATCCCTCCGGTGATGATTCTTGGACTCGAATCGCCAGGCATCCCGGGCGGCGCCGGTGTGTTCATGTCGCCGGTCATCGCGTCTCTGCTGGCCGTTCCCGATCCGGCCGTATTCGTCACGACCTTCGTGACGTTCTACACAGGCCTCATTCCCATGTTCGCGACCGCGGGCAACACGACCGACGATGGATTCGTCGGCGCGATCGTCAACGACTGCTTTGCCGACAGCGACCACGAGAACGCAGCCGAGCCCAGGCGGATGGGCGAGCACCTCGATCCGTACTCAATGCCTGTTCGCCTCATCGGCATCGTCGTCTCTGCAGCAGGATTGTGGATGGTGGTTGCGCCACAAGCGCGGATGGGTCTGCCCGCGCTGCGATGGATGTCGGAATCGGCGTTCCAGGGCGAGGCGATCGTCGGCGCCTCTGTGCTGCTCACCGGCCTGTGGCTCTGGCTCGGCGCTCGCGAAGCGGTGAACACCCTTGCAGGCGCGAACGCCTGATGTGTAGGCGCAACGCCGACGTTAACGACACGGCGTGGGCGCAAACGAGCGCCGTGTGAGACCAAACCAGAAGAGCGGCGAGAACACCACAATCTCGACGAGCGCGACGAACATCCCGTACGGTGAGAAGAACCCGAGCCCGATCGGCGACACTGGAATCGGTCTCCAGGGTGCGAAATAGCGGGTGTGATCGAACGGCCAGAACAGCGCGATGCCAAGTCCGCCGTTGGTCAGTGTGTCGAGGAGCGGATGACTCGCGACCACCAGAATGGCCGCGATCGCCGTCCGCAGCGCGGGCCGTTTGAACAGTGGTGCGAACAGGCCGACTGCGACACCGACAGCGACCGCGAACATCAATGAGTGCGACGCGCCGCGGTGGCCCCATTCGTCGGCGTAGTGAATTCCGAACTGAAATCCGATGACGTCGGCGTCAGGCAGGAATGACAACGCCGACCACGCAAGGATTGACGCAAGCGGCGCTCGCTGCTCCGGAACGTCCTGTCTATAGAGTCGCGCGGCAGCAACGCCGACCGCCAGATGACCAAGGCTTGCCATGATGGGCGGGCGTGTACGATACCACCGACTAGATCGGCAGCGGACTCCTGACCGTGCTAATGTCACGGCGCCATCGCGGAGGGATCACATATGAGAATCGGGTCGTATGTCATCGCGGTACTGCTGGCGGCGACGTCTGCCTTCGCGCACCACAGCAACTCGGCCTTCGACGGCGATAAGGTGATGGTGCTCACGGGCACGGTCACGGAATGGAAGTGGACGAACCCGCACGTGTGGATCTTTCTGTCGGTTGACGACGGCAACGGCGGCAAGGTGCAGTGGGAGATCGAAGGCCGCACACCAGGCCAATTGGTCCGCGCTGGTTGGTCGAGGACCACGCTCAAAGCCGGCGAGACGATTACCGTGGATTTCAGCCCGGCGAAGGACGGCACCCGCACCGGCCTGCTCACGCGCGTCAGGCGCGCTGATGGCACGGTAGTCGGGCAGCAGACGCCCCCGGCGGCTCAGTAATCGGCGCGCGTGCGCGCGCGCAGTGAGGAACAACATCATGTCGAAGAACGTGACGGTGTTTTCTTCGGCGCTCCTGTGCCTGCTCTTCGTATCGACGTCATCGCTTCGCGCGCAGGGGGCGTCCACGCCTGACTTCACCGGCGTGTACTCGCCGATCGACCCGTTTGGCCAGGCACGCGCTCGCGCCGCGGCGAATCCGCCGGCGACGGTGGTGCCGTCGCCGTCGGCAGGGACGGGCGCCGGCGCCGTGCCGCCGCCGCGACCGGTATTGGTTCTTGACGGACGCGAGGGCCGGCCGGACAACGCGCCGAAACTCAAGCCTGAGTACCTGGCTAAATGGGAAGTCATTCGGAAATCGCGCATGGCCGGATCGAGTGAATTCGATCCCAACGCCAGGTGTGTCTCGGCCGGCATGCCCAATATGATGTCGATGACCTACGGCATGGAAGTGCAGCATACGAAAAACAAGATCACGATGTACGGCGAGCTGAACGACGTGTACCGGCGGATCTATCTCGACGGCCGCAAGCCGTCGCAGAAAGTGCTCGACGATCCGACGTTCGCCGGCTATTCCACCGGCCATTGGGAAGGGGACACGCTCGTCGTGGACACCGTGGCGATTCGCGAGGACGCGCTGTTCGACACCTTCTCGCCGCACAGCGATCGGTTCACCGTGCGCGAGCGCATCAGGTTCACGTCGCCTGGCGTCCTCGAGGATCGGATCACGGTCACGGATCCGAAAGCGCTGCTCGAACCCTTCACCTCGGTTCGCACCTATCGTAAAGTGTCCGCGCCGAACGACGAGTTGCGAGAGTTCTCGTGCGCGGAAGGATTGGCGTCGGTGAAGTAGGCGGCCCAGGCACTGGGCCTGGGCTTACGAGGAGGAGAGATGCTTCGATCGACCCTGTTGTTGGCCGCAGCCATCGCGTTCGCCGCGCCAGCGTTCGCGCATCACGGCCCGGGCACATTCGAATTGGCCAAGACCGTGTCGTTCACCGGTGCCAGGCTGACCAAGATCGAAATGCTGAACCCGCACGGGTGGCTGTACTTCGAGACCACCGAGCCGGACGGCAAAGTGATGAAGCACCGATGTGAGATGCGATCGGCGCATGTGCTGCGACGTTCCGGTTGGTCGCCGGAGTTGTTCAAGTCAGGCGCCGTGGTTGACATCACCGCGTCGCCCGATCGCGCGGACGTGGCGTCGTGCTATCTGCAAACGATCGTGTTCGCGAACGGCTCGCGCATGGACCGCTACGGGCAGTACGTCAAGGCGTCCACCGGCGAGGTGAAGGAAGTCCGCGGCCCCATCAAGCAAGGGAATCTGAACCGCACGGCGCGGCGGCCGAGCGGCGAGCCAAACATCACTGGCGACTGGGCGCCTGAACAGACAGTGATGGCGAATCCGCGTGGCGTCGGTGGCGGCATGGTGCGTCTCAGCGCGCTCCCCGAGCAGGCGCCGGACGTCGGGCAGCGTCAGGCACGCGCAGGTGGCGCCGCGGCTCCGGCCGCGGCAGCCGGTCGGGGACGTGGCGCGGCAGGCCCTCGAACCTATGGCGGCACCGAGCTCACCGAACGTGGCGAGAAAGAGGCTGCCGCGTTTACACAGCAGGACAATCCCCGCTTCAGGTGCGAGACGACGAGCATCATCTTCGACTGGACGTTTGACGGCCCCGTCAACCGGATCACGCAGAACCGCGACACGATCGTCATCGAGTACGGCCAGATGAATCTGAAGCGGACGGTCCACATGAACCTGAAGCAGCATCCGGCGAACGTGAAGCTGTCACGCGCGGGTCATTCCACGGGCCGCTGGGAAGGCGACACGCTCGTCATCGATACCGTTGGCTTCCTCCCGGGTGTCCTGAACGGATCGGTCCGCCACAGCGATCAGATGCACGTCGTCGAGCGCTTCACGCTGGATCCGAAGACCTTTCAGCTTGCGCGCGAGTGGGAGGTCGAGGACCCGCTGTACTTGAAAGGCAAGGCCACTGGACGGGACGTACCGGTGATGCCGGCCGACGCACCCTATGCCGAAGACAAGTGCAAGGAACAAGGCTTCATCGATTATTCGAAGCAGACGTCACAGAAGTAGTGAGGCGCGCGCGCCTCACTCCAGCGTTCACACGGATACTGCTGCCGCTTCGGGCCGCCCTGTCATCATCTCGCGGCCCTTCTCGAACCACGAATACCCAAAGGTCCAGATGAGCGTCCATTCCAGCAGCAGAACAGGGCGCCACGGCGCCAACGCCTGTCGCAGCGTGTCAGGCGAGAGGGCGAAGAGACCGATCAGCGCGATGCATGCCAGCATCAGCCAGCCACAGGCTTTGTAGAGACTCGCCTTCTTGCTCGACTGGCTGAACAGCAGCAAGGGAAAGAGCGAGAGTGTCGCGAACGTTACCAGGGCGGCGGCCCCGTGCGCGGCGCCGATGATCGGCGGTTGCGTCAGTCCGGCCGGTGGCGTCGTGGGGAGTAGCGCGACGAGCACCGCCGCAAGGCCAGCAATTTTCCCGAGGTACGAGTCGGCACGGCCTGATTGCACGGCGTGTCGCGACTCTCTCATCTCGCGGCGCTGCGGCCGGTACTGATAGAAGACCAGGAACACGCCGATGACGCACAACGTGCCGACGAACCAGTCGCGCCCCGCCGTGTAGTAATAGGCGCTGATAGAACTTTGCACTCCGGCATCCATGGCCCACACCAGCAAAGCCGGCGGCAGCGCGACACCAAGGACTCCAATCGCCGTTCGATATTTCGGGTTCGGTTCGAGGACTGACCCTTCAAGGACCCGCTGAGACGTCGCCTTGAGCTGTTGCAGCATGGCTCACCTCTTTGACGGGAAGAACGGTTTCACTTCACACGATAAGACGACCTCGAATCATGGACGCGGTGCGGCGCCGGCACCACGACCGGCGGGAGCTGCGCCTCCACCGCGGCCAGCCGGTGCTGGAGCTCCAGCACCGCGGCCACCTTGTGCTGGCGCGCCACCTTGTGGTGGCAGTGCAGCGCCAGGAGGCGCGCCGCATTGTTCCTTGCACGGCGGCGGCATCACGTACTTGTCCTTCAGCTTCTTCCGATACTCCGGATACATCGTCTCGGGTCCGCCGAGCACCGCGTCGAGCGGGATGTTGTACCGCTGCGTCATCTCGTTCATCGCCGGATGCTTGCCCGGCAGATAGTGCGGTACGAGCGCGGGATTCTCGTGCAGTGACGGGAGCTCCTCGATCGGCTCGCATGCCGTCAACGGGAAGTTGTTCGGGTTTGCCGTGAGGCGGAAGTTCTCGGTCAACACGTACGGCTCCGCCAGGTACACCGGGTCCTCGAGGATACCGGTGACGGTGAGAATGTCGCCGTGTCTGTTGAAGCGATACGTCAGCGTCGCCCGATCACTGCTGAAGCCGCGGTGACGCTTGATGTCGCCGAGCTTGGCGTGCGTGGTGACGGCGGTGAGCGTATCGCCCTCCCACACGCCGGTGGTGAAGCCACCATGCGGATGCGGCGCCAACTTCGACGGATGCGGCCGTCCGTCCATCCAGATCATCGTCTCGTCGCGATCGCCCCATCCCAGGATCTTCCACGCGAGCAGCTTCTGCGTGACGGGGTCTGGCACCATGACGAACTGCAGCGGGAACGGACCCACGAGCGCGTAGAACGGCGGATACATCTGACACTGACGCTCGGTCGCGGAGAGCGCAGCGATGTCGTAGCTGAGCGCCTTCGCCCGGCCATCGGCGCTGAGCGGCATGCCCAGGAGATCGACTGGTTCACGCGCGTTGCCGTTGTCGTTCTGTCCGACGCGCTGCCACGTGCCGGTGAGATCGACTTGCGCGAACGCGGGGCTCGCGACGAACACACACGAGATCAATACGCCAACGATCAGCCTCATCTTCCTTACCTTTGACCTTTGACCTTGCCCTGCTCACCACTTCGACGAGCACGGTGTGGGATCCCACTTGCTGCCGTTGGGTTCTTTCTTGAAGAGCGGCGCCGTCAGTCTTGCGCCGCGCAGATACTGAGGATCCTCGAGCTGCGTCGAGATCGTGAGCCACTCCTCACCATTCGGTCGCTTGTAGAGATCCCAGT
>JBKPRH010000020.1:0-15392 GCA_046765795.1 Acidobacteriota bacterium | reverse complement strand
GTGCGGATCAAGGACCAGGTGTCTGGCGCACGTTGGCATCGCTGCTCGTCTCTCCGCCGACCGGCCTCAATCACCTCATCGTCGGCAATCCTGCGGGACCACGCCGCCCGGACGCCGTGCCTTTCTCTGATATCCGCGTTCAGTTCGGCGTCACCGCGATTACGGCGGACGACTCACGAGCGGTGTCTTCGCTCGCACTCGATCAGCCGCGCGTCGCGCTGTCGATCGACTACGGGTATCCAGGAAGCCCCGAGTATCGCCACGAGCGCCCGTTCGACTACTTCAGAATCGAGACCAGCATCTCGGGCGAGGGGCTGGAGCATCTGTCAACGCGTGGTTTGATTGCCGGGGCCGACTACGGATCGGGACGAGGCGCGGGCTTCTGGGGCCTGTATGGCACCTACGATTACTTCGCACCGCACGACTTTCGCTTCTCCAGCACGTCGTTCTCGTTCGGTACCACGCTGCAAGCGCCTCTTTCCCGCTCGCTGGTGGTGCAGAGTTCGGGGCTTGTCGGCGTCGGCTATGTCGCGGCGTTTTCAGAGGAGCGGTTGGTGGAGCCCAACGACCACTACGGCGTCGCGCCGCAGGGACTCGCGAACCTGCGATTGATCGCCGGTCGCCGAGCGGCGTTGGATTTGACGGCGCGGCAGTACTACATCAGCACGCTCGGAGGGTTTGGTACCGGCCAGCGTGATTTGATCTTCGTCGGCGATGCCTGGCTCGCCCTCCGTGTTGTTGGACGGCACGCTCTCGGCGTCACCTATCAATTGGCCGGCCGCAGCTCCGACTATCTCGAGTTGCCAGACCAGACGCAGGCACGCTCGACGGTCGGTGTGTACTACACGTTCCTCGGCTCGGGCGGCTTCGGCGCCGTGCAATAGGCGCCCTGTGTCTCGTCAAGACACGCCGTAACAGTTCAACGCCTGGACGCCAACGTAGGAACTGCTGAAGCTGCCTTTTCTCCAACTCGACCAGGTGAAGGACTCGTTGCACGCCTATAAGCTCTCGAAGCGCGCAAACTCATTGCGCGTGATGGCCGAAGCTGTGCACTGGGGCAAGCGCGGCGCGAGAATCAATACGATCAGCCCGGGGATCGTCATGACTCCGCTCGCCAAGGACGAACTCTCGGGACCGCGGGGCGACGGGTACCGCCGCATGATTGAAGGATCGGTGGCCAAACGGGCCGGGACGCCGGACGAAGTTGGTGCCGTCGGCGCGCTGCTCATGGGACCGGATGGAGGCTTCATCACGGGCAGTGACTTCCTCATGAACGGCGGTGTGACCGCAGCGTACTGGTACGGCGACGTCACCGAAGTGCGCGCGCAGTAGATAAAGGCTGGAGCAACAGTCGTGGAGATTACGAAGAGCGGATCACAGCCACCGCGATGACCCACATCGCGATCGCCGAGATGCTCGACGGCGAAGTCGTCGAGTGGATGGAACACGTCACTGACGAGCAGTACAGCAGATAACCGGCATGGGGCCGAGACTGAAGGAATCAAATGCGAGCGACTGTGATGTACGGCGTGCACGATGTGCGCGTCGAGACCGTTCCCGACGCCAAAATCGTCGCGCCGACTGATGCCCTGGTTCGGGTAACACGAGCGTGTATTTGCGGCAGTGATCTGTGGCCGTACAACTCGATGCCGACAAGCGACACCGGGAACCGCATGGGCCACGAGTTCATCGGCGTCGTCGAGTCCATCGGCGCCGATGTACGAACGGTGAAGAAGGGCGATCTGGTCGTCGCGCCATTCGCCTGGTCAGATGGCACCTGCGAATTCTGCCAGCAGGGGCTACAGACGTCCTGCCTGCACGGTGGATGGTGGGGCGGCACCGAGCTCGATGGCGGCCAGGGCGAGGCCGTTCGCGTCCCGCTGGCGGACGGAACGTTGGTGGCGCTCCCGGTCAGCCCTGACGACGCGCTCATGCCATCGCTTCTGACGCTTTCCGATGTGATGGGCACCGGCCATCACGCGGCGCTGCGGGCGAACGTGCAGCCGGGCAAGATTGCCGCCGTGGTTGGCGATGGCGCGGTGGGTCTCTGTGGCGTCATTGCCGCCCGTCGTCTCGGTGCCGAGCAAATCATCATGCTCGGCCGTCACGCAGACCGTATTACCTTGGCTCGCAAGTTCGGGGCGACTGATGTCGTCAGCGAGCGTGGTGACGCTGCGATCGAGCGTGTCCGCGAGCTGACGGACGGGCTCGGTGCCCATTCGGTGCTTGAGTGCGTCGGGCACGGAGAGTCGATGCGCACGGCCGTGAGCATTGCACGCGCGGGCGGTGCAGTCGGCCGCGTTGGGGTTCCTCAAGAGACGACGATCCCGCATGCGCAGCCGACGTTCTACGCCAACATCACCATCGCCGGCGGCCCCGCGCCGGTACGCGCCTACATGCACGATCTCATGCCCGACGTGCTGGAAACTCGAATCGAGCCCGGCCTGGTGTTCGATCGCGTCACGAATATCGATGGTGTCCCCGATGGCTATCGTGCGATGAATGCCCGTGAAGCCATCAAGGTGATGATCGAGTTTTGAAACCGTCAACCTCGGTCCATACACAGTCGCTTGATAGCCAACAGCAGGTCTCCAGCCGCCGCCTTTGACACGAAGGCAGCTGCTCCCGCCTCGAAGAACGCCTGGCTGGCGGCCGGGTCGCCCATCGCCGTGAAGATGATCACTTTCGTCGTTGGGTTCACGCGCATGATCTCGCGGCACGCCTGCAGTGAGTGAACGTTCGGGAGGTTCACATCGAGCACAATCACGTCAGGCCGGAGTCGCTGCGCCGTCTGCAGCAGTGCGCGACCGTCTGCGACGGTACCTACGATCTCGCAGTCCAGTGCCAACAAACGGCTGACGGCTTCCACCAAGTCAGGGTAATCGTCGGCAAGCAGTACGCGTGGACGCCAGGACAGCTTAACCTCCATCCTGGCTAAGGATACTTCGCGAGCGTGAGCGCTCAGTCGCGGCGCGGATCGAGCGGCAAGGTGAAGACGAAGGTCGACCCTTGGGGAGAAGACTCCGCCCACACCCGTCCGCCATGCGCCTCCACGATTCCCCGCGCGATGTAGAGCCCGAGCCCCGTTCCCTCTCCGTCCGATCGCTTCGGTCGCCAATAGCGATCGAATATGTGCGCGACATCTTCCGGAGCGATCCCGCGTCCCGTATCCGCGATCGTGACCGAGAGCGCTCTGTCGCGCGGCCGCGCGCGAAGTGTGACAGTCCCACCCTCGGGGGTGAACTTGATCGCATTGCCGAGCAGGTTCGAGAGCACTTGCGAGATGCGGTGCGGGTCGGCGTCGATCGTCGGTGGATCGGTCAGATCCAGGACGAGGGAGATGTGCTTGGCATCCGCCAGCGGCTGCGCGTCGGTCAGCGCATCCTCGAGTAGATCGCGGCTCTCCACCGGCTGAACCTCGAGCGGAAAACTCTTCGCCCCAAGCCTCTCGAGCTCGAGGAGATCTTCAATCAACGCCTTCATCCGCGTCGTCGATCTCCGAATGAGCTCCACGGACTGACGCAATGTGCGGGTGCGCTGGTCCCCGGTCTCCGGCAAGTGGCCCAAGAGGTGAGCGGCTTCGAGCAGGATAACGGAGAGTGGGTTCCCCAGGTCGTGGGACACGACCGCGAGTACCTCATCGCGCGCGCGCACGGCGCGTTGCTCGCTGGTGAGACGACGCTCGATGTCCACTTCTGTGGCGCGGCGCTGCAACTCGTCGGCGGCCTCGAGATCGCTCGGCGTCCACGGACGGGAGCGTGCGCGCACCTCCTCTTTCCACAGAGCGAACGAGTGGCGCGGGCGCAAGCGCTTGCCGTCCTCCGCCTCGACAGGCTTGGTCGGATCGCCACCCCAATTGACCGTCTGGATGACCTCGGGCCGGAACCACATGAGGCGAGCCTCTGGCAGCGCGAACGTGAGCAGACCGCTTGCGACGTCGCTCGCCGCGAGCGCCGGCGGAAAGTGGACTCCGAGAGATGCGGAAGCGAACGGCCTGAGATCGCCCCTCTCTTCGAGCCAGCGCGCGATCGCGTGGATGACGTCGGCCGGCGGCGCGGCGCCGCACGTGACGGCCTCTCCGTTCTCCACGACGGCGACCCCACCGGCGTCGACCAGGTCCATCAGCGCCCTGGGCCGAGCGACGAGGGCTGCGAGTACGCTGCCTGTGGCCTCCTTCATCGCGCCGTGCAACGCGTCCTCCGTCGCGCGGCGGGATGCGCGCAACGCGATCAGCTCGCGGTCCTCGAACGAGGCGATCTGAAGCGAGGCCAGGCGGCCCATGAACTCGCATGCCGATCGCATCCGGTGCGAGACGCGACGCGGACCAGTGTGGTTCAAACAGCTGATGAGCCCCCACAGCTGATTCCGTACGATGAGCGAGATGCTCATCGACGCGCGAACGCCCATGTTCTTCATGTACTGGATGTGAATCGGCGAGACGCTTCGAAGGACCGAGAAGCTGAGGTCGAGCGGCGTTCCTGTGTCGGGTCGGAGGGCCGGAACGATCCGCGCTGGCTTCTCGCGGGCGTCGAAGATGAGACGCAACCAGTTCTCGAGATACAGCCTGCGTGCCTGCGCGGGGATGTCGGACGCGGGATAGTGCAAGCCGAGATACGGCTCGTGCACCGCATCCCTCGCTTCGGCATCGACCGAGCCGCTGCCGTCCTCGTGGAATCGATAGAACATGACGCGCTCGAATCCGGTCGTTCGCCGCATCTCCTGAGTGATGATTTCCGCGAGCTCGCTCAGCGTGCTCGCGCGCTGCATGCGCAGGAGCGCCGCGCGGAACGGGTGATGGATCGAACGCTCCTCCGAAGTCTCGGGGTTTGGCTCGAGCTCGAGGATCGCGGCGCCCTCGTATCGGTGAACGATTCCGTCGAATCGCTTCCCGCCCGCGCCGATGCTTAGCGGGTTCGCGTCGTGCCAGCGCTGTTCGCGCAGCACCGAACGCACTTCTTCGGCGCTGGCCGGATCGACGATCTCTGAGAGCGGCCGGCCGAGAGCGGCGTCGACGCCCAGCGAGAGATGGTCGCTCACGTTCTCGCTGACCTGCGTGACGTGCATCGCCTCGTCCAACGCGAAGAGCACACCGAAGGGCTGAATCGTTCCAGGAATGTGGATCGGCTCGCGATCACAATCGTTCAGATCGACCACGGCAACCCCTCTCGAGCCACCGCCGCCCATCGCGCGAATGCATCGAAGGTCGCCGTCGCAGCACTGATGATCTTTGCGCTTGATGCACCAGTGCGCGGCAGTCCGTCGAGCCATGCCACGATGACGGTCCATCGGTGCAGTGTCCCCTCCTCGTCGCCGGCGAAGAAGGCAGCACCGCTCGCTTTCGCAAGGCCGAGTCGCCGTTGCAACAGCGGGCTGAGGACCTGTCCCCCGAGACATGCGCCTTCGAGCACGTACAGACAACCGGCAAGATCCTCGACGCATGACAGCTCCGGTCGGTCACTGCATAGGGGGAGCCCCGTGAGATCCGCGGGAGACCGGCCGAGCGCCAGGAGATCGCGCTCGATGAGCTCGGCGCGCGCGCGCAACGGAAACCCGAGCGGCAATTCCGCAGCGACGAGCCGCGTCACGTCGATCTCGACGGGGACGTAGAAGCCGTAGAACGCCCCGAGCACGCGGACATACCGATGCACGTCGAGGCTGGGATCGAGCAGCCCGAGCTCGGCCTCGAGGTGCCGGTGCACGGCCGCGGTCTCGCGCTTCAAGCGCTGCCGCAATGAAGTCTCGTTGAGCCCGCTCTCGGTGCCGGACATGTAGAGATAATGACGCAAAGAGCGCCATTCTCTAAAAGGCGTCGTCACAAGTCACTGAGTCGCAAAGGTGACCTTTGACCTTTGCCTTTTGACCTTTGACTTTGAAATGGCTCCTCGGGCTGGACGTAGCTCGGGTGCGATCACGCTGTTACCCGGCCACGGGCAAGGACGATCGAAGCGTCATCAAGATCGACGACTCGATCGTCGAATCATTTCGGTTCTTCCCGTGCATGCGGCATCACAATCGCGCGATGCTCTGCGCACGATGCCATTGGCACACGTCTACGTATGCCTCCCTGAGTCGCGTCACCACAGTCGTTCGATGAGCAATGTCGTGTCGAGCCGCTGACTCCTCGAGTACCACACAAAGCGCACCAATCTGTGTGAATCCCAGGAGGCGCGATGAACCTTTCAAGCGGTGGGCTTCTGCCGCAATGTCGTCGACGGCGCCATCGGCGGAGCGTTGCTCGATCGTTGTGATCGTGGTGTTGGCGTGTTCGAGAAAGATCTGAATCATGTCGTCCAACGCGTTCGGACCGAGTTCGTCTCGCAAGGCTTTGAGGACTCCTGGGTCAACGACGTCCGTCGTGGCCTCGTGATCGCGAATGGCATCGTCACGCGTTCTGGCTGCCCGTGGTGTTTGCGGCACCCACCGATGCAGCACGTCGATCAGCTCGCTGCTGCGAATCGGCTTCTCGATGAAATCGTCCATGCCCGCTTGGAAGCATCGGTCGCGGCCTGACGACGCGACGCTCGCTGTGAAAGCAACGATCGGTGTACGGCGTCCGCCCTGTTCTCGTTGTCTGATTTCCTCGGTCGCCGCATACCCGTCCATCACCGGCATGTGACAGTCCATCAGAATCAGGTCGTAGTTGGCGCGCGCTGCAGCATCGACCGCTTCGGCGCCGTCAGCTGCCGTGTCCACGTCGTACCCGAGCTTCTCGATTTGCAGCTTCGTCACCTGGCGACTTACCGGCGTGTCGTCGGTGACGAGCACGCGCCCAAGCGGACCTGCACGCCGCTCCTCGAGGGTGTATCGCGTCACGAGCCGCGGACTCCGTCCGGCTAACGATTCGGATGCGTGTACTCCGTCGCCGACTATCGAACTCACGCACCGAAGCAACTCGGCGCCGCGAACTGGCCTCGGGAGATATGCCTCGACGCCGATCTCGCGGGCGGCTGTCGCATCGCCGAGCATCCCCTTGAGCGGGATGAGCACCACCTTGACTGACGTCAGCGACGGATCTGCTTTGATCCGGCGAGCAACCGCAAGTGCGTCTTCCTGAGGATGCACCAGCCCGAGAATCACGACGTCGTGCGGCGCCTTTTCGGCTGCTCCCTGCCGCAGCGATCTCAACGCATCATCGCCCGTCTGTGTCCATGTCGCTGTGGCTCCCCACGCGGCCACGTCGTTCATGAGTTCCTCGCGGAACGATGGCGAATCGACGACAATCAGCAACCGCAAGCGAGCGAGATCTACATCTCGACCGCGATCGAGCGCAGGCACCTGACGATCCTTCTCGAATCGCGCGCAGAACGAGAATGTCGCGCCGTCTCCAGGCGTGCTCGTCACGCCGATTGAACCGCCCATGAGCTCGACGAGCTGGCGTGAGATCGCCAGACCCAGTCCCGTGCCACCACGCCGGCTCGACGAACCATCGGCCTGCACAAACGGTTGAAACAACCGCTGTTGCGTCTCCGCGTCGATACCTATTCCAGTGTCGTTCACAGTAAACGCCACCATCACCTCGCGCTCGGTCTGAGAGGCCGTCGTGACGCTGACCGTAACGACTCCGTGATCGGTGAACTTGATTGCGTTGGCTATCAGGTTCGTGAGTACTTGTCGGAGCCGGCTTGGATCGCCGATGACCCGCCGATGCAATCCGCTCTCGACGTGCAATTCGAGGCCGATCTCCTTCCGTCTCGCGGCCTCCGCCATGACGACGACCACGTGATCGATGGTCGTCTGCACATCGAAGGGCACCGATTCCAGACGAAGCATGCCAACATCGATCTTCGAAAAGTCGAGAATGTCGTTGACGATGGCGAGAAGAGCATCGGCGCTCAGTCTTAGTCCTTCCGTGTACGTGCGCTGCTCCTCATCGAGCGACGTTCCCACAAGCAGGTTGGAGAACCCGAGGATCCCGTTGAGTGGGGTCCGTATTTCGTGGCTCGTCCTCGCCACAAACTCCGACTTCACACGAGCAGTTTCGAGTGCCGCATCACGCGTCTGCTGGAGCTCGTTCTGGAGGCGGACCCGGCCGCTGATGTCACGGGCAACAGCCTGGAAGCCGATGATGCCCTCGGCGTCGGTCAGCAGCTGCACATGCTGCCCTATCCACACCTCCTGTCCGTCAGCCGCGACCGCTGGAAAATCGAAGTACGTGCTTGAAATGCTCTCCTGCGCCTGCTTCTGGTAAAAGGCACGTACGGTCTCCTGGTAATCGGGGCGAATCAGCGAAAGGTACTCGCGTCCGATGAGATCGTCTCTGGACCACTTCAAGACTCGAACGGCCGCCGGATTCACGAAGATGAACCGGCCGATCGCATCAGTTCGATAAATGATGTCCGCTGCGGCATCGATGATTTGGCCAAAGCGGACCTCACTCGCCACGTAGGCCGCCTGTGCCGCTTCGCGGTCAGCGATCGCGCGGGTCAGTTGATTCCCGCGCTGAGCCGACCGCTGCCCCAATTGCACCGTCCATCCAACCAGTCCCGAGAACAGCAGACCAAAAATCAACGTGCGGTTGGCCAGCGAACCACTTGGATTGACTGTGGAGCGCGGCCAGATTTGTGCGTGCCAGACCGTGCCGAGAAATGGAATAGTGGCCGTCGCGGTGATCTCGGCCGCGTCCGTCCTCGCCCGACCGAGGCGGTAAATCTCGCCCTCCTGTCCAAAGACACGCACGTCATAGTCCGTGCCGATGTCCTCACCAATGGCTGCTTGGAAAAAGTCTTGATAGCGGAACAACCCAAGCACCGCCCGCACCCCGTCATCCTGTGACACAGGCACACGTATGACGAAACCATACGTCCCGGATCCGATCTCCACATGGTCAATGAGCTCGGCACGCGAACGCTCTACTTCCGTCGTGTGCCCATGACGCTCGGAAATCATCTTCAGCAGCGGCGGCGAAGGCAGTGCCCGGTCGCGGGTTTCACTCCAGACCTCACTCGATTCACGATCGACGAGCGCTATGCCATACAAACCTGGAAATCGCTCGAGGTCGAGGACTGCAGCGGTTCGTGGCTCAATGCGGGCGTCGCGCATTCGGCCCGGCTCCGACACGTTCGCCAACCGCACCAACGACGATACGAGCGGCAACGCTCGACGATTGATCTCCGCGCCGATCCGCTCAGCGCGCAGGAGAGTGACGCCCGTCGTCGTGGCGCGCCGATCTGAAGAGGACTGTTGCCAGAGAGACACCGAGATGAGCGCCATGCCGAGAACGATTGGCAGGGGCAACCACGGCGGCACGCCGGTGTTCGTCGAGTCGGTGGGATGCCCGGCCGTGGCGATCGTGCCAATGGCCGCAATGGTGAGGCCGACGGCGACATGAGGGGCAATGTCACTTCCACTTCCGACGATGCTGTAGCCTTGTGTCGATCCGAAAGCGTCGGCCAAGAAGAACACACCGCTCTGCGCCGCAACGGTTGTCCCGCAGAGTGCGCACGCGAAGGCTCCGCGCTGTGGGTTCACGCACACCGCGATCAGGCCGATCCCGAGTAGCACAAAGCTGAGCGCCGTGCTTGGCGCCATCCGTCCGTGCAGGCCGGCGGCGAGCGTGCCCAGGATCTGTCCATCAACATTCAGATCGACGCCAAGGCCATGCTGCGCGAGGGTGGCGACGCCAAGCACTGACACAGAGACGGCGCCCACTCGCGCCAGCGTGCGCCTTCCTCCCGCGACTGCCAGTAGCGACAGACCGCAGGCCGACAGACCGACCGCCACCGTATAAGGCATCGGCGGAAACAGTGGATGCACACGAATCAACGGTTCGTATCGAAGCAGCCATGCCACAACGACGACGAGGCCGAGCGCAGCAGAGGCAAGACCGGCCGCCACTTGAACGGGACGGTAGCGGAATGTGCCGAGTAGCGGCATCTCCGTACTGAGGCGACTCATAGACGCCCTGATGTCAGGCGGCAGCGGTTCGCCCGGTCAGCTGCTGCACTTTGGCAAGCAGCTCCGCCGGACGAATTGGTTTCACGAGATATTCGTCAACGCCAGCGCCGAAGGCGTGCAGGACGATGCTCTCCTGTGATTTGGCGGTGACCATGATGATGGGAACCTTAGACCACGCCGGCAGTGCGCGAGCTCGCTCGACGATCTCGAACCCGCTTGCCAAGGGGAGCATCAGGTCGAGCACCATCAGGGCTACTGGTGGCAGTATTTCGAGTATCTCGATCGCCTCTCGCCCGTCCACGGCGTGCGTGACGGCGAACCCATGCCGCACCAGAACGTGAGTGACCATGTGCGCGCTCACCGGATCGTCCTCCACCACGAGTATCCGCAGTGGCAGTGCTGGTGCGTCCTCAGTACAGCTCATAGTGTGTCTCCTGCCGTGTGGCGACGTTGACTTGATGGACGAGGCCAGCAAAGTGCTCGACAAGATCGTGACGGCGCCATCCTCGCATCGCCTGTTCGCGCAAGATCTGGATCGCTTCAGCACCCGACCGCACCGCCTGATAGGGCCGCGGCGTGGTGATCGCCTCGTAGGTGTCTACCAGTCCGACGATCTGCGCCGGCAGCGCGATCGCGTCACCTTTGATCCCGTCTGGGTACCCCGAGCCGTCCAGCCGCTCATGGTGGTGACGGACGATAACCCTGACCGGTCGGAGCGACCGCATATTGGCGATGAGCGATTCGCCGATGATCGTGTGGGACTTAATCAACTCGTATTCGTGCGGCTCGAGCGCGGTCTCCTTTCGCAACACCGAGTCTGGAATAGCCAGCATTCCGATGTCATGGAGGAACCCTCCGCGCCGAAGTGCCTCGAGGTCATTTCCAGCAAGGCCCATCCGGCGTCCGAGAGCGGCCGCGTAGTTGGCCATGCGGTGGCAGTGACCTTCTGAATAGCGATCACGCGCTTCGATCATCGAGGCGAGCGTCATCATTACCGACGCCACGAGCTCGAGATCGTTCGTGTATCTTTTCACGCGGACCAGCGAACGTATTCTCGCGGTCAGAGCACCAACGTCGATCGGTATCGAGAGAATTTCGTCAGCACCCGCTTCAATACTCTTGATCCGCTCGTCACGAACGCCAGGATCAGACACCACAATCACCGGGACGAGGCGTGTCGCGGGGTCGCTTTTGGTAAGCCGGCAAACGTCAACGCCGTCGAGACCGGTCAGCGATTGGTCGAGGAGCACGACGTCCGGCGAGAACTGCCGCACATGCTCGAGTGCCGCCCACCCGTCGTAGACGTGGACGACGCCGTAGCCCTCACTTCGCAAGATGTCGCACAGCACCAACGAGTCGTCGCGATCGCCAGCGACGAGAATGTGCGCGCCGCTCTCAGCCTGAGTCTCAGCGTCAACCAGAGGTGTGGACATTCGCCAGCGTTATCGTCACTGGTGTCGAGCTGGCGATATAGCCTGATCTGGGCTACGTGCGAGGCGCACTCTTGCACCGATACCACCTGCGTCGCCCCGACGGGCGGTTATGGCCAACATGCGACGACATCAGCTGGTACTCGCCACGACGGTGTGGCTCATCGGCGCTGTTCATGCGCCCGCACAGTCATCCGCCGATGATCAGTGGTTCTTTGGCAGCATCGAATCGTGCGGCGATGAGCCTCGTGAATTGCCGGCGGCGTTCGTCTTCCCGCTACTCGGAGGCTCGTGTGATGAGGCGAGCCCACGCGATCCACGCGCAGAAACGCTCCTCTATCTGCGTTACTTGAACGCGGGTTTCCGTTTGGCGCCGGTAGCGGCGCGAGCGTGCAAGGGAGAAAGGCAGGAGTGCAGAGCGGCCAGCCGTACAGTCGTGCTGGCTCGATCGCTCACCGAACCCGCCATCGCCGACGCCATCACGCACAGGCGCGTGTATGTCTCCAGCGACAGGAACCTGGAAGTCCTGTTCTCGATTAACGGGCACCCGCTCGGGAGCCTCGCGCCGATCACGGAGGGAACGCCCCTGCGTATCGAAGTCCGACTCGCGGATCCCGATGAACCTTCGGCGACCTACTGGGTCAGCCTCCGTCGCGATGAGGTGGGCGGAGCGCTCGAAGCGGACCGCGAAGTGTCTGGCACCGATCTGAAAGGCAACGGCACGATCGTGTTCACGCAATTCCAGCGGAGATCGGCTGATGAGTACTTCCTGCTCGAGGTGACGCAGGGACGAGGAGCCACCGAGGACGTCGTCTGGACGGCTCCGATATGGCTCGTGTCATACGGTTACGCTGCGAGTGATACGCACACTGCGCACGGTCGATGAGAACGGCGCTTCCTCGATCAGGCCTGATCGTCTTGCATCACGCACTGCAGCAGTTCATCCTGGGAGTGCACATCGAGTTTGTGAAAGATCGATTTGAGATGATTGCGGGCCGTGTGCACGCTGATGCCAAGTTCCATCGCGACCGTTGAGAGCCGGCGACAGCAAACCAACCCTCGAATGATCTCTTTCTCGCGGCGGGTGATCCGAATTCCTCTCGGACCTCCGTGAAGTGCATCTCCGACGGTCCACACTGCATCGTCGGAGAGCAACGCCTGCGCACGCTGTAGCCGCGCGGCGAACGGCCCAGCGGTCTCAGAAGCGCGGGATGGCTTCGCGGTTCGACGGCGGTCTTCACGTCTCTGCAGGGCCACCTTGATGGCCGCAGTCACCTGTCGAAACTGAAACGGCTTGACGATGTACCCAGCAGCTCCGGCGCCTACCGCAGCCTCGACCATCTTTTCGGTGCTGCACGCAGTGATGAACACGATTGGAACGTCCATCCAATCGGTGATCGTGCGCGCGACAGTGATGCCGTCGTGCCCGTCGCTAAGAAAGACATCCATCAGAATGAGATCGGGCGTCACGGTTTGGGCCAGATCCAAGGCTTCGTCCCCGCTCACGGCATACCCTGCCACGTCATATCCGCTGGCGCGCAGCGCGCGACTGAGATCTTCAGCAACGATCACGTCGTCTTCAACGATCATGACTTTAGCGACGTCCATGTCTGCCCTCGCTCTCGCACGGGAAGGTCACCGTAAACTCAGTGCCGATCGCGGAAGTCGCCACGGTGAGGGCTCCGTGCAGTTGTTTGACAGCCAACATCTTCATCAGCTTCAGACCCAACCCGTGAGGTTCATCCCGATTCCTCGTCCCAGGGCGCCCCGGTCCGTTGTCGTATACGACGATGGTCGCAATCCCGTCGCGTGCGTCGGCGCGAATCTCGATGCGTGGCTCGTGCGAGCCCTTAAAGGCATACCGGAACGCATTCGTGACCAGCTCGTTGACGATCAGTGCGCAGGGTGTGGCGAGCTCAGTCGGCAGCGACAAATCGTCAAGCTTGAACGTCACTGAAACTGTCGCCGCCGATTCGCCAAAGATCTGCTGCACATTCGCCACAAGGCGACGAATAGACTGGCCCAGATCAACCCTCGCGAGCGTGGCGCTTTCGGAAAGATCAGCGTGAACGAGTGCCACGGTGGAAACGCGTGTCGCCGCCTCCTCGAGTGAACGCCGTACCGCCGGATCGGTTGAAGTGCCGGCCTGCATGGTGAGGAGGGATACGACCACTTGGAGGTTGCCCTTCACGCGGTGGTGCACTTCCCGCAGGAGTGTCTCCGTGTCGCGTACTTGCGTCAGGAGCTCTATCTCTCGTTCGGAGACACCCCCAGTGAATCGAGCTTTTGATCCCACTGCACGCGTGGTCTCGTGATCGTCGGAGGGATTGGACATAACCGCCGGGGGATGGGAGGTGAGTTGCATGGGGCCGGTCCGACCGAGCCGGAGACGAGCGTCCCGTCATTGTGGTGGTAAACGCGTCCCGAGGGTGCGACGAACACCGGAGTCGTCGAGATCATCAAAAGATTCTGTGCAACGTGCCCGGCTCTCTAAGATTTTTCGCTGTGTCATACCTGGTCTCCACCAGCAGTCCTCAAGGTTTTCCTGGATAGCGTTCTGCGCTGCCGACTGCCGCGAGTGGCTCCGCTGAGCGGGAGACGACGAGTGGTGAGATCTCCGCCTCCCACCTGACGTTGAAGAACGGAATCGCAGCTCGCGCCGAGTATGCGTCGCGCCACGGCGCCGGACCGCCGCGACGAAACAGCTCACGAGTGCCCTCGAGCACGCGGTATTGGTAGTCGGCGCTCACAACTTCGTCCAGCGTCGCGGAGAAAAAATCATCGGGGTGAAAGACGCCGACTACGAAGCTGATAACACGACCGTCGTCGCGAACGGGAACGGCAATGAGGAAACCGGATCCACCGGCCTGTAAGTCATGTCGATTGACCACCGTCGGCGAATTCGGGACAGGGCGACGGAGAACCGCGTCGCAGGCTTGTTCAATCGCCTGGACATCTGCGCTCGATGGTGACGACGGAGAGCGCGCCTGAGCCCATCGAAGCCCTTGCTCGCGATCAACGATTGCCACCGCAAACAGACCGGAGAACCGCTCGAGAGAACGGGCCCCAATCGCGCTCGGGTCCATCCCCGCTTCGCCGCGGCGTCTTGCTCGTTCGGCCTCAGCGAGTTGTTGCAGCGCGTCGGTCAACGGAGCGCTTCGTCGGACCAACTCGTAGCCTAGGCGAACGGCGAGCGTCCGTGTGGACTCCTCGACGGTCGCAACGCGATCCGCTGCCGACTGATGACACGAGAGCGAGATGAGAGCGGCTCCGCAGAGAACGGCGACAGGAAGCCAGCGACGGCAGCGTCGGCCAGCACTGTCAGTGATCCGGTCCGATTCATGAGTTTCCATCTCGCGTACCGCGGTTCGCCACCGTCATATCGTCAGAGTTACCCACCGGTCAACATGGCCCAAAATGGGCTAGAGGGATCTGTGTATCGTCACAAGCACGTCACGTCCTCTCGGTACGGTCGGTCGCCTCGCGTCCCTCATTGATCGCTTTTCGCAGTCTCTCAACGTCCCGTCGACGTTCAGCCACGCTCTCGCGTGTGAATTCGAGGGCGTGCCGCATACCACGCAATTGCGACTGCAAGTCATCGATGATCATCCATAGCCGATGATTCGTACGACGCTCTGGTCTCTCCTCCGACGTTCCATAGTGTTCCCTGCTGAGCGGGACGCTCGCGCGTCAGTTATTGGAATGGAACTCGACATCGATAACTGTGTTGAACGAATGACGGCAGGGACGACCAGAGGGGGTTCCCTCGGGTGAGCCTTCATACCCTTGGCAGCGTCGGGATTCCTCGAGATGAGTCGCGCGCTTGGCGGTTGCGTACCTCAATGTCTGGCCGACCGCATACCCACCATTCCGGCAGCGAGGATTGCGGCAATGCACGTGCTCGCCGGGAAACGTCCCCTTTCGAAAGTTGTGTGTATGGACTGGTCGGCCGCCGCTCTCTTCCTCGATGACGATCGTCAGCGACTTGATTTCTGGGAAGGCCTTCCTGAACGTGAGCTCAACCCGACGTTTCATTAAAGGCTCCCGATCGAGCAACGACGCCAAGGT
>JBKPRH010000019.1:0-5659 GCA_046765795.1 Acidobacteriota bacterium | reverse complement strand
CGTGCATTGTAAGACCAACATTTCCCACAACTTAGCGTGTACCTCCTTTACAGCGTCGCGACACTGATCGCGCTCGTCGCGCTCGCGCCGTACTTCCTGTATCAGGCGCTGCGCCACAACAAGTACGTCGGCAGTCTCGGGCAGCGGCTCGGCTACCTGCCTGTGTCCTTCAATCTCGACGCTGAAGAATCGATCTGGGTCCACGCGGTGTCAGTGGGCGAGGTGCTCGCCGCGCGGCCGATCGTCGCTGGACTGAAAGCACGCTATCCCTCACTTCGCGTCTTTCTCTCGACGACGACGATGTCGGGGCAGAAGCTGGCGCGGAGCGTCTCCGATGCTGACGCGGTCTTCTACTTCCCCTTCGACTTCACCTTCATCGTTCGCAAGACGCTGAACCTCGTGAAGCCGCGTCTCTTCGTGATGGTGGAGACCGAGATCTGGCCGAATCTGCTGCGTGAGTGCCGCCGTCGCAACGTGCGCACAGCGCTCGTCAATGGACGCATCTCGCCGCGATCGTTCCCGCGCTATCGCATCATTCGTCCGTTCATGCGTCGCGTGCTCAGCGACATCGATCGCTTCTGCGTGCAGAGCGAAGAGACCGCTCGTCGTCTTGGCAAGATTGGTGCGGATGCCAGCCGCATCACGGTGACCGGCAGTCTGAAATTCGACTCGCTCGATCCGTCCACCGCGCCGGGTCGCGGCCGAGAGCGTGTCGTGCGATTCTTCCGCATCTCGCCCGGTCGTCTGGTGTTCGTGGCTGGCAGTACCTCGAAGGGCGAGGAAGAAGCCGTCATCCGTGCGTTCAATCGCGTGCGGACGACGCAGGCTGGCAACAACGCGTTGCTGATCCTCGCCGCGCGACACCCGGAACGATTCGCCGACGTCGAACGCCTCTGCCAACGCGAAGGTCTGTCCACGAAGCGCCGCAGTGATCTGCCAATCGACTCGGAACCGCGCGTGGACGCGGTGATTCTCGACACCATCGGCGAGCTCGCGCAGCTCTATCAGATTGCGACAGCGGTGTTCGTCGGTGGCAGCCTCGTGCCGGCAGGCGGGCACAACATCCTCGAGCCCGCCGTACACGGCCGGCCGATCATCTTCGGTCCGTACATGGATAACTTCGCCGAGATCGCCGACGCGTTTCTCACCAAGGGCGCGGCGATTCAGGTCCGCACCGATCGCGAACTGGAAGACGCGGTCGTGAGCCTGATGGCTGATCCGGTGCGTCGCTTGCGCCTCGGGGCCGCCGCTCGCGCGCTGGTGGACGAAAACCGCGGTTCCAAGGACAAGACGCTCAACGTGCTCGCGGAGCTGCTGCCTCCTCAAGGCCCGCGCGCCGTCGTCCGTCCTTTCCGTCTGGTCCATTGAGCGTTCTCAGTGCGGTCTATGGGCGGGTCGCACGTCTGCGGCGCTCCTGGTATCAACAGCGTCCGCATGCACGGCGGCAGCTCGATTCTCCCGTTATCAGTGTTGGCAACCTCGTTGTCGGTGGCAGTGGCAAGACGCCGCTCGTCAACGCACTGGCGCAATTGCTGCGCGACATGGGCGAGCGGCCCGCGATCCTGAGCCGCGGATATGGGCGTCGTCGCAGTGAAGACGGCGTCGTCGTCGTGAGTGATACGGAGCGCGTGCTCGAGCCCGTCGCGCGATCCGGTGACGAGCCGCAGATGCTGGCTCGCGCGCTACCTGGTATACCGGTGCTCGTCTCGCCAGATCGGTATCTCGCTGGACGCCTCGGCGAGCGGCGCTTCGGGTGCACGGTGTTCATCCTCGACGACGGGTTTCAGCATGTGCAGCTGGCGCGGACGATCGATCTGCTGCTCGTGTCGCCTGCGGATCTCGACGAGCGAGTCCTGCCGTCCGGCCGATTACGAGAGGGCCTCGACGCTGCTCGCGTTGCCGATGCACTCATCGTGTCAGGAACGGCCGACGATGCCGTGCGTGTGTCGAGTGCGCTGGGCGTGAAGACGACGTTCAGAGTGGAGACGACGTTCGGCTCGTTGCGACCGCTCGGCGAAGGCGAGGCGCCCGTGCCGGCCGGCGCGCGCGTTGTGGCAGTCGCCGGCATCGCGCGGCCTGAACGTTTCTTTCAGGCGGTTCGCGCGCAGGGATGGAATGTGGTCGCCGAGCTGCGATACTCCGATCATCACTGGTACACGCCAAAGGATCTGGCTGAGATCAACAACGTCGCGCAGGAAACGCGAGCCAGGGCAGTCGTGACGACCGAGAAGGATGCGGTGCGTGTCGGCGAGCAGGCGTGGTGGGCGGCGCTGCCGATGCAGATCACGATCGAGCCAGCTGACGAGTTCACGACGTGGCTGCGCGGGCGACTCCCGGCTTCGGGCGTTCAGCGCGACGAGGCAGGCACGTGAGATATCGCGTCGAATGGTGGCTGACGCAAGTGGTCGGCGCGTGCGTGCGCGTGCTGCCGATCTCGGCGGTGCGTGCCTGCGGAAGTGCGCTCGGCCACGTGGCGTACGTCGCTGACCGGTTTCACCGCCGCATTGCCCTGACCAATCTCGCGGCAGCATTCCCGACGCGTTCGGCCGCAGAACAGCGAGCCATCGCGCGGGCGATGTTCACGCACTTTGGACGTCTGGTGTTCGAGCTGATCAAGTTCGGCACGATGTCGAACGAGCAGATCCTCGCGCGCACCGAAGTCGACGGCGAAGACCGCGTGCGCCACGCATTTCAACACGGCCGCGGCGTGCTGTTCTTCACTGGGCACTTCGGCTATTGGGAGCTGCATGCGATCGCCCACCCGCTGCGGTTCGGAGAACATAGCCTCGCGGTGCTCGCCCGTCCGCTCGACAACCCGTATCTGCACGAGATGCTCGAACGCATTCGCACGCGTACGGGCAACTCGGTGATCTACCGGCAGGGGGCGATTCGCAAGGTGATGCGTGAGCTTGCGGCGAATCGCAGCGTCGCGCTGTTGATCGATCAGCATCTGCATTCGACCGACGCCGTATACGTGGACTTCTTCAATCGCCCTGCCGCGACCACCTCTGCGCTGGCGGCCCTCGCGCTCCGTACCGGAGCACCGGTGATCCCCGTGTTCGCACTGCCGCTGCCGGGCGGACGATACCGGTTCATCTACGAACGGCCGGTGCCCCCGCCGCGGGAAGACGCACCGGATGCGGTTCGTGAGTTCACGCAGCGGTGCACAGACGTGCTCGAAATGTACGTGCGCCGCGATCCGGCGCTGTGGTTGTGGATGCATCGCCGCTGGCGTGATCGCGATCCGCGGCTCGCGAGTGAGGCTGCCGGAAATAATGACGCGGTGACGGCCGCGACCGAGTAAAAGCGACGCATGCGAGTGCTGGTGCTCTCGCCGAACTGGCTGGGCGACGCCGTGATGGCGCTGCCGGCGATCGCTGATGTACGCCGCCGCTTCCCCAACGGACGACTGAGTGTGGCGGCCCGCCGATCGGTGGCCGATCTCTTCACGATGGTGCCCGGCGTCGATCAGGTCGTCGCGCTCGAATGGAAAGGCAAGTTTCAGCAGCGTCGCGCGCTGCGTCAGGACATCGCCGCACTTCAGGCGGTCGAGGCCGAGGCAGCGATTCTGCTGCCGAACGCGTTTTCAGCGGCGTGGCTGGTGCAGCGCGCGGGTATTGGTGAGCGCTGGGGATACGCGGCCGATTTTCGCCGGCCGTTGCTGTCGCGCGCGGTCTCGCGTCCGCGTCACAGCATGCATCAGGGCGAGTACTACCAGCATCTCGTTCGACAACTCGGGATGGACTCGGGGGCGCTCGAGCCTGCCCTGCTCGTCCCCGATGATGTCGTCGTCGGCGCGCGCATGCTGCTCAACTCGCGCAATTGGGACACGTCGCGGCCGTTTGTCGCGATTGCCCCCGGCGCCGCCTATGGGACCGCAAAACGATGGTTGCCCGAGCACTACGCGACACTCGTGTCGAGCCTGGTGAACAGCGGTGCACAGTGTGTGCTGGTTGGCAGCACGGGTGACATCGAGACCACGAACTGGATCCAGCGCCTCGTCCCCGACAACCAGCGCCAGGACGTACTCGATCTCACGGGTGTCACGTCGTTGTCGCTGCTGGTCGGCGTGATATCGCTCGCCGGTGCCTTCGTCTCGAACGATTCGGGAGCGATGCATCTGGCCGCAGCGGTCGGGACGCCGGTGACCGCGATCTTTGGACCGACGCGCGAGTACGAGACGCGACCGCTGCCCCGTGCGGGCGCGGCCGCGCAGGTACTGATTCACGACGTCTGGTGCCGGCCCTGTATGCTGCGTGAGTGTCCGATCGATCACCGGTGCATGAAGCGGCTGTTGCCGGATCGAGTTCTGTCGAGTGTGCGTGAGTCCCTGGCGAGATGAATCGACCCGCTATCTTTCTCGATCGAGACGGCACCATCATCGCGGAGCGCGGCTATCTCGAGCGTCTCGAGCACCTCGAGATCTTCCCATGGACCGGTGACGCGCTTCGGCTCTTGAAGCGCGCCGGGTTTGCCACTGTGGTGATCACCAACCAGTCGGCGATCGCTCGAGGTCTCATCGACGAAGCGTTTCTCAACCAACTGCATCAGACCATCGATACGAGGCTCGGGTCGTCGGGCGGTGGCATC
Organism: Acidobacteriota bacterium; assembly: GCA_046765795.1. Classification (GTDB taxonomy): domain Bacteria; phylum Acidobacteriota; class Vicinamibacteria; order Vicinamibacterales; family UBA2999; genus Gp6-AA40. The sequence goes on along the minus strand of JBKPRH010000019.1, from coordinate 1,069 downwards.
GATCGGTATTACTACTGCCCGCATTTTCCCGACGCCAAGGTCGAGCGGTATCGACAGGTATGCGACTGTCGCAAGCCTGCGCCCGGGATGATCGAGCAAGCCTGCCGTGACATGAACCTCGATCCCGCGCGCTCGGTCGTGGTCGGCGACCGCTGGCTTGACGTGGAGTGCGGGCGTGCGGCCGGTACGCGCGCCCTCTTGGTTCGATCCGGCCACGGTTCGTCGGAAGCCGACATCGCGCCGCCCGAAGGTGTGCGCGCGGATGCTATCCTCAACAATTTGATGGAGGCCGTCGGGTGGATTCTGCGAAGCTCCTCGCGCTAATCGGAGCGATGGGGAGCCGGACCGTTGCCGTGATCGGGGACGTCGTGGCTGACGAGTTCGTCTACGGGCGAGTCGCGCGCGTCTCGCGCGAGGCGCCGGTGCTGATCCTCGAGTACGACTCGACGGAAGTCGTGCCGGGCGGTGGCGGCAATGCGGCGAACAACGTCGGCGCCCTGGGCGGCCGCGCCAATCTGGTCGGCGTCGTCGGCCGCGATGAACCTGGCCGTCGTCTCTCGGCATCGCTCCACAAGCGCGTCGTCCAGCGTGGACTCGTTCGTTCGACGACACGCAGCACGCCGGTCAAGACACGGATTCTCGCCGGCGGCGTGCACTCGGCGAAACAGCAGGTCGTGCGCATCGATCGGGCGGTCGACAGCATCGATCGCGATTCCCGCGCGAAGTTCGAGCGACATGCGCTGGCCGCCTCGCTCTCGGCCGATGCGGTGCTGCTCTCTGACTACGGATCCGGTCTGATTTCCACGGCGCTCGTCTCGAAGATCACGAAGGCGCTTCGGCAGAAGAACCGGCCAGTTCCGGTGCTGATCGATACGCGCTATCGGCTGCTCGACTTCCGCGGCCTGACCGCGTGCACGCCCAACGAATCCGAGGTCGAGCAGGCGCTCGGCGTGCGGATCAACGACAACTTGTCCGTGCTCGAGAAGGCCGGACGATCCGTGCTCGAACTCACCGGCATGAAGGCGGTGCTGATCACCCGCGGCGGCCGTGGCATGGCGCTGTTCGTGCC
>JBKPRH010000018.1:0-7274 GCA_046765795.1 Acidobacteriota bacterium | reverse complement strand
CTCATAGACAGGTACGCCGGTCAGGACGCCTCGGAATTCACGCAGCGCAGAGCCGACGTAGATGCGGCCGTTGTCGAAACCAAACTCACGGATCGTGCGCTCGTGTTTGCTGCCACGCTTCTTCATGACTGAGAGCGCCTGCCGGATTTCACCGCGCGACTCGAAGTAGCGCAGCAGCACCACAGCATCGGCGAGGTAGCTCGCATCGACTGGCGCAGTCATCGTTGAACCGATCAGTCCGGAGTGGGCCGACACGAGAATCGTCGCCACGTTCCGCTGACCGAGATACGAGAGGAGCTCGTGGAGCTGAATCGAGAGGAACCGCTCCTCAGGCATCGCGTTGAGATAGCCGTTCAAGCTGTCGATCACGACGAGCCTGACCTGATCGCGTTCGACGGCGAGTCGAATCGCATGAATGAGCTCCCCAGGCGAGAGCTCGGCCGGATCGACCTGACGAACGGTGACCAGCCCTTTGTCCATCGCCGGCAGGAGATCGATGCTCAGTTCCTTTGACCTCGTCGTCAAGGTCACGGGACTCTCGTCGAACACGTAGAGCGCCGCTCGCTCCCCGCGCGCAGCGGCCGCCGAGGCAAACTGGGCCGCAAGCGTCGATTTGCCAGTACCAGCGGCGCCGACAATCAACGTGCTGGTCCCTTGCTCGATACCGCCGCCGAGCAGCGAATCGATCTCGGTGATACCGCTCGCCATCTTCAGGCGCTCGGAATTGGCGCGGTACTCGGCGGCGACGAGCCGTGGATAGACCTCGAGGCCCCCGTGTCGAATCGCGTAGTCGTGATAGCCGCCACGAAATGCGACGCCTCGGTACTTGCGCACGCGGAGACGACGACGATCGGCCCCGTATTCGGGATTCATCTGTTCGAGCAGGATTACGCAGTGCGCGACGCTCTGAATATGCGTGTCCTGATCGGTCGCCGTAAGATCGTCCAGCAGCATGACCGTACAGCCGCGCCTGTTGAAGTACTGCTTCAGCGCCAGGATCTGCCGCCGGTAACGCAGCGCGGTGCCCGCGAGCAGCCGCAGCTCGGACAAGGAGTCGATCACGACGCAGGTCGGCCGCAGATCTTCGACGTCGGAGAGCAGTTGTTGCGTGGTTGCTGCGAGCTCGACCTCCGACAGGTGAAACATCGTCGAGGCCTCGCCAGGATCGAGTGCCCCTTCAGAAGGGATGATCTCGCGCAGTGTGATGCCGTCGAGCGACCAACCATGTGATTCGGCGGCGGCACGTAACTCCTCGTTCGTTTCCGAGAGAGTGACATAGAGAACGGGCTCGCCCCGTTCGACGCTGGCCCGCATGAACTGCAGGGCAAGCGTGGTCTTGCCCGAACCGGGCACGCCTTCAATCAGATATGCCCGATTCCGCCGGAAGCCGCCAACCAGGACATCATCCAGACCGGCGACCCCAGTGCTGATAACGTTGTCGAGATTCTTTCCGATGCCTGACATCGGTCTGCTCCTCCATTTCACACAGCACGCGAACCACGGCAGCAGGCACACCGGTCGCGTACGAGGCTTTCAGCCGCCTCAGCAAAATTGGAGCCGAGTTCGTGTCCCAAGCCACAATGGAGAGGTGCCGAGCCGAGTCGAACATGCAGTGCTGACGGTCGATGGCCGTGAAGTCCCGATCTCCAACCCGCGCAAGGTACTTTTTCCGCAGGCCGGCTATACGAAGCTCGATGTCGCGCAGTACTACCTCGCGGTCGGCCCTGGCGCGGTGCGCGCGGCAGGAGACCGGCCGAATGTGCTCGTACGGTATCCGAATGGAATTGATGGGGAGTTCTTCTACCAGAAGCGGGCACCGGAGTCGCGACCCGATTGGATAGACGTCGTCGCGCTGAAGTTCCCGTCCGGCCGCACCGCCGAGGAAGTGGTCCCACGAGATGCTGCGGCGCTCGTCTGGATGGCCAACCTGGCGTGCCTGGAACTGCATCCCCATCCGGTGCGCGCCGATGACCTCGATCATCCCGACGAACTGCGAATTGATCTGGACCCTGTGCCCGGTGTCGAGTGGCAGCAGATTCGAACCGTCGCCGGCGTCGTCCGCGCGACCTTGGCCGATCTCGGGCTCGTCGGATGGCCGAAGACCTCCGGGTCGCGTGGCATTCACATCAACGTCCGCATCGAGCGTCGATGGACCTTCACTGAAGTACGACGCGCGGCGCTCGCCTTTGCACGCGAGGTCGAGCGGCGCGCGCCCGACCTGGCCACCAGCAAATGGTGGAAGGAAGAACGGCACGGCGTCTTTCTCGATTACAACCAGAACGCAAAGGATCGGACCGTCGCCGCCGCGTATTCGGTGAGGCCCAAGCCCGATGCCCGCGTGTCCGCTCCGTTGGCCTGGGACGAAATCGACGCCTGCGAGCCGGGTGATTTCACACTGGCGACCATGCCGGCGCGATTCGCGTCGGTGGGCGATCGTCATGCCGCAATCGATCAGCACCCCGCATCACTGCTCGCCCTGCTCGAACTCGCGGCTCGTCACGAGAAGGAAGGCCTTGGCGACGCGCCATGGCCGCCCCATTACAAGAAGCAACCCGACGAGCCGGCGCGCGTCCAACCGTCGAAACGACGTGTACCGAAGCACCCGCTGATCGAGATCGGCCGCGCTGAAAAGAAAGACGATGCGCTGGCAGGTCTCGAACGATGGCGCGAACGTCATCCGGAAGCGGCGTCGCACCTGCAGCCCGCCGACATTCTCGTGGACGCAATGCGCGGGCGCTTTCACACGTGGACGCGCATCCGGATAAATCTGCAGCACGTGCCGGAGAATCTGCGGCCCGCGCAGGAAGCGCTGGATCCCAACGAAGAACCTGGCGGCTGGACGGCGGAGGAAATCGCCGCGTGGACGGCCAAGGGTGGTACTAGAGCGCGCCGAAGACCTTCTCGAGCTCGTACGGAGTCGTGACCTCGAGTTGATCGTAGCGGCAGTCCTGAGGCGGCTTGTCGGGTCGCCATCGTTCGAACACCGCGGCGTGCCGAAAGCGATCGCCTTGCATGTGGTCGTACTTCACTTCGCACACACGCTCGACGCGCACCGGCTCCCATGACAGATCCTTGCCGGCGCTCCAGCGGCTTTGACCTCCCGGCATGCGCGTGCCGTCGTACGCATCGGCCCACTCACGCCACGGATGTTTCTCGAGCGCATTGGCTCGAAGCGGCTCGAGTTCCGCCGCGAGCTCACGGCGACGCGCCATCGTGAACGCTGACGTCACGCCGACGTGGTGCAGCCGTCCACGATCATCGAAGAGGCCGAGCAAGAGCGAGCCGACGAGCTCATCTTTCCCGTTCTTATGCCAGCGGAATCCAGCGACGACACAATCCGCCGTACGCGCGTGCTTGATCTTGAGCATCGCGCGCTTCCCCGGTTGATAGGTGGCGCTCATCGGCTTCGCGATCACACCGTCGAGGCCGGCGCCTTCGAATCGTGCCAGCCATTCCGTCGCGAGATCGCGATCGCGCGTCACCGGCGTCAGATGCACCGGCGGCTTGGCGCCAGCCAACACGCGCTCGAGTATCTGACGCCGCTCGCTCTGACCGATCTCACGAATGTCGTTTCCGTCCGCAGCGAGGATGTCGAACGCGACGAATGACGTGGGCGTCTCACGCGCCAGCTTCGCGACGCGTGACGCTGCGGGATGCAGACGCATCTGCAGCGCCTCGAAGTCGAGGCCGCGTGGTGTGGCGATGACGATCTCGCCATCGATCACGCAGTCGTCGGGAAGATGCACCAGTAGCGCGTCATGCAGCTCGGGAAAATAGCGATCGAGCGGACGCAGGTCGCGGCTCTGGATGTAGACCTCCCCGCGCCCGCGGAACACGATGGCGCGAAAGCCGTCCCATTTCGGCTCGTAGAGAAACGCGCCGCCGGGCGGCAGCTCCTCGGACAGCTTTGCCAGCATCGGCTCGATGGGTGGCTCAATCGGAAAGGACACCGCTCAAGTGTAAAACGCGTTACACTCCGCCTTCGCCAAGGCTACGGCGGACAAGCCGCCCTCGCCGAGACAACGACGCCAAGCCGGAGGTCAGGATGCTGAAACCGATAGTGACGCTGGCGCTCGTCGCTGCGGCGTTCGTCACACAGTCTTCTTCGGCTCAGACACAGAGCACGGTGCGCAACGATTTGCCGCAACCGTATCGCACGACACGCGATTGGGGACAACTCCCGCCTGGCGTCGTATGGGCGGCAGTCACTGCCGTTGAGCCGGCGCCCGACGGCACAATCTACGTCATCCATCGCTGCTTCGAGAACTCGTGCGCCGGCCGCAAGGAAGATCCGATTCTCAAGTACGACAAGAGCGGCAAGCTGCTCAAGGAGTGGGGCTCGGGCATGTTCGTGTTCCCGCATGGCGCCACCGTCGATCGCGACGGCAACCTCTGGGTGACCGACGCCCGCGGCGAGAACGCCAAGGGACACCAGGTCTTCAAGTTCAATCCCGACGGCAAGGTGCTGATGACGCTTGGCAAGGCCGGCGTGAGCGGATCGGGCGCCGATCTCTTCGATCAGCCCACGGACGTCGTCGTCGCCAACGACGGAACGATCTTCGTGACCGACAGCCATCGCAACGGCAAAAACAATCGTGTGGTGAAGCTGACCAAGGACGGCAAGTACATCAAGGAATGGGGCACGAAGGGATCCGGCCCGGGCCAGATCAGTGAACCGCACACCATCGCGCTCGATTCACAGGGCCGCGTCTTCGTCGGCGATCGCGAGAACAATCGCATCCAGATCTTCGATCAAGAGGGGAAGTGGCTCGCCGAGTGGCGGCAGTTCGGACGTCCGAGCGGCATTTCGATCACCCGTGACGACACCATCTACGTCACCGATTCCGAATCCGGTCCCGACACCGGCGCGCATGAACTGCCGGGAATCAAGAAGGGCATTCGCATCGGCAGTGCGAAGACCGGCGTCGTGACGACGTTCATCGAGGACATGGAATCGACGGTGGCCGATCACTCGGGCGCCGAAGGCATCGGCGTCGATGCGCAGGGCAATGTGTATGGCGCGGTGGTGCGCCGCCGCATGCTCGAACGGCATGTCAAGAAATAGACAATTGGCGATTCTTGATTGGTGATTGTCGATTCGTTGGTGATTATCGGTTTGTGATTGTTGATTGGAGACTGACATGCCTCGCACCATCGTCTTCTGGAGCATGCTCGTCGGCATCATTAGTACGATTGGCGTCGTGACCGCACAAAATCCTGGCCCCGGTGCCAAACCTCCAGATCCCAACAGCGTCAAACTCATCGGCAACCGCTTCGCGCCGCTCACCTACCAGTCGATGAATCCGGCGCAGAAGAAGATGTTCGAGAACCTGATCTCCGGCGAGCGCCGCGGCGCGGCCGGACCGTTCAACGTGTTGTTGCGCAGTCCCGAGATGGGCGACCTGGCGCAGCAGTTCGGCGCGTCGATGCGCTTCCACTCATCGATGCCGCCGAAGCTGAACGAACTGGCCATCATCATTACCGCTCGCCACTGGACATCCCACTACGAGTGGTACGCCCATCGTCGCGCGGCTGCGAATAACGGGCTGAATGAGTCCATCATCCAGGCCATCGCCACCGGGAAGCGTCCAACAGGCATGGATGCCGACGAGGAGACGGTCTACAACTTCGTGTCCGAGCTGCTGACGACGAAGCAGGTCAGCGACAAGACGTTCGAGGCAACGAAGGCGAAGTTCGGTGAGCGCGGGGTCGTCGATCTGATCGGTGTCAGTGGGTACTATCAGGTCGTCTCGATGTTGCTCAACACCGACAAGTACCCGCTGCCAGACGGTGTGCAGCCGGAGCTGAAGCCGCTGCCCTGACGATGCGATGGCGCGCGGCGTTCTTCGTCGCCCTTGCATTCGGGCTCGCCGCAACCGCGGACGCGCAGTTCCGCCGCGGTCTCTTCGGCGTGCGCCTGGCCCGGCCAGCGGACTTCGACGGCCGCTGGCATTTCTGCCGACTCGTGTACGAACCGTCACCGGCCGGCACGGGCGGCAGCTGGCGTACTGACTTTCCGCGTGCCGATATCAATATGTCGACCCGGCTGTCGGAGCTGACGCACACCGACGTCAGCTTCACCACCGCGCAGCCAAATCCCCTGCTCGTCCGTCCGACCGACGATGCCCTGTTTCAGTGTCCGTTTGTGTTGATGTCCGCGCCGGGCAGCGCCGGATTCAGTGACAAAGACGCGGAACGACTGCGCGAGTTCGTATTGAAGGGCGGTTTCCTCTGGGCCGATGACTTCTGGGGCTCGTATCAGTGGGAGCAGTGGCTGACGCAGATCCGCAAAGTACTGCCGCCCTCCGAGTACCCGATCGTCGATCTGCCACTGTCGCACCCGATGCTGACCACGCAGTTCATCGTTCGCGAAGTGCCGCAGATTCCCAACATCGGGTATTTCATGCGCTCGGGTGGCGACACGTCGGAGCAAGGTGCCGATAGCGCGACGCCGCACGCGCGCATCATCTCGGACAAGACCGGACGCGTGATGGTGCTGATGACGCACAACACCGACATCGGCGACTCCTGGGAACGCGAGGGCGACGACCCGACGTTCTTCTATCGATTCGGCGTGCCGGGATATGCGTTCGGCATCAACGTCATGCTGTACGCGCTGACGCACTGACACCACGTCGGAGAGGCGCGTCTTGAGACCCGCCTTGCACTAACATCGATCCGTGGGAAAACCCGCACAGTATTTTCGTGCCGGCGCCGGCGCCGTGATCATCAATGACCAGGGTCACGTGCTCGTCATCGAGCGCACCGACATCGCCGGCGCATGGCAGATGCCGCAAGGCGGCCTCGAGGACGACGAAGACCCGTTGGACGGCGCGTATCGAGAAATCACCGAAGAGACCGGCGTCGAGAAAGCCGACCTCGAGTTCGTGAAGGCCTGCCCCGAGCTGCTCGTCTACGAACTGCCGCTGGACGCGCGCAGCAAGAAGACCGGTCGCGGGCAGGTGTTGTACTGGTTTTTGTTTCGCTTCGTTGGCGATCAGCAACGGGCCGGGACGCGCACGCGCGAATCACGCGGTTGGCGATGGATGCCGTTCGGCCGGGTGATCGACGGTGTCACCAGTTTCCGCAAGCCGATGTACGCGCGTCTCGCGCAGGAGTTCGGCGACCATCTCGAATCACCAACACGCTGACCGGGTGCTCGCCCTGAGCGACGTCGAAGGGTTCGCGCGAGTGGGCCGGCTCAAGCCGACTCCGACCTTTTGGGTGGCGTGTTGCGCGTTCGCGCTGACGATACTCTACCGATATCTCGCCAC
>JBKPRH010000017.1:0-18868 GCA_046765795.1 Acidobacteriota bacterium | reverse complement strand
CTGCTGTCCCCACTGCGGCCACATCTGCCGTACCGATTCCGTGGCGGCACCATCGATCTCCACGTACACCGCGCGCACATCACTGCCGAGCGTCCGCGCATATCGCAGCGCCTTCACGACGGCGCGCTGAATACCGCCAATCGGCACGAGCACCACGTGGTCGCCCTGCGCCTCTGGCGACCAGTTACTGAGCGACAGCTCCAACGCCACGTGATCGTAGTGACGCTTGGTGATCTCGAAGATCGTCACCAGCACCGGAATCATCACCAGGATGATCCACGCGCCCTCGGCGGCCTTCGTCGTGGCCACGATCACGAGCACGATGCCGGTGACCATCGCGCCAAACCCACTGATCGCGGCGCTCGTGCGCCAGCCCGGCCCGCGCAGCGTTCGCCAATGCAGCACCATACCGGCCTGCGACAGCGTGAAGGACACGAACACGCCGATCATGTAGAGCGGGATGAGACTGTGCGTATCGCCGTGGAACGCGACGAGCAGCACTGAGGCCAGTCCGCTCAGGATCAGAATTCCGTTCGAGAATGCCAGCCGGTCGCCCTGGTTCATGAACTGGCGCGGCAGGAAGCGATCGCGCGCCAGGATCGACGACAACCTCGGGAAGTCCGCATAGGCCGTATTCGCCGCAAGCACGAGGATCGCCATCGTCGAGGCTTGCACGAGGTAGTAGGGCCAGCCGCGCCCGCCAAACGTGGCGCGCGCAATCTGCGACACCACCGTTTCGGAGTCGGTCGGCACGATGTCGTAGGCATGGGCAAGCAGTGTGATGCCGATGAACATCGCGATCGACATCACCGCCATCGCCACGAGCGTCTGCGAGGCGTTCTTGCTTTCAGGAGGACGGAATGCCGGCACACCGTTCGAGACAGCCTCGACTCCAGTGAGCGCGGTGCAGCCGTTAGAGAACGCCGTCAGCAGTATGAACACCGGCAGCAACGACGTGCCCGTCGGGAGCGCATGCTCACCCGCCGGCACGGGCTGCAACGTGCCCGAGAAGTACCGCCACGCGCCCACGGCAATCATCGCGAGGATGCTCACGATGAATACGTATGTCGGACCCGCGAACAGTCGGCCCGATTCGCGAATCCCTCTCAGGTTGCCAAACATCAGGACGACGACAAACCCCAAACAGAGGATCTCTGGATCGAGATGCCATTGTGGCAGCGCCGATGTGATCGCCGCGACACCAGCGGCAATGCTGACCGACACGGTCAATACGTAGTCGATCAGCAGTGATGCCGCAGCGACGAGCGCCGGTGTGCGTCCAAGGTTCTCCTTCGCAACGATGTATGCACCGCCACCGCTCGGATACGCGTAGATGGTCTGGCGATACGAGAACACGACAATCGCGAGCATCGTGGCAATCACGCCGCCGATGGGTGTGACAAGGCTCATCGCCGCGGCGCCGCCGAGCATGAGCACACGCAGGATCTCTTCGGTGGCATAGGCCACCGACGAGAGCGGATCCGACGAGAGTACCGCGAGGCCAGTCACGCGCGAGAAGCGTTCGTGGTGCGCGAGGTGCGAGGGGATGGGAGCGCCGACGATCAGCCGCTTGACTTGTCCGAGAAACGATTCTTCAGCCACGGATGTGTGTAATGCGAGCTTGGCGTGACTTCGATTATGCCGGCAGACAGCTGCGGTCGGGCGAGCGGAGCGGCCGTACTTATGTACTTTTTACGACTTTCTTCACGGAACAGCCGAGAGGCCGGTCGTTCGTCACGCCCCGCGGGCGCTCGCCGCGCGCTACGATGAGCCGGTGATCGATCGCGTCAGGCCAAGCGGAGATCAACTGCTCGCGAAGCTGCGGGACGATCAGCGCGCGCGGCTTCGCATCTACATCGGCGCGGCGCCCGGAGTCGGCAAGACCTATTCAATGCTCGAAGATGCGCATGCGTTCAGGCGCGAGGGCATCGATGTCGCCATCGGCTTCGTGGAAACATACGGGCGAGCCGAGACCGAGGCGCAGATCAGCGATCTGGAATTCATCCCGCGACGGACGATCGAGTACCGCGGTGTCGTGCTCGAAGAAATGGATGTCGATCGCATCCTGCGACGACGTCCCCAACTCTGCGTCGTGGACGAACTCGCGCACACGAACGTCCCCGGCAGCAGACACGAGAAGCGCTATCAGGACGTCCTCGAGCTCCTCGACGCCGGCATCGGCATCCTCACCGCGGTCAACATCCAACACCTCGAGACGTTGAACGATGCGGTCGGCCGTGTGACCGGTGTTCGTGTGCGAGAGACCGTGCCCGACACATTTCTCGATCGCGCCGACGAGGTCGTGAACGTGGATGTCACGGTGCAGGAGCTGCAAAGCCGCCTGCGGCAAGGCAAGGTCTACAAACCCGAGAAGATCGAGCAGGCACTGACCAACTTCTTCCGCGAGACCAATCTCAACACGCTCAGAGAGCTGGCGCTCCGCGCGGTCGCCGACGAGATCGGCGAGAAGGCGGCGTCGCATCGGCAACGCGAGGGCCTCGAGCCGGCGCTCATCCCCGAGCGCGTGATGGTGTGTATGAGCTCGAATGCCGACGCCGATCGCGTCCTTCGCACCGGTGCGCGCATTGCCGGCCGTCTCGGGGCGCGATGGTATGCGGTCTACGTCGAGACGCCGCGCGAAGCGCCTGGCCGGATCACGCCCGCCGATCGTAACGCGTTGCAGCGCAACATCTCACTGGCCGAAAGCCTTGGCGCCACAGTCGTGCGCGTGAAAGCCGACCGCCCCGCAGATGGTCTGATCGCGTTCGCCAAACGCGAGGGGATCACGCACGTCATCTTTGGACAGAGCGCGCGCACGCGTCTCGAGATCCTGTGGAAGGGATCGACGCTGAATCGATTCCTCGAGGAGGTTCGCGACGCGGCGGTCCAGGTTGTGCCGCTCGGCGAGAAGAGTGCGTGATCTCCGCGTGCTCCGCGGCTCCGTGTTGAGACCGTCACGGTGAGATCCGCACGTGGTTGCTCGTACGCGCCAGCCGGTGTAAGAGACACACATGGGTGTGTCGCTGCGCGAGGACCCGCGCGTTACCGTTCGCACCAAGGGTGAACCTGATCCGGACGGCCGCTGCGTCGTCTACTGGATGCAGCGCGCCCAACGTGCGGTGGACAACCCGGCGCTCGATATCGCGGTACGGCTCGGCAACGAACTGCGCCTCCCCGTCGTGACCTTCTTCGGACTGAACCCTTTCATCGAACGCGCGAACGGCCGCCACTACCGCTTTCTCGTGGAAGGCCTGTCCGATATCGCCGCTGGTCTAGGTCGCCGCCGCGTCGGTTTTGTCCTGCGGCGCTATCCGGACCATCGACTGCTGCCCCTGGTCGATCAGGTGCGCCCTGCGATCGTCGTCGGTGACGAGAATCCGCTGCGACAGACGGAACGTTGGCGCGACAAAGTCGGTGACGATCTGCGCGTGCCGCTCTGGACCGTGGACGCGGATGTCGTCGTGCCCGTCAAGCTCCAGCACAAGGAACACTATGCGGCGCGGACAATTCGGCCGCGGCTGCTGGAGCATCTTGATGCGTTCCTCACCACATCGAAGAATCCTGTCGCGACGATTCAGTGGCGTGCGCCACGCGGGCTGACGTCGCTCGAGCCGTCGCTGCGGCTGCTCGATCGACTGCCAATCGACAGGTCGGTGAGCGCGATCACCACGATGCGCGGCGGGACCAGTGAAGCGCGGCGACACCTGCGCACGTTCGTGCGCACGCATCTCGATACGTACGACCGCGATCGGAATCATCCCGAGTTGCCGGGCACAAGCCAGCTCTCGCCGTATCTGCACTTCGGCCACATCGGCCCTCGTGAGGTCGGTGTCGCCGTGCGAGACTCCGGTGGCAAACCGGGCGCCGTTCACGCCTTCCTCGAACAATTGATCGTGCGTCGCGAGCTGGCGGTGAATTTCGTGACCTTCAACGACAAATACGACGCGCTCGCCGGTTGCGAGCGCTGGGCTCGGCGGACCCTTGCCGCCCACCGCCGAGACCGGCGGCCGTACGCGTATACGGAAGCTCGACTCGACGCCGGTGACACACACGATCCGTTGTGGAATGCGGCCCAACGGCAGATGGTGACGGCCGGGTGGATGCACGGCTACGTACGGATGTACTGGGCGAAGAAGATCCTCGAATGGACCTCGTCGGCGGACGAGGCCTTCGACATCGCCGTGCGATTGAACGATCGATACCTGCTCGATGGCCGCGATCCCAACGGGTACGCCAACATCGCCTGGGCGATTGGGGGAAAGCACGACCGGCCGTGGCCACCGCGACCGGTCTTCGGCACCGTGCGGTCGATGTCCTACGCCAGCACTGTGCGCAAGTTCGACGCCGAGCGTTACATCACACAGATGAACGAGATTTAATCCTGCTGTGTCGGCATGCCTGTCGGGGTATGCTGACTGCTTTCATCACACTGGATACTGCCACTTTGCGCATCCTTGTCGCCTCGTTCCTTCTGTCTCTCTCCGCTGTAGCCCACGCGCAGACGCCCGCGGCCCAGGGGCCAGGGCAAGTGGCCGTCGTCATCTCCGTTGAGGGCCTGCGAGTCCCCGATGTCCAGGTGGAGCTTCGCGACCTGAACGCCAACGTCGTCATCGCCAGGACGAGAGCGGATGCGATCGGGCAGGTGACATTCCCCGATGTGGCGGCCGGGCGCTACCTGGTCAGGGCAACTCGAGAAGGATTTGCCGACGCCGAGTCGGCACCCTTCGACGTCCATAGCGGCACGACCGAACAGGTCTTGATGGAGATGCGTCTCTCCTTCGTTCGCGAGAACGTCGAGGTGATCCTGCCGGCCAACTCGCCCACTGAGAGTCTGCAGCCGGTTGCGGTCAGCGATCTGTTGACCGGCGCGAAGATGGACATTCAGCCGCTCGCCGGCGACGACTTTCAGTCACTTCTGACCCAGCTGCCGTCGATTATCCGCGGTCCCGACGGACGACTGCGCGTGAAGGGCGGCGCACCAACGACCGGCGCACTACAGGTGAGCAGCGCCAGCTTGAACGATCCGTCAACGGGCGATTTCGATCTCGAACTGCCGAGTGGCGCGGTCGAATCCGTGGAAGTCTTGTCGAATCCATTCGCGGCTGAATACGGTCGTTTTTCGACGAGTGTGACGCAGGTCCGGACGAAGCGCGGCACCAACGAGTGGCTGTTCAAGCCTGGCAACCTGATGCCGAACTTCGGCCGCGGATTCGTCGATCGCTTCGAGCCCCGCATCGCGTGGTCGGGACCGATCAAGCAAGATCGCTTGCTGTTCGGACAGTACCTGCAGTTCCGTTATGCGCGGACGCCGGTCAGGAGTCTCCCGGGTGAACCATTGCTCGGTCTGACCAGCTTCGACTCGTATACGCGGCTCGATGCGGTCCTCTCGTCCCGTCATGCATTGACCGGGGGCGTCATCTATTTTCCGCGCCGCATCAACAACGCGACGCTTTCGACATTCCGTCCTCCCGAAGCAACTCCGAAGTTCACACAGGAAGGCTTTTCCGCGGGTGCCGTCGATCGGCTGATCCTCAACGATCGAATGGTGCTCGAAACGACCGTCGCCGTCCGCACCTTCGAAGTCGATCAGAAGCTCGACGCGCCGCCCGATCAGGTCATGGTCTACGCCCCGCAGGGACAAAGCGGCGCGTTCTTCAACAGCCAGGAGCGCAACGTCCGCAGTCTGCAAGCAGTCGGCGCGCTCACGTTCGCGCAGGACCGCTGGCGATACGGGCAACATGTCTTCAAGGCGGGCGTGGACGTCCAGCGATCCAGTTTCGACGGCTTCAGTACCAGCAGTGGCCTCGACGTCGTGCGCCTGGATGGATCCCTCGCCGAGCGAACGAGGTACAGCGCTGTCGTTCCGGAACAGGACGTCGCCGGCACAGAACTGGCGCTCTTCGTTCAGGATCGTTGGCGCGTCAACGACCGCTTCAGCGTTGAGCTCGGCATGCGCACGGACCGTGAGGCGATCACCGAGAAGATGAACTTCTCACCACGTGGCGGTGTCGCGTTCAGCGTCCTGCCCGAGGGACGAGCGATCATCCGTGGCGGCGTGGGCAAGTTCGTCGAACGCTCACCGTTGACCGTTGGCGCCTTCACGCAGTACGAGGTGGCCACCGTCCAACGCTTTGCGGCAACGGGTGCGGCACTCGGTGCACCGATTACGTACGCCCACGTGATCGACGGAGAGCTGCGCAGTCCCGAGAGCAATGTCCAGACCGTCGCGTGGGATCAGCGGTTTGGCCGCAAAGTGTTCTTCAAGGCCGCTTACGTCCACCGCACCGGCTCGCATGCCTACATCCTCAATCCGGATCCGGCGCGCGGCGCGCTCGTGCTCTCCTCGACAGGCGAGTCGAAGTACTGGGAGATTGAAACCACCGGGCGGTATCTCGCGAATGAGCGACGCGATCTGACGGTGTCCTACGTGCATTCCAAGAGCACGCGCGATCTGAACGCCTACGACGACTTCTACGGTAACTTCCGCGATCCGATCATCAGGGCCAATGAAAACTCACTGAGCTCCACCGACGTGCCGAATCGCGTCATCGTGCGCGGGATGCTCGGCCTGCCCGGCAGATGGGTGTTCGCACCGATCTATGAGTGGCGCACCGGCTTCCCGTGGTCGGCGGTCAACGAGTTCCAGGACTTCGTCGGTCCGCGCAACGAGACCGGCCGTCTGCCGCGCGTCTCCACGTTCGACTTCTCGCTCACTCGCCCGTTCCGGTTCAAGAAGTATCGCTTCACCGCGGGCGTGCGAGCCTACAACGTGTTCTCCACGGGAGACGAGCGCGACGTGCAGACCAACATCACCGCGCCCGATTACGGCACGTTCTACAATCCGATTCAGCGCTCGATTGGCATCGTGCTGTCGGCCGGCCTGCCGTGATCGTTCGGCAGACCGCTGACGCATTCCAGCTCATTACCCAACCCGATCACGCCGCGCTTGCCGCGGCGATCATGGAGCACAGCGTCGCCCTCGCCGATCATCCGCGACGCGCGTCCATCCTCCTCGCCGTGGCCGAGCACGACAATGGTTGGAGCGAACCTGATGCTGCCCCGCTGATCGATCGTGCGACAGGCGTCCCGCTCGACTTCATCTCTGCGCCGAACCACGTGCGACAGGGCGTGTGGCCGCGCGGTGTCGCGCGTCTCGCCGACGACCCATGGGCGGCAGCGCTCGTCGCGCAACACGCCATGGTGATCTTCAATCGCTATCGAAGCGATCCGGCGTGGACACAGTTCTTCGTCGAGATGGAGACGATGAGACGCGAGCTGGTGCAGGCGAGCGAGCTCCTGTTGCCCGAACTTCTCGCCGACTACTGGTTCCTCGGACTCGGCGACCTGATCTCGCTGACGTTCTGCAACGGCTGGACGGACGTGCAGGAATTCGATCCGTGGAGTGTCCGTCTGACTGGGTCGCAGTTGTTCGTCTCGCCGGATCCGTTTGGCGGGAGCGCGATTCCGATCGCGATCGAGGCGCAAGAAATTCCTCGGCGCCACTATCGTGATGAGGCTGAACTGCGTGAGGCTCGTGCCGCCTCACACATCACCACCCTGCGCGGGGTGATCAGCGCTACCACGGCTCGTTAACGATTAGCGTCGCCGCGAAGATCACGGCGTAACCCACGCAGCCACCAAGCGCGGTTGGCCACGCCCAGCCGAGACGCTCGGACTCGGGAAGCGCGCGGAGTGCGCGGATCGCCAACACCGCGACGATCACCAGCGTCACGGTCGCACCGAGCGCGCCCGCGTACGACACCCACACGTGCCCTCCGTCACCGAGCACGTAGTCCTTCAGAACCGTGATCAACACCATCGCCGGAATCATCCCAATCGCAGTGACGATCGACGAGGTTACGGCAATCGCGAGACCCGCGTGGTACAAGCCCGGTCGCAGCAGCGCAATCGAAACGCCCCATGGCGCAACCGCCGCGAGTGCGTACGGAACGATCTCCTCGTCCGGGAAGCCCCAGGTCTCGGTGAACATCTTTGGCATGAAGATCGGGACGACGAGCGCGATCAGCACGATGAGGCCCGTGCGGACACCGTTCACACGGGAGAGGTCAGATACGGCCGCGACCCTCGGGCGAGGCGCCGAACTCGCGACAGCAGGGGATCGATCGAATTCGGGCTCGAGAATCCACGCGAGCGCGATCCCTTCAAACAATCCGCCGATCGTGCCGATCACTGCCACCGTCGGAAGCCATTGAAGGTACGTGGCGGTGTCAACGATATAGAGCGTCGCGGGGTCCGGTTCACCCTGTACTCGGTAAACGAGGACTGTCGCGACCGCCGTGAGCACGGGCACGGCGAACCAGACCACGCTGCGCAGACCGTAACGACGAAGGATCAGCCACTGCGGCAGCGAGGCCAGAACGGCGACCGAGGACATCGTGACCCGAGAGTAGCCGTCGGGATTTACGAGCAACGGGACGAGGCTCATGGTGATCGCCGCGTCACCCACGCCCGCCAGCATCCACCACCACTGCCAGGACACGAGGGTGCTCAGCACGAGCGTCTGGCCAAGCGCCGCGAGAATGGCGCCGGGCACCGGCGTACCCGCGCGAAACATCACGAACGTCGTCAGCACACGGGCGACGGCCGTGACCAGCGTCCAGGACGCGACGAAGACGATCGCGCGGCTACTTCGAGGCAGCCTTCACCGGCAGCGGCGCCGGAGTCGAGCACGGCGTCGTCTTGAAGTTGGCGTCGTTGGCTTCCTTGCGGAACGACGTGCTCGTGTAGAACGGCTGCGTCAGATAGCGCGGGTCCTCAATGATCGTGACCACGTGCAGCCAGTTGTCGCCGTTGGGATGTGTCGGCAGCAGGTGCACATACTCGGTGATGTTCGCCTGCTCGCTGTACGGCACGCCGTTCTTCCGCAAATAGCCGTCGCGGAAGTTGGTCGTGACAATCTTCAGGTCACCGCCGCGATTAATCTGTGCCAGTTGCCGCGGTGGCGGACCGCCACGCAAACCACCGCCGCCTCCGCCGGGCAGTTCGCGCGCGAGTAACCCGCCGCCGGTCACGCGCGGATCCGGACGCCCATCCCCGGTTGGCGCCGTGCCTCTGCCAACGCCGGGGCCTTCCCACACTGCGAACGAGTAACCCTGCAGCGTTCGTTCAGCCGGCGGCTGACCGGCGCGATCGAAGTGCATCAGGCGTGTCTGCGTGCCAGCGTCGAATTCGAACTTGAGCGTCTGATCGTCCTGCCATGAGACGCGAATTCGTCCCGGCTGACGAATGATGCCGCCGACGCCGTAGGCCTTGCATTGGTTCCCGCCGGCGTTATCCGCGTCGAGATTCCACGCCGCTGCCGCCTTGCGTCCTTCACCGTTGACCGGGATGCTGGCGACGTCGCCCTTTGGTGGCGTGACCATGCGCCAGCGCCAATCTTCGGTGACGATGGACACCCAAGTACCTGTGATATCCACGGGCGCGAGCCCGCGTCCGGTCTGCGGCACCTGCGGTCCGCCGCCCCGTCCCTGTCCCTGTCCGGCCACATCCGAACGGCCGATCGCCATCGTCAACGCAAATACCGCCACACACACCGGGATGGCGGCACCGACGTGCCGACCCCGAGGCAGACCCCAGCTCATGATGAATGCTCCGTGACGAAGGATACGTCCAGATGGCCTTTCAAAGCGAGTGGCGTGACCATTGCACTTCCAGGCCATATGCCCCGGTTGATGCGGCTGGCACTCTTCAGCTTCCTGCTCGCCGCCTGCACCGCGTGTCAGTCAACGCCTTCCTTTGAGCGCACGCAACCGGCCGTGCGTACGCTTGACGTGCGCACTGTCAGTCACGGCTCATTGACGCTGCCCAATCGCGCCTCGTCCGTGAAGTTCGCCGTGATCGGGGACAGCGGCCGCGGCACACCGCCGCAGCACGAGATCGCCGCGCAGATGACGGCGTATCGCGAGGACTTCCCGTTCGCCTTCGTGCTGATGTTGGGCGACAACATCTACGAGGGCCCGGCCACGCGCGATGACTATCAGCGGAAATTCGAAGAGCCCTACCGCCGCCTGCTCGACAAGGGCGTCAAGTTCTACGCCTCGCTTGGCAATCACGACGACCCGAACGAGATCATTTACCCGCTTTTCAACATGGACGGCGAACGCTACTACAGCTTCTCGCCTCCTGAAGATCTGCTGACAAAGATTGCGACGCGCGTCGAGTTCTTCGCGCTCGACTCCACGAATCTCGATCGCACGCAACTTCGCTGGCTCGACGAACGCCTCGGCAAGTCCAAGGCAGAGTGGAAGGTCTGTTTCTTTCACCATCCGCTCTACACGTCCGGTCGTTATCGCGGTTGGGCACGAGGGTTTCGACTGATTCTCGAGCCGGTGCTCGTTCATCACGGAGTCGATGCCGTGTTCTCCGGCCACGAGCATCTCTACCAGCGAACCGAACTGCAGTCCGGCATCCAGTACTTCGTCAGCGGCGGAGCCGGCTCACTTCGGCGCGGCGACGCGACGTCGGCATCCTATGTCGCGCGCAGCTTCGATACCGACTATCACTTCATGCTGATCGAGATTGAAGACGACGCGCTGCACTTTCAGGCGATCTCACGCACCGGCGAGACGGTCGATGCGGGCTCGTTGTACAGGGACGCGCGTGAGGCTCCGTCCAAGGAGCCTAAGCATCAGGACACGGCGGCCCTTCGCTGATCGCCCGTACGCGTGCTTTAAACACCCGCACCCACTCAGGGATCGACGTGGTCCCTTTCAGTGCCGTGCGCGGCTTATCGAACCGCGCAGCGGTGAAGAGATCGGTGAGCTGCGCGTCACTGAGTTGTTCGAGCAGTTTGGAGAGAAACCGTCGTCCACGTTCCGAGATGCGCGTGGGCCCGAAGGTCCCGCCGCCGTACGGAAGATCCTCCATCGACAATTTGCACGCCTTGCGGTCCTCCCAGATCTCCGCGTTCATCCATGCGTCGAGATCCACGCGATTGGGCCCGAACGTCGAGCCAAGGTCTTGCATCAGCAGGAATGGCTCCGGGCAATGCGTGCCCTCTGGCCATGTCTCCGACAGACACACCAGCCGTTGATTGTCGGCCTTGTTGTCCCAGTGCGCGAGGAACACGGCAAGGAGTCGCAGAGCATCCACATGGGCGCGTGGCGCGCCGCCCTTTTTGGGGTCTACCGCGTCGAGTTCGAAGAATGCCCATCCCTTTTGCGACTCGCTCTCGATGGGGCGAGCCCGAAACTTCTGCTCGATGCCCGCCCACTCGAACTCTTGCGCGCTCTCGTCGTTGGCGACACGCTCGTACAGAGGCTTCGTGCGCGTCGCCCTGACGGCCTTCGCAATCACGAACGGCTCCGTGGGACACCCAACGCAACGCAGGCGTTCGACGAGCGTGACCGTGTCCGCGCCGAAGCCGAGCGCGGTGAGCAACTGCGTCGCCGCGACTTCGGCGGGGACCTCCGAGCCAGGGCCGTACTTCACACGCAGCGCTTTGCCGGATGGGAGCACGCAGTCGAACTTCGGCGTGGTGCCTCCGAGATCGCTGAAGCGAAAGCGGCACTCGATCATCGATGGCGCACGACGGTCGGCTGCGAGAACCGCGCGTCCAATGGGCGTCGGCGGTGAGCGCCACACCTGCGCGCGCGCAATCGCCTCGGCGCGATCGCGGATAGACACCGTGCGTTCATCGTCAGTGAGCGGTTCGCCTTCACTGGGACTGACCTGTGGGGCCGCAATGCCCGATGGCAGCCCGAGACCATCGCTGTGAGGACGCGGCATCGCTCGCACCAACAGCAGGATCGAAGCGAACGCGATCAGACCCGCTGCACACGCCAGCAGCACAGCTCGGCGGTGAACGACCATACACGAGCGAAATGCAGGAAGTAAGCCGACTCGGGTGTCTGCGCGCTACTGTTGAGCGCGTGTGCGGTTATGTCGCGCAGGATCAACAAGACTGACGGCCAGCCCAACCGCAACACAGGCGACCACGCCGATGACGTTGTGCCAGAGAAACGCTACGTTCGTGAACGAAGCTGCCCACCCAACCGACACCATGCCGGCAATCAGCCCAACGAACGCACCGTTGGACGTTGCCCAGGGCACACCAGCGGCAAGGACGAAGACGCCGAGAATCGATCCGTAGAAAAACGATCCAAACCGGTTCACGACTTCGATCAGCGATCCGAGCTCAGCCGCCCACACGGCGATCGCGCAGGCAAAGAGCCCCCACAATCCGGTCGCGATCTTCGAGACCATCAGGTAGTGGGCATCGCTCGCCACCGGACGCGCCCACCGCTTGTAGAAATCGATCACCGTCGCCGCTGATAGCGAATTCAGCTCCGCCGCAATCGAGTCGGTCGCGGCCATGATGATTCCGACAATCAACATGCCGACCAGACCGATGGGCAGCCGCGTCAGGATGAAGGTCGGAATGATGTAGTTGACGTCGGTGAAGTTGGCGTCGTGCTCGGACTCACGCACCAGGTTCGTGGCCTTGGATCGTACCGCTTGCAGCGCCGACTCGCGCGTGCGCACACCAGACTGCGCCGCGCTCAGGCGGATCGCGTCGCCGCTGTTGCGGGCGTTGGCCAGTTCGATCGCCGCCGCACGCCGGGCCTCGAACGCGTCGTGATACTCCGATTCGAGCGCACGATAGGCCGCGGCTTCCGGGCCCGCGCGCAGCCGTGATTCAGCTTCCGCGCTGAAGATGAGTGGTGCCGGATTGAACGTGTAGAACGCGAACACGAGAATGCCGACGAGCAGGACGATGACCTGCAGCGGGATCTTCCAGTACGCGCTCATCAGCAGCGATTGGCGTGCTTCGCCGAGCGACCGCGCCGTCAGATATCGCTGGACCTGACTCTGGTCGGCACCGAAGTACGAGCAGAATAGAAACAGGGCGGCGATCGTTCCCGACCAGAATGTGTACTGTTCGGTGACGTCCCAGGAAAAATCAAAGGTGCGCAGCCGGCCCGTCGCCGCAGCCACCGCCAGCCCATCGCCCAGACTCACCCCTTGAGGGAATCCAATGACGGCCGTGATGATGATCACGAAGAGTCCGCCGACGATCAGCGACATGGTCTTCACGTCGGTCCACGTCACCGCCTGCACGCCGCCGAACATCGTGTAGACGATGGCCGGTATGGCGATCGCGAGTGACGTCGCCGTCAGGTTCCACCCCAGCACGAGCGACAGGACGACTGCAGGTGCGGACACGATGGCACCGACAGACAGGCCGCGCGACAACAAGAACAGAAAGCTTGTGAAGCTGCGCGTCTTCGCGTCGAAGCGCGACTCGAGATACTGGTAGGCCGTGTAGACGCGTGAGTTGTAGAAGAACGGGACCAGCGTCCACGACAGGATGATCATCGCCAGCGGCAGGCCGAAGTAGAACTGGATGAATCGCATCCCGTCCGCATAGGCCTGACCCGTGGTGCCGATCATGGTGATGGCGCTGAGCTGCGTAGCCATCACCGAGATTCCCGCCGCCCACCAGGGAATGCTTCGCTTGGCGAGGAAATAGCCCTCGATCTCGTGGCTGTCTTTGGTGCGTTTCAAGCCGTCGTAGACAATCCACGTCGTAAACGCAACGACGACGACCCAGTCGACCGGATGCATTACGCCTAGAGGAACGCCTGCTGAAGGAACCAGAGGCCAATGAGGACAGCGACCTGGACGAGCAACACGGCTATCACCGACTTCGATGCGTCACTCGCCATCGTCGTGGGATTCCTCGAAGAACAGTTGCTCGAGCGCCATTCTCCGGATCTCCCAGTCGGCGTAGTAGGCCTCACCAACGGCGAACCGGCATTGGCCTGTGGCGTCGAGCGTCACGATGGCCACGAACTCGACGTCCACATCTTCGCCTTGCACGTGAATACGACGCCCCGCGCGCGCGAACCGAACAGAAGCGGTGACCTGTGGAGGCCGGCCAGAGGCCTGGGCGCCGATGCCGGACGAGAGCAGCCGCGTGACCTCGAACTCGTCGCCCTCATCATGGAATTCAAAACGCCACTGATCGTCGCGATTGAAGACCCCGTTGCGATGTTGCACGTCGCCGCGGACTCGGGTGCGAAGCTGCTCGAACATTAACTGCGTCGAACACTTCGCTTGCGCGGCAACCCAATCGAAATCGTCGGGGGTGGGGTCCGGTGGCATGACTAGGTCATTCTAGTCCTTAGTTCTTCGTGCTTGGTTCTTGGTCCGTCCTTGGTCCTTGGTGCTTGGTCCTCGAGGGACTACGGACCATGGACCACGGACGGACTACGGACCATGGACGGACTAGGCACCAAGTACCAAGTACAAAGGACTTCTAGTCTTCCCGAAGGACTACGTTCGGATCCAGACGCGCCGCGCGCCAGGCGGGCACCCAACATGCGACCGCAGCAACCAGCGTGATCGTCGCGACCACGCCAACCATGGTTGTCGTGTCGGTCGGCTGCACACCGAACAGGAGCGACGCGATCAGCCGGTTGAGACCGTACGCACCCGCGAGACCAGCGATCACGCCAACAGCGGTGAGGATGAGGCCCTGCTTCATGATTTGCCCCATCACCCGTGAGTGGTCGGCACCAAGCGCGAGCCGAATGCCGATCTCGCGACGACGCTCGGCCACCATGTACGACAACACGCCATAGGTGCCAACCGCCGCGAGCAGGAGCGCGAGTCCGGCGAACGCGCCGATCAACTGCGCCAGGAGACGGGGGCGACGAATGGATTCTGCGAAGACATCTTCCATGCCCTGAAACCTGACGACGGGCACGCTGCGATCGACTTCGCGCACTGCCCCTTCGACCGTCTGGGCTAGTGCACCGGTCTGCAACGTCGTCCGCAGCACGACATTCATCGTGTCTGGACCGCCGGGACCTTGTGAGAACTGGTCGAGGTATTGATAGAACTCGGTGCCGGTCTTCTGATCGATCCCTCCCTGCTTGACGTCCTTGGCGACGCCGACGACGGTGAACCAGGGGATTTGATCGCCGCAGCACGGACGAAGCCGCTGGCCGATCGGGTTCTTGCCTCTCCAGAACGTGTTCACCATCGTCTCGTTCACAATGGCAACGCGTCCGCTCGATGCGGCATCGGCCCGTTCGAAGCCGCGACCTTGCACGATCGGAATCCCCATCGTCTCGAAGTAGTCCGACATCACGGCCTGGTAGTAGTCCACGTTTTCGTACGGTCCTTCGGGAGGTGCCGTATAGCCATCAATGTCGGTGTCGTTCGCATTGAGCGGACGAGTCGGTGGAAGACCGGTCATCGCGGTCGCTGCCTGTATGCCAGGCACCGCGCGCAACTTGTCGAGCAGGCGTTGATATGTCTGCAGGCGCGCTGACGGCGTGGACGTCGCCTGCGGCAACGTCATCGAGAACGTGACGAGCCGCGATCGATCGAAGCCCCCATCCACCTTTGTCAGGTTGTAGACCGTGCGCAAGAGCAGTCCCGCACCGATCACGAGCATGACGGCCAGGGCCACTTCCGCCATGACGAGGCCACGGCGCACGTGATGACGCGCCGCGTTGGTCGCGCCTTTCGCGCCGCCTTCCTTCAGTGCGATGAGCAGGCCGCCGGCACGCGTGTGCATCAACGGCGCCAGTCCGACGAGGACACCTGTCACCAGTGCCACACCCAGCGTAAAGAGCATCACCGGAACATCGACGTTGACCTCGCTCGTGCGTGGCAGACTGGCCGGGTACGCGGATAACAGCGCACCAAGACCGACACGGGCCAGGAGCACACCAAGCACGCCGCCGAGGACCGAGAGCAGCACACCTTCGGTCATGAACTGACGTAAGAGCCGCCAACGCGTCGCACCGATCGCCGTGCGCACGGCAAACTCACGATGACGAGACTCGGCGCGCGCGAGCAGAAGGTTCGCGAGGTTGGCGCACGCGATGAGCAGGACGAAGCCGACCGCGGCCTGCAGCACCCAGATCGAACGGCCCGCGCCGCCGAGAATCTCCTCCTGCAGCGGTTTCATTTGCAGAATGTGACCGTTGCGTCCTTTGAGCGGCACGAACACGTGACGTCCCGGTCCAGGTCCCGTGGGGATGCCGGCGCGCTCTCCCCAGTTCGCAATCAACGTGTTCAACTCGGTCTGGGCAGCCGCCTGCGTGACGCCGTCTTTCAGACGGCCGACGAGATAGAGATTGTGGCTGCCCCGATTCTGGCGATTGCCTGGATTCAGTCCGAGCGGAAGCCAGATCTCAGTCCGCGTGTCCATCAGATCCGTTCCCGGCGGGAGAATGCCGATCACCTCGCGGGACCGGCCGTTGATCTCGATGGACGTGCCGATCATCGAGCGGCCGCCGAACGCGCTCTGCCAGAACTCGTGCGAGAGCACGACGATCGGCTGCGTCTGCGGTGCCGGCTGTCCCTGCGCAGGGGGCGGACCGGTGACCTCCGCCTCACCTTTTGCGAAGAGCCGGCCCTGGGCAGCAGGCACACCAAGCGCGGCGAACAGATGCTCATCGACGAGAGCCGTGCGCACGCGGAGCGGACGATCCCCGGCGGTCAGATTGGATTCGGCGGTTCGGAATGCGCCGACTGCCGCGAATGATTGATTGAACTCGCGGAACTCCATGTACTCCGGCGGGGAGACCCAGAACTGGTCGAATCCCAACGCCGGAAACTGGGTCGTCAGATACATCAACTGTTCGGGCTTGGGATAGGACAGCGGCCGGAGGATGACACCACTCACGATCGAGAAAATCGCCGTGTTCGCGCCGATGCCGAGCGCGAGCGTGATTAAGGCGATAGCGGTAAATCCGGGGGTCCGCACGAGCGACCGCGCGGCGATGCGGAGATCCTGACGCAAGCTATCCATGTGTGCCTTAGACGATAGCCCAGGGGGCAACGTTGAGTACGCCGTTGGCACACCGTTTCCTCGACCTCACTGACAGGTTCGCGATAGGATGCGGTCACCCTCGAGTAGGTCACCGCTGCAGTGATCATTTCCCTCCTTCGAGCGGTCCGGACGGTCGTCCGCGCCGATTCGGATCCAGCTCGCCAGGTTCTGTTCGCCACGCTCATGCACGCTCGATGGCCGGTGCGTGTCGCGCACGACCTTCACGGCATGGTGGCTGGTACGTGGTGTTCAGCGTTGCTGGTCGGATGCTATGGACTCGCGGCACTGCTGAGCATTGCGCCGCCACGTAACCGCGCGGCGCGTCTGCTTGCGGTCGCCCGGCATGCCAACGCGCGGCGGCAGATCGCACGGGTCGCGTCGTGGATTGGCACCGACGACTGTGCATCGGTCCGCACAGGACTGAAGACCCTGGTCCGTCTGGCTGGGGTGGGCGGGCTCACGCTGCTGTTCGCACCGCGCGCAGCACGGCGAGCCCTTCGCCTGGTGCATGCGTGCGATCGCCGTTACGGATTCCTCGAGTCGTGCCGGGCCGTTGAAGCGGCCGCCTGGTACGCGCGCTCGATGACGATGGTCGTGTCGCGGCGGCCGGGAGCAGTGCTCGTATCGGGCGACTCGAATCCTGAGGAAGTCGGATTCATCGCCGCGGCTCGTGCACGTCGCATCCCGCAGATCTTCGTCGCGCACGCGTATCCGACGCCCTTCTCACCACCGCTGGACTTCACACTCTCGATTCTCGAAGGGCAACAGGCGGTGGACGCGCGTCGCCGCAAGGGACCAATCACTGGTGCCATCCTTCTGGCGGGCATGGAGGGCGAATCGGCGCAACTGGACCCACGACGCATCGAGCGGCCGAACCCCGTCATCGGCATCTTTCCGCCGAAGGCACTCTCGTGGAAGACGCTTGCCGCGATCGTTGACGATTGCCGCGCGCATTTTCATGCCCGCCAGATCATCATTAGATGGCATCCGAGCATGCTCGAATCGCCGCGACTCGCCCAACGGATCGCCGATCACACTGACATCAATGAGTATCCAGGGTCAGCGCAGTTCCACGGCGTCGCGCGTCAGTGCGATTGGGTGATCGCGGCCGAGAACAGCAACGTGCATCTGCCACTGCTCAAGCTGGGGATTCCCACGGTCGCCGTCAAAGGGCTCGGCCTGTACCCGAGAAGCCGATCGGATCTGTACGGATTCATCGAGCACGGCGTCGTCTTCCCGCCGGTCGATTCGATTCGCGATCTGCGCGCAGACGCCTTCGCCGCGTTCTTCTCGGACCGCTGGATCACACGGTTCAAGGAGTACGACGCGTCGTATCTTCGTCCACCTGGCGCGATCGAGAACGATGTGCGTCGCGCGATTCAGCAGGTGCTCTCCACCGCATCCGTGGAGACCACGTGAGTTCTGACGTCGCGCGCCCGAGCCCATCCACACGCGTCCGCGGACGCACGCGCGGCGCGCTCCTCAGCCTGCTCGTCAGCGGCGGGCTGATCTACCTGCTGTACCGGACGCTGAATCTTCGTCAGGTTGGTGAGGCATTGCTCACAGCCGATCGTCTGTGGCTCGTGATCTCGATCGGGATGATCCTGCCGATCACGGCGCTGCGAGCGATTCGCTTCTTCTGGGTCGCGCCGGCGGGCGCCCTGCCCGGCATTGGTGAGGCGTTCAAGCTGACGCTGGTCTCTGCCGCGCTCAACGTGTTCGTTCCGGCCAAGGCCGGCGATCTGATCAAGAGCTACTTTGTCGCCAAGCGTGGCCATACGACGACCGGCGTCGCGATCGCGATCATCGTCTGCGAGCGGCTCTGTGACATGTTCGGCCTGATCTTCTGGTGCCTCCTCGGCTGGTCCGTGAGCCGCCCCGAAGTCACCAGCCTTCCGGCCGCCTTCTGGTTGTTGCTCGGCGGCCTCGGCGCATTGTGCGGGATTCTCATTTCGTCGGAGTGGGCAGCCGCCGTCTGGCGCGTGGTGATGATGCGGCTGATCCCGGACGGCAAACTGCGAAAGCTGCGGCAGCTCGCCGTGGGATGGCCGGACC
>JBKPRH010000016.1:0-18906 GCA_046765795.1 Acidobacteriota bacterium | reverse complement strand
CGGGATCCTGCGCTCTGCTATAGTGCGCGACGATGACGCACGTTCTGATACGCGCGGCTCTGTTCGTCTGCGTGTCGCTGCTTGCACCGCGTGAGGCCGCGACGCAGTGGTTCAAGTACCCGATGCCCGGCGTGCCGCGAGACCCCGGCGGTACCCTCGACGTCAAGGCACCGCCGCCACGGACCGCTGACGGCAAGCCTGACTTCTCCGGCGTGTGGCTTGGTGATAACCCCCTCCCGTGCCCGCCGATCATGCGCGACGGGAACGACTGCATCGAAAAGATCCCGCTGCCCGTCCGCGCCGCCAATATCGCTTTCGGCCTGGCCGGTGGACTGCCGTATCAGCCGTGGGCCGCCGAACTCGTCAAGCAACGCGCGGCCACCGAGACGCGCGACGATCCGCATGCCAAGTGCCTGCCGTCGCACGTACCTCGCAACTACACCCTGCCGCATTACCAGAAGATCTTCCAGTTGCCCGGCGTGCTCCTGATGCTCAACGAGTTCAACGCCAGCTACCGGCAGATCTTCATCGATGGCCGGCCATTGCCGGTCGACCCACAGCCATCGTGGAACGGCTACTCAACTGCGCGGTGGGACGGCGAAGCGCTGGTCATCGAGACCACCGGCTTCCGCGACGATCTGTGGCTGGACATGCGCGGCAACCCGCTCACCAGCGCGGCGCGGGTCACCGAGCGGTTAACCCGTCCCGAGTTCGGCCGCCTGAACGTCGAGCTGACTGTGGATGATCCGAAGGCTTACACTCGCCCGTGGACCGTGCGACTGACGCAGACCTTCGCGGTCGACGTGGAACTGGTGGAGGAGATCTGTCTCGAGGGTCTCAAGCCGATGCGCTGAGCGCCTTCCGCCGGTTGCAGGGGACCAAAACGACGAGTATTATTGAAGTTCTCGCCCGCCCTCGCGCGCGACGAGCCGGTATCGTCTAGGGGTTAGGACGGGTGGTTCTCAGCCATCAAACCGGGGTTCGAATCCCCGTACCGGTACCAACCTTCGCTCATTCACGCGAAGGTCACCGCACAAATAGCGAGCTCACATCAGACTCAAGCGAAGGATCTCCTCCGTTCGCTCAACGCCATCTGCGATAGCTCACCGCGATGCACATGCTCCGCGGCTATTTGCCGGGTTCGAAGCGATCGAGGCATTCATACGGGTTGACCCGGTTCTCAGGCTTCCACACGAAGTACCGCTTGAGGTCGAAGGGCTTCGTGAAGTTGACGGGATCTGTTGTGGTCAGGACATAGTCGAGACGACTGTAATCCGCATTCGGGATGAAGCGCTCGACCGTCTTGATCTGATCGCTTTGTGGCGTGCCCTCGTGATCGAAGTAACCAGCCGCAATGTGATCGGTCTCGACGACCAGTGTCGTGCCTTCCCAACGTCCGCGTGAAAAGCCGAACAACGTGTGCGCGGCGGGCGCCACCGCCTTGGGATTCATGTGGATCGTACGCACCGAGTCGTACTCTTCGAGCCGCATGATGATCGTGTCACCCTTCTTGGTGAAATCCATCGGCAGCGGAGAAATCATGATCAGCGGCGTGCCCTTGGTGCCGCACTTCAGGAGGACGTTGTTGCGCGGATTCCATTTCGCAAGCCCGCTCTTTCCGGCGGCGGTCAAGGGATACCCGCCCTTGAACATCGGAAACGCGGCGGGGTCGCTCATGATCGTCGACCAGACGCGGAACAGACCGTCGGCCTTGGCTTTCGCGGCAGCCACATCGCCGGAAATCTTGGCGCCAGTGGCAAAACGCCCGGCCTTCCCCGCCGCGAAGTACGCGGTGGTCGATCCGAAGTTGAACTCGGTGTCGTTGGGCAGCAGCAGGCTGCGCGCAAGGATCTCGGGTCGGGCACGCATCGAAGGCGAGCCCGCGATCGTCACGCGATCGCCGACGCGAACCGGGCTCCCGTCCACGCCGCGATTCCGCAGGATGCTGATCGACGCCGTTTCAGCATCCCAGATGGTCTCCACACCCTTCTCGTCCCTGACGGACAGCAGGATCTGTCCATGCGGGTTGCGCCACGACACGGACTTGACGACTCCGGTGATTTCGATGGTCTTTCTCGAATCGAAAATACCCGCCTGACTGTGATGCGCGTGGGCAAGATCCCCGAACACGCCGAGCCCGGCGACCACGATCACTATTTGGAAAAACTGTCGCATAGCGTTATCTCCTGACAGATCACGTCGGGGCGTCGTCGTGATTTCGCGCGTGATTGCATGGATCGCAGTCTCGACTTCACGTCGCTGATGCGCGACAGGATACATTGCAGGGGCTGCTTTTCTGTGCAAAGTTCTTCATAATTTGACCTCGTGCGTCTGACGCTGCCGCAGCTCGCCGTCGTCGTCCTCGTGGTGCTCGCCGTGTTCGTCGGCGGCGTCCTCTACCCGATGTGGCGCCAGGCCGTCGAGACCAACCGGGATTCCCGTGCCGACCCGCACCACATTGCCGGCAACCTCTATTTCGTCGGCGATCCGGCCGACACGTCCTTTCTGCTCGTCGGGGACAAGGGACACATGCTGATTGGCAGCGCGGGCCGGCAAGCGGCTCACAAGATTGCAGACAGCATGGAGCAGTTCGGTTTCGAGATTACGGATGTTCGGACGGTGCTCGCTGCTGGTGCGAAAGATAGCCTGGCGGAACTGCAGCAGATGTCGGGCGCGCAGCTATGGGCCAGCGAGGACGATGCCGACGTGATCGCGTCGGGTGGGACCAACAATCCCAACGTAGTCTTCACGCCCTACAAACTGCTGGCACGCGCCGGCATCACCAGTTTCCCCGCGGCGCGGGTCGAGCATCGCGTCAAGGACAACGAGACGATCCGCCTGGGGTCGCTCGCCGTCACGGCGCACGTTGCGCCTGCCGGCTTCGGTTGCACGACGTGGACCTTTACGGTGCGCGATCGCGACCGCGACCTTCGCGTCGTCCACCGCTGTGACCTCGTGCTGCCGTATAAGGCCTCGCTGGTCGAGCCGGAACAGCCTCCGGGGATCCGCGCCGGCTTCGAGCGGACGCTCGCGATGTTGCGGAGCCTGCCGGTGGACATCTGGCTGACCCCTCGCGGCATCGAGTACGGCCGCTTTCGAAAATATGAAGCCAGCCTCAAGGCCGAGGATCCGGCAGCGCCCTTCATCGATCCGGACGGCTACCGTTTGTCGCTCGATGAGGCCGAAGCGGCTTTCCACAAGCGGCTCGCCGAACAGCAGCAGCAACAGCGGCGATAGCGACGTCGGCCGCTGACCCTCTTCCGCCGTGAAGCGCCGGGCTGGACTGTATCAGGCCGCGATGCCGTGCACCTGCTGCTGACAATTCGGTACGCCGTAGAGATATCGACAACGCGCCGCGCTCTAACCGCGGGGCGACTCCGCTGAATCGCTCATTTTTCGCAGCATTCTTCCTCGATTGCTCACTCGCCCGCCGTGGCATGCCGCTCGCTCACGTCTCAACCGGTCGCGATTGGTCATGCTCGAGCGCGAGGTGCTCGCGGATCTGAGCGGCGATTGAATGGAGACCTCATGGCCAGAATCGAAAATGTCAGCGGCACGGCGTTCGTCGTGGCGGAGTTCAGAGCGGAAGAAAACGCCGAGGCTGCGCCCCTGTACCGAGATTCAGTTGTCGGACTGTTCCTGACCGAAGAAACCAAGCGTGCGGCGGAGCGTGTGGCAGTCAGCTTTCCGCCGGTGAAGGACCTGGTCAAGATTCGCACGAAGTACTTCGACGACACACTGGAGAGACAGCTCTTCTCGCAGTTCCGGCAAGTGGTGATTCTCGGCGCCGGCCTGGACACTCGCGCCGTGAGGAAGCGCTCGCCAGGCGTGACCTACTTCGAGATAGACGACGCGGCCACACTGAATGTCAAGCAGGCGTGCTACCAGCATCACGGTTTTGACCTGAACGTGAAGTTCATTGCTGGAAACTACATGGTGGATGGAACGATCGACCTGCTCGAGCAGAACGGGTTCGATTGCGGTCTGCCTTCGTATTTCATCTGGGAAGGCAACACGATGTACCTGCCGATCGACGGCACGAGGAAGGTCCTCGAGGAACTCCGAAGCCACGTGAAGCGATTTCGCGTGTCCTTTGACTACATGTCCGAGTCCGTAGTCTCGAAGACCACCGGCGATGCGGGCATCACCACACTCGTTGAGAGCTTCGCGAACATGGGCGCGCCGTGGCTGTCCGGGATCAAGGACGTGAAGGATCTGGCTCGGGATCTTGGCTTGGACGTGGTCGAGAACTTCCGGATGGCCGAACTGCATCAAGAGTACGGAGTCACGAGGCCGATGGCGTCGCCGATCTTCAACTATTACGCGGTGTGCACCTTGGGACACGAGTCGGCCAGCCGACGTCAGGCGGCCTGAGCGCGTGAAGAGACCGCGCTCGAAGAACGCCGCGTATTATGGTTTATGCCGGTGATGTGTCTTTTGTTCGAAGGCGTAAGCCAAGCCAAAGAGCGTGGCTTCGTCCCAGGCCCGACCGTAGATCGTCATGCCGATGGGGAGCGTGTTGTTGCGCGTGAAACCCATCGGCACATTGATCGCCGGGAAGCCTGAGCGCGGCGAGAACGTCTGGCTGTTGTCGCCATCGCCGCCGCGCGTCGGTTCGCTGATGAGTCGTGGCACCTGACTCCACGTCGGATACACGAACGCCGTCAGTTTCATCTCGTCCATCGTCTTCGTGACTGCGGCGCCAAACGCCGCACGGCCCGCTGCGTCGCTCTTGCAGGCGTCGCTCTCGGGACCTTGCGGATTTGCCGAACCTGACTGGCGAAAACGCTGCTGAATCGACGGCGGAATCTGGGCGAAGACTGGGGAGTTCAAGATCTCGTCGTAGCTGTGGACCGGCGCATTCTGTCCACGCGTCGCGAGGTACTCGTTCAAGTCGTACTTGAAACCGCGGCACGAACCGCCACCGGCCTGGTTCTGCGGCATCGTCACCGTTACGGGATCGACGATGATGGCCCCCGCGGCTTTCATGTCCTCGAGTGCCTTTGAAAATACCTGCACGATCTCCGGATCCACGGTCGCGTTCGTCCGCTCGTATGCCTGATGCAGCACACCGATACGCGCGCCCTTGAGCGCGTGCTTGTTCAGCGCCTTCAGATAATCGGGGATCCTGCGGCCATGGCTGCGCGCGGTGACTGGGTCTTCCGGATCTTCGCCGACGATCACCTGAAACACGCGAGCGGCATCTTCGACCGTTCGCGTCATCGGGCCGGCAATGTCGGCCAGGTAGCTGAGTGGTATCACGCCCGCCCGGCTCGTCAATCCCATCGTCGATCGAATGCCGACGAGCGACGCGTGCGATGAGGGACCCCGGATGGAATTACCGGTATCGCTGCCAAGGCCGATCGCGCCGAAGTTGGACGCGACAGCGGCTGCAGTTCCACCGCTCGAGCCGGCCGGCACCCGATTCAAATCGTACGGATTGCGCGTCGTGCCCAGGATCGAGTTCACGGTCTCGATCGGCGAGAACGCCCATTCCGCCATGTTCGACTTGGCCAGGACGATGGCGCCGGCGCCTTTGATGCGCGCGACGAGAAACGCGTCCTTGCTGGACACGAACCCTTTGAGGGTGATTGAGCCGTTGGCGCTTTGCAGGCCGATCGTCTCGTAGTTGTCTTTCACGATCGCCGGGATGCAATGGAGTGGCCCCGTGAGGCCCGACTTCTTGAACTTTGCGTCGAGCGCATCCGCCTCCGCAAGCGCATTGGGATTCGTCGCGACGATCGCGTTGAGCGGCGGTTCCTGCTTGTCGTTGGCGGCGATTCGTTCGAGATATGCACTCACCAGATCGTGGCAGGTGAGCTGCTTGCTCCGCATCGCCGCATGGATCTTCGCGATCGTGGTTTCCTCGATCTCGAATGCCGGCGCCGCCTCAGTCTGCCAGCCTTCGAACGTCCCGATCCAGGCGACAACGAGGAGCGCTCCTGCGCGAGCCATCACACGCATCGATGATTCCGTCTTCTACCGACAAGCGATGCCAGCCTCACTTCCGCCCGGTTTGCTGATACTCCGGCGCGAGCTCCTTGCAGGCCTCGACCTTGAACGGGGCATCCGCCGGCAAGACGCTATCGGTATCCACGTACTTGTCGACGAAGTACTCGGGATCTTCGGCGACGATGCCACGCGTGAGCTCGAGGGTGGTCGGATTCAGCGTGAAGCGCTCGACGACGTGCAGCTTGTCGCTGTGAGGGAGGTTGCCTGCCAGGCTGCCAGGCAGGAAGCCGACGGTGTCGACGACGAGCGTATCGCCGTCCCAGCGGCCGATCGAATGACCGACGCGGCTCGGCTTGATGTTCGCCGGGTGCGCGGTCATGTTCATCTGCACGTTCCGGGTCAGACCGACGCCATATTCCATCTTGATGACATTCGTACTCTGCGTGATGCGGCCGATCGCGCCGTCGAACACCCAGTCGAACAGGATGCTCGTGGGCTGACAGGAGAGCCGCGGGTTCTCCGACGTCGGCCGCTTGCGCAACGCGGCTGCCGCCGCCTCTCCCGCTGCGGTCAACTTCACTGGCGGCGGGAACCAGCCGGGTACTCCGGCGGGCATCGGCAGCTTGCCGGCTCTGATGTCGGCGGCCTTGCTGATCGGCACGAGTCCGGCGCGCCCGCCGGGCGGCGTCGCCAGCACCTGTTGCTCCTGTGCCCAGTCGCCGGCGAGGTTTGGCTTGCCGTTCGGCAGCCGGAACGGCCGTTTCGTGCGATCGACGGATTTCGCGTCGCTCAACTGCTGATAGCGCTCGAGCGTCGGCTTCTGACCAAGCGTCATCGTCTCCACAGTGCACGCGCTCGGATCCTCGCGATGCGGGTGGCCCGTAATCTTGATGGACGTGCCCTTCACGAACATCTCCGGCGACCAGCCCGAGCGTCGGAGCACCGTGGCACCCCGCGTCTCGCATTTCATCGCAATGACCTTACCGTCGCTACCGACGACATCGAAATACACGTATGTATGCGGGTTGACGAAGTCGACGCGTGTCAGCTTCCCCTCGAGCTCCACGTTCTTCCTCATATCGTAGAGGCCAGCACCGTGGTGCGCGTAGGCGCGTTCGACGAGCATCGGCACAGTGAGCAGGGTGGCGACGTGTGCCGCGAGTGTCAGTCTTGTCATCGTGTCCCCTTCGGCACCGAGCGGTCCGATCAAACGGCGAGCATTGTCTCACTCTTTCGTATTCGATCTGCAGGGGACGGTTATACTCCGTCCACCATGAACGATCCTGCCGACGTCCTGTTACAAGTCGCGATGAGTCACGGTCTTCCCCGGTGTCTTCACGCGGTCGCGGAACTCGGTATCGCCGATGCGTTGGGGGACTCGCCGCGAAGTGCAGAAGAACTTGCGAGCGAGACCGGAACAGATGCAGGCGCGCTTGCGCGCTCGCTCCGCGTGCTTTCTACTGCAGGGATCTTCGAGCCTCGTAACGGCGCGTGGGGCCACACGCCCGCATCGCGCTTGCTGCGATCGGATCATCCGCAATCAATGCGATCGTTTGTGCGGATGATCGGTTTGCCCGTGTACTGGCGAGGATTTGAATACTTCGCCGATGCCTTGAGGACGGGAGAGTCCGTTCAAGAGCGAGTCGTCCCAGGCGGCTATTGGAAGTACTTGAGCGAGCATCCGGAGGAAGCCCGTCTCTTCGACGAGGCGATGATCGGGAAAGCGGCGGGACAGATTGCTGGCGTGTTGAGGTCCTACGACTTTTCCGCCTTTGGAACGATCGCCGACATCGGCGGCGGGCGGGGCCATCTGCTGGCTGCGGTGCTGCAAGCGGCGCCCGGAGCTCACGGAGTGCTGTTCGATCAGCCGCATGTCACTGCCGCGGCTCAGGCTGCGGGAATGGAATCAGAACGGTTGCGGGTGCATCCCGGAGATTTCTTCACGAGTGCGTTGCCCGCCGCCGATTGCTATCTCATCATGCAGGTCATCCACGACTGGGACGATCAGAAAGCCGCTCGGATTCTTGCCGCCATTCGAAAGGCAGCGGCGCCAGGAGCGAAGCTTCTGCTGATCGAGTGCCTCGTGCCGGAGGATTCGAAGCCAAGCTGGACGAAGATGCTGGATCTGCAAATGCTCACACTGCTGTCGGGAAAGGAGCGAACGAAGAAGGAGTATTCCGAGATGCTTCGAACCGCCGGCTTCCGTCTCGATAGAGTAATTGATATCGGGATGTCGACATCGATCCTGGAGTCAGTTGCGCTGTGAGAACACCTTAGTGGGTCATGACATAGACGGCGACGTTCACACCCAGCGCATAGCCCTTGCCGCCGTAGGTGTG
The DNA here is from genome assembly GCA_046765795.1 of Acidobacteriota bacterium. Classification (GTDB taxonomy): domain Bacteria; phylum Acidobacteriota; class Vicinamibacteria; order Vicinamibacterales; family UBA2999; genus Gp6-AA40. The sequence continues at coordinate 10,615 of JBKPRH010000016.1, read as the reverse complement.
AAAGTAGTCCGGGTTATCACCTTCCCGCTCCCAGCTATCTGACACGTCCGAGTTCATGCTGACGAGCACAACCAGCCTGCCGTGGTCGTCGAGCACCCCGTAGTAATGCACGGTTGAAGGCCCAATCTCAGAATCCTGACCGGAACGCTGCCACGAGCCGAGCGACGGAATCTGCGGCAGCGCTTTGATCCGATAGAGAACCGAGAAAATCGGGTGCTCGAGCGGCAGATCGACGATCGTTGCGCCGGGCAGGATGCGCATGAGATTCGCACGGATGTACTCGAAGTCCGGATCCCAGTTGTCGTCGATCCAGAGAAAGCCGCCCTTCAACAGGTACTCGTGCATGCGCGCGGTCTCTTCAGGTGTGAAGTCGTAGTTGGCCGCATTCTGCATGCGCAAGTACGGACACTGGAAGAGATTGGGATCCATGACGGTGACGTTCGCAAAGCCGGGGTCGCCATTGTTCCATCGGCTGATCGTCGTTTTGGTGAGCTCGGAGAGACGCACCAGGAAGTTGTAGTCCGCTTGCGGGTAGTCGTCGCCCCACCCGGACTTTCTCGCTCTGCGGATGTTCTGGTATCGCAGGCGGCAGAACGTGAAGCCGATCGACTTGTCGGGGAGCCCGTGGTTAATCGGTATCTGGAGGTTGCGTCCGTTCGTCAGGATGGTGGACCGCTGCGCCGCGACCGTCATCACGGCCAGTCCCAGCGCGAACGCCAAAGCCAGTGCGAACCGCATCCATCGAGCCGATGCCCGCGTCCGCCGCATATGGGCATCGTACAACGACTTCGTGAGTTGAGTCGGCGCGCGCAGACCAGGCGCGGACATACGGACGTGAGCCGGTTTCTGTGGACTTCGCGCATTCGTTTGTGAGGTTCGATATGAAGGTTTGGGTAACGTTTCTGTGCTCGCTTGTCGCGGCGTGCAGCCTCCGTTCGAACACATTCGAGCTTCCCTCGACGGCCACTGCGAATCGCGTCCATCCGTGGCGCGTGGGCGTCGTCGTCGATAAGGCATTCATGCCTTACAAGATCACGTTCAGGTACTGGAGTTCCACGCCCTTCTCATGGTCGCTCCACGGTTTGCCAGACGCGCTCGTCAAAACCTTACGTCCGCATTTTGCTTCCGTCGAACCCTTGGAGGTTGATCAGAGGATCTCTCCACAGCGCCATGATCTCATTGCCAGGATGACCGTCGATCAACTTCACTTCGACGGCGCCAACACGACGGGGCGTCGCGACAGAGTCGATCTGACAATGACGTTTGTTGTCGAGCAGCCCAACGGGCGGGAGGTCTTTCGAACAACGGTTGCCGCAAACGCATCGAGTCCGTATCGCCAACCATGCGGGACGGGCTTCTGCCAGCCCAATCCTCGGGAAGCGTTTATGGACGTCTTCACCGCTGTCTTCACCCAGCTATCTCAGACGCTCAACGGGTTTGATTTCAGTCGCTGAGGCTCACGAGCGGATGTCGTACGGAACCGACCCGATCGCGGCACTTCGCTTGCTCTAAGAACTCCTCAACTAAGCATTGCCACGGAAGCTGCACGCTTCGGCATTGCAGTTGTGTACGTCACATGTCAATTCTGTTTGCCGATTCACGATTGAGCACGCGTCCGCGCGGCCGCTGGACCCCTGGCCTGTGGCTCAGTGTCGTGTTGCACGCCGTCGTCGTAGTCGTCCTGATCGCCGCGCCGATTCGTGCGTCCGAGGAATCGTCGCCGCCGCCGACGCGATCGCGGATGGTGTTTTTGATGCCGGCGACCCAACCGGTCAAGTTGCCGTCCGTCCCTCTCGTGGCGCCGCGCCTTCCTGCTCCGCCGCCGGTGCGCGAACTCGCCAGAGTTGAACCGCCCAAGCCACTTCCTCTCGCGCCAATCGTCAAACGGGTCGAGCCGGCACCGGCACCAGTCGTGCCCGCAGCGGCCCTCGAACGGCCCATCGAAAAGCCAGTGGTCCAGCGTCCTCCTGAGACCGGCCTGTTCGAGCGGACGAACGCCGCGCGAACGAGCCAGGCCGCAGCGGCCGTCACGCCCGGCGGATTCGGAAATGCCGCGGCCTCGCCGCGCGACGCCGCAAACGAAGGGACCGTCACGACAGGTGGATTCAGCAATGGCGCACGCGCGCCGCGCGCCGCCGTAGACGGCGCCGTCACGACAGGTGGATTCAACAACGGGACGCCAGCGCAGCGTTCCGCAAAAGTCGGCGAGGTGCAGACCTCGGGGTTCGATCAACGCACGAGTGCGAAGCCTTCTGTGGCCGCGGTGACAAAGCCCATCGATCGGCCGGTCGAGATCATCTTCAAGCCCACGCCGGAGTACACGGACGAAGCGCGCAGCGCCCGCATCGAAGGCACCGTGTCGCTCGAGCTCGAATTCAGCGCTGCCGGCGACATCCGCGTGCTGCGCATCGTGCGCGGCCTCGGCCACGGCCTCGATGAAGCGGCACAGCGCGCGGCACTCCGCATGCGTTTCAAGCCCGCGCAGTCGGACGGCCGGCCCGTCGATTCCCGCGCCACAGTTCACATCACGTTCCGCTTGTCCTAGCCAGAGGCACCTATGCGACTCGTACGCCTTCCCTTGCTGTTCACTGCATTGCTCGCGCCCGTCTTGACGGCGTCGATCGCCGATGCGCAGGCCAATGATCAGAAAGCTCCAAAGGCCCAGGCTTCAAGCCGCGGAGGACAGGCCACAGCCGACGATATCGTCGACCGGATGAGCAAAGCGGAACGCGCGGTGCTCGAGCGGTTGAGGACGTCCCACCCGTTGATGGAGGTGTACATCCAGAATGTCGCGCCAGACGAGGCGCGCGGGTGGGTCCCCACCGACGACGACTACTTCCTCGGCCAACTCCAGTTCGATAACTCCGCGCCCACGCTGCGTCCGTTCGGACAAAAGGAACAGCGCGGGGTGATGCTGCGGCTCACCTCGGCCCCGCCCAATCTGGGGAATGCCTTCGCCGCGATGGTGGCGCCCGACTGGCGAGGGCTCGATCGCAAGCGGTATGAATTCACCTACGTCCGCCGCGAGTTCCTGGGCGAATCGCGCTGCTTCGTCTTCGACGTCGCGCCGGTTCGCGATGGCAAGGACGGCTTCGTCGGCCGGATCTGGATCGAGGATCGCGACTACAACCTCGTTCGCTTCAACGGCGCCAACCGCGGATCGAAGGAGATGTTGTCAGGCCTGCTCAAGCGGACGCTGTCGGCTCATATGGACGGCTGGCGTGTGAACGTCGCGCCCGGCGTGTGGGTGCCGTCGTACATCTACTCAGAAGAAACGGATCTGAACAGCGCATCGTCGTCCAAGTCGTCCTCGAAGCAGCAAGCGAGGTTCAAAAGCCAGACGCGGATCTGGGGATACCAGGCTCAAACCGCCGACCGGACCGGCGCATTGACGACGATCCGAATCGACGAGCCCAATGTCGCTGACACCGCCGACGGAGCCGCGCAGCTGTCGCCCGTACTCAGCCAGCGCCGATGGGAACAGGAGGCGGAGGCGAACGTCCTTGAACGACTCGAGGCGATCGGCCTCCTCGCGCCGGCGGGCGAAGCGGACAAGGTCCTCGAGACCGTCCTCAACAATCTCGTCGTCACCAACAAGTTGAACCTCGAACGGCCGCTGCACGCCCGGATCCTGCTGACGTCTCCACTCGAGTCGTTCACGGTCGGCCGCACGATCGTGTTGAGCCGCGGGCTCATCGACGTGCTGCCCGACGAAGCGAGCCTCGCGACGATGCTGGCGCACGAGTTGAGCCACGTGGCGCTCGGCCACCAGCTGATCGACACGAAGTTCTCGTTCGCCGATCGTCTGATGGTGCCCGACGGCGCGCTGCTGGAGACGCTGCGGTTCCGCCGCACGCCGAAGGAAGAGGCCGCAGCTGATGAGAAGGTCATCGAGGTGCTCGGCAACTCGCCGTATCGCGAGAAGCTGGCCGACGCCGGCCTGTTTCTTCGTACGCTCTCCGAGCAAGCCAAGCAGTTGCCTCGGCTCATCCAGCCACACATCGGCGACTACATGGCCGCGAACGGGCAGATGACACGGCTTGCCGATCTCATGAAACAGGCCCCGCCGCTGATGCCCAACAACCTTGAACAGATCGCCGCCCTCCAGCTCGGCGCGCGGCTCGTCGTCGATGCGTGGAGCGGCAAGGTGGCACTCGATCGCTCGCCCGCCGTCCCGCTGATGTCGGTTCGCGAGAAGGTACCGTTTGCCGTGACGCCGCTGATGCCCGTGATCAGATATGCGGAGCCGCTGAACGTCGACGCTCCCGTGCGCACGGTCGGGGAGCTGCGTTCCAACTAATTGGGGCTTGCTTCGCCGACCAGTCCATGTGGTGAGGCCTACGTGGTGCGTGAGCTCGAGTTCCGAGCGAACTTCAAGATCCAGCAGATAAGAGCGGGGTACCCTTCCGCTAGGCTCATGCGACTCCTGATCGGCCTAGCCTCGTGTCTCGCGCTTGCCCTTTCGGTAGCCGCGCAAGTGAGCGACCTGCCGGATCTGCCGCAGTGCGTTGCTACTACGTACCCGACTGCTGGTTGGCACGAGGTGAGCTTTGAACAGTTCAGGCTGACCGTGCCAGCAGGCGTGAAGCCAGCAGCTGACGGCGTTGTCGAAGTTGGCCACGGCGGCCAACGATGGGCAGGCTCAGGTATCAACGTGTCGCTCGCGCTTGGATACTACGGCCCACATTCATTTGACGGGTGGAGCGGAACCCGATGCCGCGCCGACGTAGCCGGGCACCCGGCGCTAATGATTGAACGAGCAACGGAAGCAGGCGCGATCGTCGCTGTATGGAGTCCAGAGATCCGGCTCCAAGCCCCGGCGCCTTACCACGCGTTTGTCTCCGTCAGCAGTTCGAGGCAACAGGATGTTGCCATGCTTCGCTCGATCGCGTTGAGCTTAAGGATGTCAGAGCCGTAGGACCTCGCCTCGGTTGTTCTACGCAAGAAACTGCGGAAACGTCACATGACCAGATTGCGTTTCAGCGGCGGTGAAATCGTGCGGCTCCGCATTGCCCGAGAGGGTGTGCTAGCTGGCTCTTGCGGAATTGTCTGGGGTATTTACGACGGATCGCCTCCGATCTACGAGGCGACGTTCGTCAACCAGCAGGGCGAACCAGAGGATGCGACATTCGAGCGGGATGATGTCGAGCAGCTTTCGGATGTCGATGTCGCGCCGTTTCCAAAACGACTGGAAGAAATCCGGCGAGTCCTGACCTCGGCTCAGGGTGACACACAACGGGGATTCTGATCGACGGCGCTTAAGTCATGCGGCGTTTCACCGAGCTCACGTCACAACCTCTGGACCCAGCTTGGGGGCTCCGCGGAGATCGACCAGGACCGATGGCAGCTTGCGCATCCCCTCTCCACCGGCCAAGTCGTTACAGAACTTGAGTCACAGGTGCTCGCATCACCTTCTGATCGTGTCGCGGGAGCGCTAGGCTGGATTCGTCACACTGACGAACGGGGGGCCAGATGACTGGCACGACGGAGCACATCAGGATCGGACAGCTCGAAATCAGGTTTCTGCTCGAAGGCACCGCGACAGGCGGCTCCCTGGCAATGTTCGAATTTGACGTGCCCGCCAATGCCCGCGTGCCCATTGCTCATAGCCACGATGCCTACGAGGAGACGATCTACGGCCTCAAGGGCACGCTGACATGGACCGTCGACCGTCAGGTGCACGACGTGGGCCGCGGTGAGCTGCTGTGCATCGCACGTGGCGCCGTCCACCGGTTCGACAACACGAGCGGCGCTGATGCCACGATGCTGGCGGTGGTCACCCCAGGCGTGCTGAGTCCCGATTACTTCCGCGAGTTGGCGGCTCTCGTCAATGCAGCTGCCGGCGGCCCACCCAACTTGGCCGCAATCGCCGATGTGATGCGGCGCCACGGCCTGACACCGGCGCCGTAGTCGCATCTGGATGCAGGCAGTCTCGCGATTCGTTGATGACTCTTACTTGTATGCGACGGCTGCTGAGGACGGTCCTGCTAAAGGAATCAGGTCGAAGCGTCTGAATCCTACCTGGGCGCACCACGCTCGGAAGTCGGCCCCCGTGTAGTCCGAGGCATCGCCGAACTCGATCAGCATGTTCAGCGACATCAGCAGACCGAATGCGTTCTCGCGCCGCGCATCGTCGATGACGTTCTCGATCGCGATCAGCACGCCTCCCTCCGGCAACGCGTCGTAGGCCTTTCGAATCAGCTGCAACTTCTGCTCGCTGTTCCAGTCATGGAGCACGTTGCCCATCGTAACGACATCGGCGGGCGGCAACGGATCGACGAAGAAGTCGCCGGAGACGACCTGAATGCGATCAGCAAGACCGGCGCGGTCGATCGCGCTCTGTGCGTGAACTCTCACGGGAGGAAGATCGAAGGTCTGAAAGCGGAGATGCGGATGCCGCGCCGCGACCAGGCGCGACAGTAGTGCGAGCGCCCCGCCGACGTCAGTCACAGTCCGATACTGCGCGAAGTCGAATCTCTCGGCGAGCAGGCTGAAGTTTCCTGCCTGAAGGCCCGTCATCGCCCGAAGAAACTCACCGAGCCTGGCGTCGTCGGCATAGAGCTCGGCAAACATGGGCTTGCCGGTAAGTTTGATCTCGTTCTGCGGCTTGCCTGTTCGCAGCGCTTCCCCGAGGCTGTTCCAAAATCCAAAGAGCCGCGAATTGAGCATCTCGGGCATGCCACCGATGTAGGTGGGACTCTGCTTGACGAGAAACGCTGCAGTCTCAGGCGTGTTCCGATACCTGCCCTCAGGTCCATCACCATCGCGTTTCAAAAAACCGAGCGCGACCAGCGCGTCGAAGAAGTCGAATCGGCCTCGAGGATGGAGCCCAAGTGCCACTCCAAGCTGATCTCCAGTCATGGAACGATCGCCGATTGTGGAGAAGAGATCGAATTCGACTGCGGTGAGCAACACCTTCGAGGCCCAGAAGCCCGTCGCAGTTTGCATAATGCGTGTCGGATCGAGCTGATTCATTGATCCCTCGGCGATGATTAAATCATCATCCTTCGAAGTGACGCATGACATCGAGCAGCACACTCACCATCAGATCGGCTCGCGAAGCGGACCTGATGACATCGACGAAATGATCGCCAACTTCGTGAAGGGTCATCCCGCAGAGAGCCATCGTCGCTCGCGAGCGAAGTTGCGCGAGGCATACTTCGGCGCGATGCCAGTGGCAAACCTGCTCGTCGCCACCCGCGGCGAGCGCGTGATCGGCATGGCACAGTGGGCGCTCATCTATGACATGTTCTGGAGCGCGTACGGCGGCAACGTCGAGTGGCTCTACGTGCGACCCGAGTACCGGAGAAGCGGAGTTGTCGCGGAGATCAGCGCGCAAGTACGCAAGGCCGGCGGTGAATTCCTGCACGGAGGAGGCGCCCGCGACGCGGAGTCCCTGTATGAACGGGTCGCGATGGGCTGGACGGCGCACGAATGCTACGTCTCCGCTGAAGCTTTCCAAGCATTCGCCGATCTCGCGGGCCTCGCGCCTCGGGAGATCATTCGTCGCCTCCCTGATCCCGAGCTCAATAGAGTGGCCGCACGCGCCAGGGACTAGTCGCTAGGACCGCGCTGGCCAGATCGATTCCAGGTAGCCCTCGATCGCGGCGCACATGATCTCAACGGATTGATGACGCCGCGCAGGAGTTCGGTCCACGGCTGTGAGCAGGACGGTCTGCAGGTCGCCGTCGATCTCGCGATCCGCCGCAATGGACGATGACAGCTCTTCGCCCAGGGTCCACTGATAGCCCGCGATCATCGTGAAGAGGACAGCCCCCAGAGAGAACACGTCCGCACGGCCGTCGGGTGCATGGTCAGACACCTCTGGCGCCGAGAACCCGGTCGTCGTTGGCGGACTGTAGGGCACGTCCTTCCCGTGGCGTGCGATTTCGTACGACGACTCGAAGTCAACGATGCGGATGATCGGCGTGCCTCTGTCCGCGCGATAGAGGATGTTCATCGGATTCAGATCGACATGAACGATGCCGATCCGGTGCAGCGTCGCGAGCACCGTGCCCACCGCGAGCGACGTCCGGAGATATCCCACGAGTCGATCCGGTCTGCGTTCCCCGCCGATCGTTGTCGCCAGCGGCCACTCGTCGAAGAACGACATCAGCACGAACATCCGTCCATCGCGCACGCGTCCGTGGTCGAGCAGTAGCGGGAAATGCCGCGAGGCAGGCAGTTCATTGTTGATGGTCGAGAGCACCGCGGCTTCGTTGACCAGGTTCTGCTCGTAGACGATCCCCGGTCGAGTCGTCACCTTGAGCAGCGCGCGTCCGTTCGTCTCCAGGTCCCGTCCCACGTACAACTGATGCCTGACGTGATCAACGGACGCATGTCCGCTCCGCTCCGTCCCTAGACGTTGCACATTCCGGAGACGCTTCAGCTGCGGCGACTGCAACTCGGCGGGGATCACATCGCGACCGGCCACTCGCCCATTGTGCGACATCCGAAGTACGCTTCTCGCATCGTGATGATTTGTTTCGATCAGGACAATCGCCGATTCAACTATCGAATCGTGGGCGTAGCCATCCACAACGAGTCGGTCTTGTTGCATCGCGCCAACGACGAACCGTTTTGGACTTTGCCAGGTGGTCGAGCTGAGCACGGGGAATCGGCCGAGCAGACGCTCGCGCGCGAGATGCGCGAGGAGCTCGAGACAGAAGTTCACGTCGATCGATTGTTATGGATCGTCGAGAATTTTTTCGAGTTCGGCGGCATGAACTACCACGAGCTCGCCCTGTACTTTGCGATTCGCTTTCCACCCGGAAGCCTCCCTCTTCGCGCGGACGCCTTCGATCGCAGCGACGGGAGCGTGCCGCTGAGATTCAAATGGTTCCCCGTGCAGCGAGAGTCCCTTGTCGCGCTCCCCGTGATGCCCCCGTTCCTCGCCGACGGTCTGACCAACTTGCCGGCGTCAACGGTGCGTGTCGTTGACCGCGACCACGTCGAAGGCGAGCTATCATCGCGACGTGCCTGACTTGAACTCGCTGCTCGTGTTCATCGGTGCCGGCCTTCTGCTGAACATCACGCCCGGCCCCGACGTGCTCTACATCGTCGGGCGCAGTATCGGTCAAGGGCGGGTTGCGGGTCTGGTTTCTGTGCTCGGTATTTCGACAGGATGTCTCTTTCACGTCGCGAGTGCCGCCCTCGGTCTCTCGGCGCTGATGCTCGCATTGCCGGTGGCCTACGACGTCGTTCGATATGCAGGCGCCGCCTATCTGGTGTGGCTCGGGGTGCGAGCGATGATCAGCAAATCGTCGCCGCTTCAGGTCCAACGCGTTGATCCGGAACGGCTCGGGCGCGTGTTTCGTCAGGGCGTCCTGACCAACGTGCTGAACCCGAAGGTCGCGCTGTTCTTCCTCGCATTTCTGCCGCAGTTCACCGATCCTGCGCGTGGGTCTGTGCCTCTCCAGATCGCGTTGCTCGGCCTGATCTTCATCGGCAATGGAACGCTCGTGTGCGTCGCGTATGCGCTCGCAGCGAGCTGGCTCGGCGAGTGGCTGAGAACGCGATACGACGTCGCGACGTGGCTCAACCGAGCGATGGGCGCGCTCTTCATCGGTCTTGGCCTCCGGCTGGCGCTCCAGCATCGACGATAACCATGGCGACATCACCCAAAGTTCCGTAGCCACACTCCGCGAAGCGGAGGAGCCACTACTCCGCGCGAAGGGCCTCCACCGGATTCACCGACGCAGCGCGCCGTGCCGGCACAACGCTGGCCAATATCGCCACGAGCACGAAGATCGCTGCGCCGCCGATGAATGACAGCGGATCGAGCGGCCGCACACCATACAGCATGCCTACGAGGAACCGCGTCGCGAGTGACGCGGCGAGCAGACCAAGAACTGCGCCGACGATCACCGGCTTCGTCGTTCCCGCGAGTATCGGCCGCAGCACTTGCGCACGCAGAGCGCCGAGCGCCACACGCACGCCGATCTCACGCGTACGCTGCGTCACGGTATACGCGGCGAGACCATAGATGCCCAGGGCGGCGAGAAAGGCGCCGACGATGGCAACACTGGCGGCAAGCCACGACGCGAGTCGATGCGGCAGCAGTGTCATGGCTGTCAGATCGGTGAGCGTCGCCGCGTACGACAGCGGAAGATTCGGATCGATCTCGGCCACCGTGGCACGCACCTGCGGCAACACGCTGGGACCATTGGCGCGGATCAACAGCCGCATCACGGGCTCGTTCGTCTGCGCAGCGGGAATGTAGACGAACGGCGCCGGTTCTTCCCCGATGGTTCGATACTTGGTGTCGCGCACGACACCGATCACCTGCAGCGGACGACGACTGACGCCCTGTAAGAGCAACTGTCCCACCGGATCCTGCCCTGGCCACGCGCGTCTCGCCATCGTGTCATTCACAATCGCAACCGCTGGCGCGCCGGCGCGATCGCGTTCGTCGAAGGTGCGGCCACGCGACAACGAAAGGCGAAGTACGCGGAAGTAATCGGGCGAGACGAAATTCCGGCTGAGCGTGATCGCTCGATCGTCGCCCTCTTGTCCTGGCAGCCACACACGGCCGCCTTCGCGCTCGCGTGTGAGCGGGACCACTCGCGCCAAAGCTGTCGAGTCCACTCCTGGCAGACGCTGCACGCGCGCGAGC
>JBKPRH010000015.1:0-15131 GCA_046765795.1 Acidobacteriota bacterium | reverse complement strand
ACGATGCACGGCGTCGAGAGGAGATTGAGCTGCGCAATCAGGTTGATACCGTCCTCTATCAGACCGAGCGTGAACTCAACGAGCGTGGCGCGCAGTTGACCGACGAGGAGCGCCGCACGATTCAACAGCAGATCGAAGAGGCACGCCAGGCGATGAGGGGTGACGATCAGAGTCGTCTGACGCGTGCGCGTGATGGATTGACGCAGGCCGCGCGCACGCTGAGCGAGGCCGCGTCACGACAAGCGACTGGCGGCGGTCCCTCGTCATCACAACCGGGCTCGTCCACGCCGCCCGGCGTCGTCGACGCCGAGCTCGTGGACTCCGACGATCGCAAGACGTAAAACGCTCGACACCCGCGGCCGGACACGCGCTGCGACGCCGTCGTCGACCGCTGGACGCTCGGGTCGCGCCGGTTGCCGGGAAGAGCGCTCAACCTCGCTGACCCCCACTGGCTTCCAGAACCAAGGACGGACCACGGACCAAGGACGAACCAAGACCAGGGACGGGCCAAGGACCAAGAACGGACCAAGCGCTAAGGACGAAGGACCAAGGACCTCAGATGTCGAGCGGCCCCGTGCTGTCGCCGATCTTGTCGACCCGCGCGCCCATCTTGAGGAGCATCGCGAGCAGCAGGTTCGACATCGGCGTGTGCGGCGCGTGCCGCAGATGACGATCGCCTTGCAGCTGTCCTGATGCGCCGCCGGCGAGCACGACGGGCAGCGGGTCGAAGTTGTGCTCGTTGCCGTCGCTCAGGCTGCTGCCGTAGAGGATCATCGAGTGATCGAGCAGGTTGCCGTCGCCGTCGGGCGTCGCCTTCAACCGCTCGAGGAAGTAGCCCAGCATCTTGATGTGATACCGGTTGATCACCGCGAACTGGTCCATGTTCTTGCGTTCGTTCGAGTGATGCGAGGCATTGTGGAAGCCGTCGCGGACACCGGTCGCCGGATAGACGGCGTTGCTGTTCTCGCGGGCGAGCATCAGCGTCGAAATGCGGGTGATCTCCGACTTGTAGGCCAGCACCTGCAGGTCGAGCATCAACTTGAGATGCGACTCGAAGTCGGCCGGGATGCCGACTGGCGCATCCGGCAGATCGAGATCGCGCGACAGCGTCGCATCGACCTGCTTCACTCGGCGTTCGATCTCGCGCACTTCGTCGAGATACTCACGCAGCCGGCGGCGATCGCCGGCCGGCAAGTCTTTCTCCAGCGTCGGCACCTGATCGCGAATCGAGTCGAGCAGACTTCGCGCCTGGTTGCGCCGCTCCTGACGTTGCGCGTCGGTGCTGCCGTCGCCGAACAACCGCTCGAAGACGATCTGCGGGTTGTTCTCCATCGGCAAGGGCAGCGTCGCCGACTTCCATGACAGCGTGTTGCGATAGGCGCAGGTGAAACCCGCATCGCCGCAGGTGAGGTTCAGCGGCTCCATCGACATCTCGACCGACGGGAGCGGCGTGTCCTGGCCAACGTGCTGCGCCGCGATCTGATCGACTGTCGCGCCGACATGCGCTTCGTTCTTCTTCACCGGATGCGCGCCGCTGAGGAAGACGGCCGCAGCGCGCACGTGATTCTCGGCGCCACCAGTGTCTTCGCCGCTCCACGGTGCGACCGGCTGATGCGCGAGATCGCTGATCACGTTGACGCGATCGCGGAACGCCTCGAGCGGTTGCAGAATCTCGGAGAACTGAAAGCCTTTCCCCGTCTGCGCCGGCGTCCACTTATCCATCGTCGCGCCGTGCGGGATGTAGATGCAGCCCAGGCGCGTCTTCGGGGCGGCCGCCGACTGCGCCAGCGCGGTGGCGGCAGGCACCATCGAGTCGAGCAGCGGCAGCGCGAGCGTGACGCCAGCGCCACGAAGGAATGTTCGCCGGGAGAGGTGCTTCTTGGTGATGAACATGGCTATCGATCCATGCAATTCAAAATGCAAAGGTCAAAATGCAAAACCGATCGTGCGTTCCTTTTTGCAGTTGTCATTTTGCATCTTGCATTACTCAGCTCTCTTCATCTGAAACGGGACGCTCTTCACGATCCCGGTGATGAGTGACGAGAAGCGGTAGTCCTGACGAGCCGCGTCGCGAACAACGGTGCGTACGGCGGGCATATCGAAGTAATCCACCCGCCGGCCCAAGGCGTAGGTTAGCAGCTTTTCGGTGGCCGTCGAGGCGACCGCGCCACGCCGGTCGAGCAGCGCTTTGCGCAGGCTGGCCGGGCCGTTGAGAGTCGTGCCGTCGGCCAGTTTTCCGGTCGCGTTCACCGGACTGCCACCGTCTTCATCGCGATACTCGCCGATGAGATCGAAGTTCTCCAGCGAGAAGCCAACGGGATCCATCACCGCGTGACACGCAGCACAGGTCGGGCTGGCGCGATGTTGCTCGAGCCGCTGACGAACCGATGTCGGCGCTGCGCCTGGTGCGACCGCGAGGTTGGTTTCAACGCCGGGTGGTGGCTGAGGCACGGGCGCACCGAGCAGGTTTTCAAGAATCCACTTGCCACGCTTGACCGGGGAGGTGCGATTGCCCGCCGACGTCACCGTCAGGAGGCTGCCATGTCCCAGTAATCCGCGCCGAGCGCCCTCGTCCAATGTGACCCGACGGAAACGGCTGCCACGAACGTTGGGGATGCCGTAGTGACGGGCAAGTCGCTCGTCAACGAAGGTGTAGTCGGCGTCGATGAGGTCAAGGATGCTGCGATCCTCGCGGACGATCGTTTCGAACAGCAACTCGGTTTCGCGACGGAAGGCGTAACGGAGGTTGCCGTCGAACTCCTTGGTGACCGGTGCGATGTCGTCAAGCTGACGCAACATCAACCACTGACCGGCGAGGCTGTTGACGAGCGCGCGTGACCGCTCGTCGGCGAGCATGCGTCGCGTCTGCTGCTCGAGCACCGCGGGATCGTCCAACTTGCCGGCTGCCGCGACGCGAATCAGCTCTTCATCGGGAATACTGCTCCACAGGAAGAACGACAACCGCGAGGCGAGCTCGAGATCGCTGATGCGATAGGCGGCGCCTGCCTTCACCGTCGCGGGGGCGCGTTCGAAGCGATAGATGAACTGAGGATCGACGAGCAGTCGCGCCAGGGCGTACTGGATTCCAGCCTCGAAGCCCCGCAGCGTGCGGCCCGATTCGAAGAATCCCATCAGCATCGTGATAGTGGCATCGCGTTCGGTGACCGGCCGTCGCAGCGCTCGTGTCGCGAGCTTCGCGAGGATCGTGCGCGCGCATGACTCTTCACTGACGCCCGGGCTCGGAGTGCAGACGAAGATCTTGCGTCGGCTCGGTGTATCGCCTGGACCAGTCGGATTGAGCGGTCCGTTGATCACCAGGTTCGTGACACCGGCGCTCGCGGCGTGTTCCGAGAACAGATCATCGACGCCACGTGCGTTGGCTTTGCGAACGACCGCGACACCGATCGTCTGCGGACCTGCCGGAATTTTGAGCCGCAGTGGACCGCGCGCATTCCGATCGAGTACGCGTATGCGTTCGCCGTTGAGCGTGACCTCGACCGAGTCGTCAGTCCCGACTGGTGGCAGACCGAACAGCCCGCCGCCTGCGCGACCGATTCGGAATTCGTACTCGGCGTCGAGCGGAAAGACGTGCCGCACCAGCAGCCCGCCGCGAGTGCCGAGCGGCAGCCCTTCGCGATGTTCAGCCTGCGACAGGTTGCGCGGCGCCACGTAAGTCGTGATGTCGGGGCTGATCGTCGGATCGCCAACCGCGAGCCGGCTGATCTTCGCAGCCGCCGTGACGTAGGCCTGCATCAAGGCCGGCGACACGCCCAGCACGCTGGCCTGATTGTCGAACCCTTCGCTCGAGTCGTCACCGGGCAGGAGCGCCGCAGCATCGATAGGAAGCTCGAGGAGATCGCGTACGGCGTTGCCGTACTCGGTCCGATTGAGTCGGTGGAGTGCGGGAGCTCCAGGGTTCGGCGCAGCCGCCGCGGCGCGGTCGATGGTGGTCTCGACAGCGGCGGCGAGGCCGTCGAGCGTGGCGCGATCGGGACGTGGTACGCCGGCCGGCGGCATCATGCCCGTACGCACCTTGCGAATCACCTTCTCCCACGTTTGCGGTTCACCGGCGGCATTGGCAGCGGCCAGTCCGTCGAGCACGAGTCCGCCCGCTTTCATGCGCGAGTTGTGGCACGTCACGCAGTAGCGATCGATCGTGCCCTGAGCCGTGCCCTGAGCCGTGCCCTGAGCCGCGCCCTGGGCCGTGCCCTGAGCCGTGCCCTGAGCCGCGCGCAGGGCCGAACCGGCAACCACAACTAGCAGCACCGCTGCCGCGGACAGAATTGGCGCCTTCATTTCTTCTTAGACTCGGCAATCAGGCGTTCGAGCAGCGCGATCGTCGCTGGCTTCCGCTCTGCGCCAACCGCGGCGAGGAACACGCCTTCCGCCCAGCGCAGCGGCGTTCGGCCTTCCTTGTCCTTGATATCCAGGCGCGCGCCCCGCTGCACGAGGAACTCGATGATGTCGTTCGATCCGCGATTCACGGCGCCGAGGAGCGGCGTCAGTCCCATGGAGTTGCTGGCATTCACGTCGGCACCGAGATCGAGACAGAGCTTCACGGCGTCGAGCCGTGCCTGCACGGACTCGGTATAGGTCTGCGCGACGACCCAGTTCACGCCCGCAGCCGCCATGAGCGGCGTTGTGCCGCCAAGCGTCGGGAGGTTCGGATCCGCGCCATGTTCGACGAGCAAGCGCATCGTCGCTGTATCGGCGGACAGCGCAGCGCGGAGGAACGGCGTTTGTCCGGTGAAGTCCACCCACGAGACTTCGTTCAATGAGTAGAGCCATCGCCGGACCGGCGCCAGCTCGCGCGTGCGCGCATTCACGTTTGCGCCCGCGTCGATCAGTTCCTTGATCATCACCAGGACCGGCGCGCGATCGACGCCATTGTCGGTCGGGCTGTCCTGGTCGTTGTTGTTCATGTCGAGATTGCGATACTCGACTGCCGCCCACAGCGGTGTGCGGCCCCAGAAGTCGTCGGCGTTGACGTTGGCACGTTTCGACAGCAACAGCCGCGCGACCTCGAGATTGTTGTTGAGCAACGACATGAGCAGCGGCCGGATGCTGTTGCCGTCACCCAGCTCGAGATCGGCGCCCGCGTCGATCAGCCGCCGGGCGGCAGAGACGTTGCCGTCGCGCGCGGCGTAGAGCAGCGGTGTCATGCCGCCCTTGACCTCAGCGCGTCGGCCGCGATCGGGCACGCCACCGCGATTGATGCCGACCCCTTCCGATCCGCAGCCAGTGCCTTTGCAGGGCGGAACGAACGCGGGCGTTGGTCCCTTGCGCGTCTGCGCGTTTGGCGACGCACCGGCCTCGAGCAGAATCTGTACGGCGGCGTCGTTGCCCTCGCGAACCGCAATCATCAGTGCGGTCTGTCCAAACTCCGGCTCTTTCGCATCGACCGTTGCACCGCGTTCGAGCAGCACACGCAGTGCGGCCGGCGACCCGGTGCGCGCAGCGGTCATCAACGCGGTCTCGCCGCCAGGATCGGCGGCATTCGGATCGACACCGGCGTCGAGCAAGCGTCGAATCAGGTCGGCATTGCCGTTGACGGCCGCGAGGTAGAGCGGTGTCACACCGTAGCGATCCGCGGCGGTCGCTTTCGCGCCCGCACGCAGCAGCGCGTCCGCGATGTCCAGACGATCGGCATGTACGGCGGCGTGCAACGCGGTCATGCCGTCGATGCGCGGCGCGTTGACGTCGACCTTCTTTCCGATGAGCGTGCGTACAGCCGTAAGGTCGCCGCGAGCAGACGCGTCAACGAGCGGCGCCGCCGGTTCGGCCGCAGTTGCCGGTGCGGCCAGTAGCAGCACGGCGAGGCCTGCCGCGCCGAGGAGTCGCAGAAACATCAGCGCATTTTATCGCCAAGCGCGCGGGCTGAGACCGCGCCACTCATACGCCACTTCGATAACATTCGTGCAGGTGTATGCGACAGAAACCCGTTCACCGCAGGCGTCACAACAGGCCGCAGATCGCGGCGGAATTCGAGGAACACCGCGACGTCTACTGGCGCCGCGAGGGCGCCCGCACCGTGTCGACTGTGCTCGAGGCGGAGCACTTCGTCGAGCAGGTGGGCTTCGCGGCGTGCATGACCGATTCGCGGCGGCCCGGTCCGTCTTTGTACGTCGCCGTGTGCGGCCGTCGTGATGCGGTGCTGCCTCGCAACGTCCAGAAGGATCCTGAATCATCTCTTGCGTGGAACCTGAAGGACCAGCTCGTCCGCCGCGGCAAGGTCTATTACGCGAAGCTCGCGCGCGGCAAGGCGACCTTCATTGCCCCGCGCATGGTGCCGCACTTCCACGCGTTATGGGGCATGCGACGTGGCGAGGAAGCGAAACGCCTGAGCCGCAACGCGCGCGCCGTGCTCAAGGTGCTGCGCAAGGAATGGGAGATGGCCACGTCGGATTTGCGCGTCGAGTCGGGCGTCACCGATCGCGTGGCCTTTACGCGTGCAATCGACGAACTGCAGGCGGCGATGATCGTCATCCCCAGCGAAGTCGTCTACCTGCCGAAGTTCACGTATATCTGGACGCTGGGCGTCGGTCGATTTCCCGACGCGCTGATGCGTCGCGTGAATCGTCAGACCGCTCTCCGCGAGATCGCGCGCTGCTTCCTTGCCGGAGCAGGCATGACGATCCCCGGCGAGCTCGCGCGCGTCACCGGTCTCTCCCGTCCTGACGCCGGCCTTGGCAATCGCGCGCTCGTTGCGGAAGGTGTGGCGACTCTGGTCGCGAGAGGCACGTACCAGCTGGCATCAGTGGTTCCTGGAGAGAGCGGAGATCTCGGAGCGAACGGATTTACACGGAGCAACGGAGAAACGGAGGATCTCTTTTAAGGAGTTCTCTATATCGCCTCGGGCTCACCCCGAACTCGTTGCGGAAGGCGCGAGTGAAGTTTGAGATGTCGCCGAACCCGCAGTCGAGCGCGAGATCAAGGATGCTGCCCGATTCACGCACCAGACGCACGGCGGCGTGACGCAAGCGTGCGCGCAGGACGTACTGATGCGGCGTGACGCCAGTGATGCGATCGAACGTGCGCAGGAAGTGGTACAGGCTCAGGCCCGATACGTTTGCCAGTCGATTCAACGTCCACGCGCTCGCCGGATATCGATCGACCGTGCGAACAGCGTGCACGACGCGCGCGTCAGCATTGAGCGGCGACGAACGCCGATCGGATGACGACAGGCCTGCTGCGACTCGCAATGCGGTTCCCGCCACGATCACGCTGAGTTCGTCCCAGGCCGTCTCGTCCGGCGTGCTGAGGGCGAGCGCCGCTCGCGTCACAATCGGTGACAGCGTACGAATGGGTGGGAGACGTGGCACGGTGAAGCGCGCCACGCCGCGCCGAACGCCGGCGTCAGCCGAGAGCCGTTCGAAATGATCTGCCGCATACCAGAAAGACACGCACCGATCACCTTCGCCGTGCGCGTGGCCGCACTCAAAGCACTGTCCACTGTTGCCGAGCATCAGCGAGCCGGGCGTCATCAAAGCAGCACCGAGCGGTGAGCGGCACTGAAAGCTGCCCGCGACTACGACCGCAATAGCGAACTGCGAGTGCTGCTCCTCGAATCGACGATCGTCAGGGCCCGACGTGCAGATCACATCGGCAACCGTCCAGCCCTCTCCGCCAGCGATGACCTGAGGTGTTGTCGATCCAGGCGTGCCGAGCTGTCGTCGTCGCGCCAGCGCGCGGTCGAGGTCGCGCCATTGCGGCGGCTCGCGTGACGGACGGGGCGCAATTTTTGCCAAGACGCTCATGGCAGTTGCTGGCTAGTACTGAGTGAGTAGTTAACCACGAACCACGAACTCAACCACCAACCACCAACCGCGAACCGGAGGATCCATGGCGGCTTATTACATCGGAACCTACGACATCGTTGACGCGAACGAATTCCAGAAGTATCCGCCCGTGGTGATGTCACTGCTGCCCAAGTACGGCGGCGAAGTGCTGGCATCGGATACCTCGGCATTGCTGGTCGAGGGCACGGCGCGAACGATGAACGCGATCATCCGCTTCCCATCGAAAGAGGCAGCGCTGGGGCTGTACAACGATCCCGCGTATCAGGAGGCCAAGCGCATACGCCAGGCATCCACAAGGAACATCAGCATGGTCCTGGTGGACGAGTTCGTCCTGCCGTGATGCGAGACCTCACCGATTACTGCGACACCGCAAAAGGAAACCGCGTTTCGCACTCACGTTCGCTGCCGCTGTTATCTGATCGCGATATGGCACACGCGACCAGGCAAAGTGGAATCGATCTCGAGCGGTTCAGGCAGCGCCTCCTCCAGCTGGAGCAGGAGACGACACAAAAGATCGGCCGGGACGTTGAGTCGGCGCGCGAGTCGGCCGATCAACCCGACGCGCTGGATCAAGCCCTCTTTGACGAGGTGCGCGACGAGCACCTGGTGCTCGCGCAGACCGATACCGAGGTGCTCGCTCAGATTCGGGCAGCCCTCGAACGAATTGAGAACGGCACGTACGGCCATTGCGTCGTTGATGACGAGCCGATCGAGCCGGCGCGCCTGGAAGCGGTTCCCTGGGCGCCCTACTGCGCGAGACATCAGCGGGAAGCCGAGGCTCGCGCCGGTGTGCGCACGCCGCGCGCGTAAGGAACCGTGAACGATGGCTACGTCCACGCGATCTGACCGTCGAACTGCGGTCGCAACCGAGCCCCGCACCCGACACCTGTTCGAGCCGTTTCAGCTCGGTCCGCACAAGCTGCGAAATCGCATCATCATGGCTCCGCTCACGCGATCTCGCGCGCGGCAGCCGGGTAACGTGCCGACTCCGCTCAACGCGTGTTATTACTCGCAACGCGCGTCGGCGGGCCTCATCATCTCGGAAGCCACACAGGTGTCGCAGCAGGGACAGGGCTATGCCTGGACGCCGGGCATTCACACGCGAGAGCAGATCGATGGTTGGCGCGATGTGACCGACGCCGTGCACAAGGGCGGCGGCCTGATATTCATGCAGCTCTGGCACGTCGGCCGCATTTCTCATCCCAGGTTGCAGCCCGATCACATGCCGCCGGTTGCTCCGTCGCCGGTGAAGCCCGAAGGGCAGGCGTTCATCGAGAACGAACGTGGCGAGGGACAGTTGGTACCATTCGTCACGCCGCGAGCCCTGCAGCTCGAGGAGATGCCATACATCGTCGAACAGTACGTCCGCGGCGCGCGCAACGCGCAGGAAGCAGGCTTCGACGGCGTGGAAATCCACAGTGCGAACGGCTACCTCCTCGATCAGTTCATCGAATCGAGTACCAACCATCGCACCGATCGGTACGGCGGAACGATCGAAAACCGCTCACGCCTGTTGATGGAGGTTGTTGAAGGTGTGGCCGGCGTGTGGGGCAGCGATCGAGTCGGCGTCCGACTCTCGCCGATGGGCCGTGCGAACGACATCAGTGACGAGGACCCGGTGGCGACGTTCGGCTACGTCGCCGAGCGCCTCAGCGATCGAAAACTCGCGTATCTCCATTTGGTCAATCCGCTCCTGGCGACGATGCAGGACGGAACCGAGCCTGATTTGCGGCCGATCGACGTGCTCAGAAAGATCCGAGAAAGATATCGTGGAGCACTGATGCTCGCTGGTGGCTTCGATCAGGACACCGCCGAAGGCTGGATCGAGCAAGGCCGCGCCGACTTAATCGCGTTTGGTCGAAAGTTCATCGCCAACCCCGATCTGCCCGATCGCTTCCGTCAGCGTCAGCCGCTGAACAGCGACGATCCGACGACTTACTACGGCGGTGGCGAGCGGGGCTACACCGACTATCCGACGTTGGCGCACGAGCGAGGCGAGCAACCCAAGCCGTGTGTCGACGTCCGCTGGCGCTAGCTCAGAGGATTGGGCGGCGCGAGACGCACCAGCGCCGGTGCCGGAATGCGCGCGCCCTTATAGGCGGGCACCTCGCCAAATGTGCGGTGTGCTTCCCAGTCGTTCCGCGCCTCGCGAATCTCCTCGGGGGTTCGTGCGACGAAGTTCCACCACATGAGAATTGTTTCTGGGAACGGCACGCCGCCGATCAAGAGCAGACGAGCGCCGCTGCCGCTTCTGAGACACATCTCTGAGCGTTGCGTTCCGAGATAGTAAAGAACGCGTTCCTCGAGACGCTGTCCTTCGAGCGCGCACTCACCGGAGAGGACCAGCAGTGCATGCTCATGTTGTGGCTCGAGTGGAATTGCGAGCTCATGGCGCGGGTGAACCCGAAGGTCAGCGCCGACGAGCCGTGTGAAGTGTTCGGCCAATGACGTGGCGCCGCCAAGCGCGCCTGAGAACACCTGCACGATGCCGCCCGCCTCTTCGACACGCGGCACGTCCACCAGATGCTGAAACGACGGCATGCGGTGGCGATCGCGATCGGGAAGCGCCGTCCAGAGCTGCACACCGTTCAGACGGCCTGTGTTGTCGTGAGGCGTGCGCTCGGCGTGAGCGATAGCACGCCCAGACGTCATGATGTTCACGCCGCCGGGACGAAGAAGCGCCTCCTGTTCGAGGCTGTCGTCGTGCACGATCTCGCCGTCGAGCAGCCACGTGACCGTCTGCAACCCGATGTGCGGGTGTGGCGCGACGTCCATGCCGCCACCCTGCGCAAACGTCGCCGGTCCGAACCGATCGAGGAAGCACCACGGTCCGATCAGACGTTTGCCTTTGACCGGCAGCGCCCGAACGACCGCGAGATGTCCGAGCGTGACCTCGCGTGCGGGATACGCATCGAACTGTTGGTGTGCGGAAGCGATCGCCTCGCAGACTTCGGCGGCAACAGTGGAGTCGCTCACGAGCGGTTCCCGTCTCGTCGTGTATACCGCACCATCAAGACCGTGGCAACGAGACCGACCAGCAACCCGCCTGACGCGAAGCGGGCTTGTGCCATTCCGACGGCATAGTCGATTGTGAGCTCGCGCTGATCGACCGTGCGACGCTGACTGATCACCGAGACGCGCGAACTCGCCGGAGCCAGCGCGTTTGCGAGATAGGCACTCTGCCCCGCATGGTGACCGTTGCTGAAGAACAGTTGATGCTGTCCGTTCCGCAACGCGGAATGACTGGCGTCGAGTTGTACGCGGATCGTTCCGTTACCGTCGCGAATGTCGTCAACGGTTGGAAACGAGACGCCGCGTAGTCGTAGTGGCAGCCGCGCACCGTCGAGTGTGGCGGTCAGCCGACTGAGTACGTCTTGCGCATATGCGTCTTGCTCCTCCGCGGTCACGACGCCGTTGCTGTTGCGATCGATCGTGGCCACGATCGCGTCGGCGATCTCCGCGCCAGGCGTCAGCGCGAGATCGATCGACACGCCGTTCTCACGCAGGTCGATTCGCGCCGCTTGTAGAAACTCGTCCAGAAGATGCGCAGAGATACGAACACCAGCGGCGACGGTGATCGCGACAATGAGCACCGGAAGCAGGACGTTACCTGCGCGCAAAGGCCGCTCCATAGTCATTCGTTGGATCGCGGTAGATCGTGTGTATGTGATCGACGTCGCGCTGCGGTGCGTATTCGATGACGAGCGTCGGCCCCTGGATGCGGAAATAGATCACGCTCCCGGGTGAGGTTGGTCCACTCCAACCGAAATAGGTTTGCGGCAGGTTGGCGCGGATCTCCGCCAGCCGCGGTGCGTTATACGCATCGTTCGCGATGCCCGCCCACTCGCGCACGATCTCCATCAGCGCCGTCTGTTGCGCCGCCGACAACGTGGATACACGCAGGCCTTCCGGCTGGATTGTTCTGCCGTCCTGCCCTGGCCCGAGGACGAGATCCGAAACCGCGTACGGAAAGATCGCCTGCTTCTGCTGTTCAGGACTCAAGCTCGCCATCAGGGCGAACGCGCGATCGTTCTCCTGGCCGAGCGGACGGACGGTGCGGCCTTCGATGGTGTAAGTGGCTGGCTGCGCACCGGTCAGCGTCGGCGCGAGCGTGGCGCGCGACCCGGCAAACGTCATGTTGACGGCCAGATGATGCCCACCGAACTGCAGGATCCATGGCGCCGTGACCGATGGTGCGCCGACGAAGGCGAGGTAGTACTCGTCCGAGCCGAATGCCGGGCCACGCCCGCCGCGTGCGGCGCCACCGCCGCGCGGCCCACCTCGGCCCGCGCCGCCGAGAAGCATATCGTCGCCGCGCATGATCTCGGTGACCTTGCGGTAGCCTGACGCGCTGAACGCGGTCTCGAGCAACGACATCACCGCGGTACGTTGCGGCGGGGTGAGATCTCCGAGTCGCACGCCGTCGCGTGCGAAAATGCCCGTCGGCAGGTTCGACCAGCGGGTTCTTTGCTCGCCGTCGAACGGAAACTGAACCTTCGCGCGGCCGGTGTCATCGAGCGTACTCAGTACCTTCTGCGCCGCTCCGACGATGCGGGTTGTGGCGTCGGTGCTGGCGGATGGCGATGGCGCTGCGGCGCGTTGAGCGGGAAGGGTGGCGACGACCGCAACGAACATCGCAAACACGACGAGGCTGGCTCCAGCCGCGACACGCATAGACGACCTCCAGTTCACCAACTGTACGACCGTACGGCGCACGGGCACGAACTTCCCACGCACGGGGTAGCGACGCCTCGCGATCGTTGGGCTTCAGGCGTTTGGCTGTGGGCGAGTCGTTCAGAACTCCGGCCCAAAGCCCAGAGCCCAGGCTTCCGGTGCAACCCGGACACGGCATCGCGATTGGGCACGACCGTTGCTCTCTGTCGCCGCGAGGTTCACGTGGAAGTTCGCGATGGGTTCATCGTTGGCATCTTCAACTACTGCGATCGCTGGTGCGAAACGTGCGCATTCACGTCCCGATGCCATGTGTTTGCCGATGTTGCAGAAACGCGAGCCGCGCTCGATCCGAATTTGAAACCAGTCGTCGATGCCCCTGTGCTGCCCGAGGAGGCGCCACCACCGCCGCCGCGATGGTTGCAGGAAATGATCGTTGAGATGAACGAGGCGGCCACGAGGATCGGAGCGGGTGAGTTCGAGGAGATGCCGCGTCGCTCGCCTCCGGCCGAGCACAGAGCGATTGAGACGCGGGCAAAGGATTACTGCTTCCGTGTTTATCCCTGGCTGCAGAAGTTTGATGACGCGGTGCTGGATCCTGCGAATCCCCTCGCGGTGATCGCATGGTTCCACACGATGATTCCGCCGAAGGTGAATCGCGCCATCACGGGTCTCGCCGAGGAAGGCCCCGAAGATCGCGACTGGCCGCCCGATCACGACGGCTCGGCGAAGGTGGCCTTGCTCGGCATCGACCGGTCGCATGCGGCGTGGCTCGAGCTCGTCGAGCAAGGCGTCATCTCTGATGCCGAGGCAGCACCGTTCGTCGCCGACCTGGTTTGGTTGGGAGAGGCGCTCGAGCAGATGTTTCCCAGAGCGCGCGCATTCGTGCGCCCGGCGTTCGATGAACCCGATGCGGTCGCGATGTTGCTCGCGCAGGAGCGTCGCATCGGGTAGAGAGCGGAGGTAGAGAGCGGAGGTAGAGGGCGGAGGTAGATCGGAGGAACTGATCGAAGTCTAATGGGAGTGTGTGGAAGCGAATTCCAATCGTCGGTATCGCTCTGGTGGCGACCGCAACGCTGTGGGCGGCGCAGGGATCAGATGACGCGCTTGTAGCAAAGGCGCGCGCGATTCACGAGCGCGTACTGACGATCGACACGCACATCGATTTCGAGCCTGCCCATTTCACAACGGAGTGCAACTACACCCGTCGTCTTGTGACGCAGGCGAACGTGCCGAAGATGCGCGACGGCGGTCTCGACGTCGCCTTCTTCGTGGTTCAAGTGCCGCAAGGGCCGCTGACGCCAGCCGGCTATGCCGATGCCTATCGGCAGGCGGTAGCGAAGTTCGACGCGGTCCCCCGCCTCACCGATCAGATGGCGCCGAAGGAGATCCAGCTCGCGCTCACCTCGGCCGATGTGACGCGCATCGCGCAAACCGGTCGCAAGGTCGCCGTGATCGGGATCGAGAACGGGTACCCGATTGGCACCGATCTGTCGCGCGTGCGTGAGTTCTACGAGCGTGGGGCGAGGTATATGGGCCTCGCGCACACCGGCCACAACCAGCTTGCGGACTCTCACTCCGGTGAGGCGACGAAGGAGGCGCCGAACAACGGGATCAGCATGTTGGGTAGGGACGTGATTGCCGAGATGAACCGACTCGGAGTGATGGTCGATATCTCGCACATGTCCCGGATGGCGGCCATGCAGGCGATTGCGCTCTCGAAGGCGCCCGTCCTCGCGTCGCATTCCGCCGTGCGCGCGCTGGTCGATCACAACCGCAACTTGGATGACGAGCAATTGCTGGCGCTGAAGAAGAACGGCGGTGTCGTGCAGATCGTCGGCTACGCCGGCTATTTGAAAGCCGGTGCGCGCAGCGGGCGTGCCCCGATCCGCAACGCCGTTGCGGCCGGCACTCTGGCACGGTGCCCGATCGAACCAGCGTCCGCGAAGCCGCTATCAGTCGAGGGGCGGCCCGGAGTGAAGGAGCTTGTCGATCACATCGACTACGCGGTCAAACTGATCGGCGTCGACCACGTCGGTATTTCGTCCGACTTCGACGGCGGAGGCGGCATCGAAGGTTGGGACAGCGCCGCTGACACGGCGAACGTCACGATTGAGCTCGTGCGACGCGGTTACAGCGAAGACGACATCGCCAGGCTGTGGGGCCGAAATCTGCTTCGCGTATGGGCTGACGTCGAGAAACTCGCGGCGCGCTAGCAGCCTGTGGTGAAAGCCATTTCGTTGATCCTATCCCTCGACGAGTCTCTGCAGCGAACCGACCAATCGAACGAAAGGTCGACCGTGAGCGGGCAATGACGCTGCGCACCACCGCTTCGGTTCTGAACGATCCGATTCCTCGCGGGTAAACGCGGTAGCTGTAGGCGATGCATTCACCCGCCTACCTCGTGGACACGCATCACGGCTGCTGTCGAACAACTTCGTAGTTGCCCCGCCGTGCTCCTTCGCGCACCACCCATCCCGGTGCCGCCTTGAACGTCCATCCATCTCCGGCGAACGTGGTGTTGTCGAGTCGCACGGGTGCCGATAGACGACGGGAACCGCCATCACTCGCGACGAGAACGCCGTTCTTCGCTTCGAGGCTGCCCCAGCCGCCCGAGGAGCGGTAGGCGCCGAAGTACACCGTTCCGACGTCCGGAATGAC
>JBKPRH010000014.1:0-5099 GCA_046765795.1 Acidobacteriota bacterium | reverse complement strand
CCCTGAATCTCTGAGGGTCGTGTGGGATAACAAATGTTCCCACGCGGGCGCCGATGGTGTATAAGCTCCGCGTCACGGAGGAATCCATGAGGAACGCGATTCGTCGGTGGTATCTCGGTCTCGTCCCGGTGATTGGCTTGCTGATCTGGATGACGCTTCCCGTCGCGGGCCAGGCCGGTGCCAGAAATGGCGAGTGGACGACGTACGGCGGCGACCTCGCCAACACGCGCTACGCGCCGCTCGACCAGATCAACGCCGGCAACTTCGACAAGCTCCAGGTTGCGTGGCGATTCAAGACCGAGAACCTCGGGCCGCGGCCCGAATATCAGTTTGAATCGACGCCGCTGATGGCACGCGGCGTCGTCTACTCAGTCGCTGGCACCCGACGCGCCGTCGTCGCGCTCGATGCCGCGACCGGCGAGATGCTCTGGGTCCACAGAGAGGTCGAGGGGCCGCGCGGTGATTCGGCGCCGCGTCAGCTCTCCGGGCGCGGGCTTTCGTACTGGACCGATGGCCGCGAGGAGCGAATCATCTACGTCACCCCGGGCTACCGGTTGATTGCGCTCAACGCCAAGACAGGCGCTCCCATCGCGAGTTTCGGCAAAGACGGCGTCGTCGATCTGAAGCTCGAGGACGATCAGGAAATGGATCTCGTCAACGGCGAGGTCGGCCTGCACTCGGCGCCGGTTGTCGCGGGCGACACGGTCATCATCGGCGCGGCGCACCTGAGCGGCAGCGTTCCCCCGAAGGGGAAGGAGAACGAGAAGGGATACATCCGCGGCTACGACGTCAAGACCGGCAAGCGGCTCTGGATCTTCCACACCATTCCGCAGCGCGGCGAATACGGCAACGACACGTGGCTGAACAACTCGTGGACCTACTCGGGGAACACGGGCTCGTGGGGCCAGATGTCGATCGACGAGCAACTGGGGATGGTGTACGTGCCCGTCGAAATGGGAACCGGTGACTATTACGGCGGTCATCGCCCGGGCAACAACCTGTTCGGAGAAAGCGTCGTCGCGCTCGATCTGAAAACGGGTCAGCGCAAGTGGCACTACCAGCTCGTGCACCATGGCATCTGGGACTTCGACATCCCGTGCGCGCCGATTCTCGCGGACATCACAGTCAACGGACGCACGATCAAGGCGCTCGCACAGCCGACCAAGCAGGCCATGCTCTACATGTTCGATCGCACGAACGGTCAGCCGATCTTTCCGATCGAAGAGCGGCCGGTCGAGAAGGGCGATGTGCCCGGCGAGTGGTACGCGCCGACGCAGCCGGTGCCGCTCGATTCGCACGGCAAACCGTTCGCCTACGACTGGAACGGCTTCCAGAAGGATTACATCATCGACTTCACGCCGCAGCTGCGCGCGGAAGGCGAGCAAATCGTCTCGAAGTACAAGATAGGCCCTGTCTTCACGCCGCCCGTCGTCAGCAGGGTCCAGGGACCGCTGGGGACGTTGAGCCTTGCGATTAACGGCGGCGGCACCGTATGGGCCGGCGGGTCGTACGATCCTGACACGCACATCATGTACGTCTACTCGCGCCGCAATCCCGCTTCGCTGAACCTGATCAAGCCCGATGACGTGAAGGTCAACGACATGAATTTCGTGTCGGGCAACGCGATCACCGGCGCGCGCACCTCGAGGCCGATGGGCGCGCCGCCTGGACAGGGCGTGCTCGTCGCGCGCGGCGCGCGAGACACGGGAGCCGACGGCTCAGAGGGCGGGCCCGTTGCCGCGGCACCGGCTGGCGGCGGCGGTGGTGGCGAGGGAGGTCCGGCAATCACCGTCGAGGGGCTGCCGATCGTCAAGCCGCCCTACGGCAGCATCAGCGCCATCAGTCTCGACAAGGGCGAGATCCTCTGGCAGATCGCGCACGGCGATACACCTGACAACATCCGCAACCACGCCGCGCTCAAGGGAGTGACGATTCCGCGTACGGGCCAGAACGGCATTATCGGAACACTGGTGACGA
Organism: Acidobacteriota bacterium; assembly: GCA_046765795.1. GTDB lineage: Bacteria > Acidobacteriota > Vicinamibacteria > Vicinamibacterales > UBA2999 > Gp6-AA40. Next base: position 3,122 of record JBKPRH010000014.1, on the reverse strand, counting down.
AGACGCTGCTGATCGCTGGCGAGGCGGTGGAGACGACTGCGAACCATCCGCGCGGTGCGTTGCTCCGCGCCTACGACAAAGCGACCGGCAAGGACGTCGGCGGTGTGTTGATGCCAGCGCGTCAGAGCGGCTCGCCGATGACTTACATGCTGAATGGCAGGCAGTACATCGTCGTGGCCGTCGGTGGTGGCGGTGTTCCTGGAGAATTGGTCGCGTTCAGATTGCCGGCGGCGCCGACGACGAATTGAAGGGTGGTACGCCTGTAGGGGCCGACCTTAAGGTCGGCCCCTACGGTCGGCCCCTACGAATCGAATCCCGAATCCCGGATCCCAAATCCCGGGAATCTACTTCTTCCCCAACTCCTCGTACGCGGTGGCCACGCGTCCTTTGAATCCGCCGAAGAGATCGCCGCCCAGTCCATAGCCCTTGTACTTGTCGGGAATTTTGTACTCGCCGGCCGCCTGATCGGCGGTCTTCCCCGCCTTCATCTCGGATTGCACCCAGGCGACGAAGTCGTTGTTGAAGTCCGCGTACTCCTTCAGATCGGCGGGTTTCATCAACGTGCTGTGGCCGGTGATGATGGTGTCGTAGTCCTTGACCCCCGCGAACGCCTTCGCCACCGTCTTGCCGTACTCGACCATGCTCCCGCCATTGGCGGTGTCGACGAGTGGAATGCCCTTGTTCGCAAATGCATCGCCGGCGTGCAGCACGCGCGGCGTCTTGAACAGGACCCAGGCATCGCCGCCCGTGTGCGCGCGACCGAAGTAATAAAGGTCGATTTCGTCCTTGCCGCTGCCGATCTTCATCGTGTCCTTGAAGGTCCGCTTCGGCAGGAAGCGTGCGCCGGCGCCCTTGAAGGCGTCCATGTTCTGCATGTACATCTTCGTGTTCTCGTGCGCGACGATATCGACCGTCGGCCCGAAGAACTCGTTGCTGCCGGTGTGATCGGGATGCGTGTGTGTGTTGATGATCATCGAGACCGGCTTGTCGCTCACCGTCCGCACCTTGTCCAGAATGGCCTGTCCCCAGTTGGCGAGTTTGGTGTCGACAATCACGACGCCGCCGTCGGTGATGAACGCCGCCGTGTTTCCACCGCCCCCCATGATCATGTAGAGGTTGTCCTTGACCTTCTGTATCTCCGCAACGTTTGGTCCGCCCTGACGGCCGCCGCCGCCCGTACCCTGGCGTCCACCACCGGCCGCACCCTGAAATGCCGAGGTGGCCATTGATAACGCGCCAATCGCGATGATGGTGCCAAGCACCACTGTTCGTCTCATCAGAACCTCCACGTCGAAGACAGCGTGGTCACTATATATCTACGTGGGCTCATAGCGGGTGCGCCCAGGCGTCGATTTTTCTTTCGCACATAGTCGTGCAGGAGCAAGTCGATCGGAGCCGCACCTGATATAGCATCTCCCCCTCAGTTTTCGGGAGGGCCTCGGATGTCGAGACGGATCACGGTCTACATGCTCGCTTTGCTGCTCTGTTCCGCGTCCACCGCGAGGGCGTCTCTTATTCAATGGCAACTCAATGGAATCGTCTCGGCTAATGGCGGTCCTATGTTCGGCCTGCCGTTTGACTCGATTCCTGTCGGCATGCCGGCGATATTCGACTTCAGCTTCAACACCGACCTGCCGAACCTGGCACAGGGCTGCGCACCCAACCAGGGCTTATACGACCCTGGCAACGCAGGCTGGCTTTCACTCGCTGGTCGTCAATACAACGCGCACCTGTTCATCGAGTCGAATAACGGCGCGGGGAATTGCATCGGCACGGGTGGTGAGGTCGAAATGCGTGTCTTCTGGAATGGCATCAGCACGATCATCGACCCTGCGCTGGCCGCCATCTATCCACCCCTGTGGGGTCCAATGTTTGGCAACACGCTCGACGACTGGATCCGCTTGCCACATGCGGACCAGCTTGGGGCGCTTCCAACGACGATCAACCCGAATCCGTTTCCCACGACGTTGCACATCTTCAACGGGGCAACCAACCAGCGGATGGACGTAAGTGGTCAACTCACCGCGGTTCCAGAGCCCACATCCCTGTTCCTGCTGGGCACTGGCCTTCTCGCCGCGCTGCGCAGGAGGCCGCGCGAGTAAGCGATTCAGGCACCCCACGAAACTGCCCGCCATTGCCGACGAGCACGAACGCAACTGGGCATTTGTCCAGGACGGCACACGGCCATGATGCGGCTCCTGCTCCTCGTCGGTGGCGCCGCTCTTCTCATCGTCCTGCTGTGGAGCCTTGGCCCGGCGGATATTCTCGACGCGCTTAGCCGAATTGGTTGGTATTTCGTCCCTGTATTGCTGGCGGGTGCGGCGCATCACGCGACGCGGGCGCTCGCGCTGTACGCGTGTGTGCTGCGTCGGCGAATCCTGAGTTACGGCGACGCGCTCGCGATCCGTTTGTCGGGTGAAGCAATTCAGTCGCTGACCTTCACCGGTCCTGTGCTCGCCGAACCGACCAAAGCATGGCTGCTCGAGACGCGTGGCCTGACACTCACGGAAGGTTTCGCCGCCACCATCACGGAGTACCTGATCTACATGTTCGTCACAGCGGCGATGTCGATCGTGGGTCTTCTGTATCTCATTTCCCGCTTCGCTCCGCCATTCACCATACGCAACCTGGTGTTCGTGATCGTGTCGCTGTGCGTTGCCTTCCTCGTCGCGTCGGCAGTGGCGATCGCGCGCCGGTTTTATCTGATAGGCACGATCATCGCGGGTCTGGCCAGGATTGGCGTACTACGAGGGCGATTCACGCCGGACATGACGTGGATCAATCGCATGGAGGATCTCTTGTTGATCGTTCTCCGCGACTCGCCGGGCCGGTTCGCGATCGTTGCGCTACTCGAAATCGCTGCGCAGGCGTTTCTCGTATTTGAATTACAAATCCTCCTGCGCGCCCTGGACGTGAGGACGTCGGCCTGGTCGGCCCTGGCCATCGAGTCGTCGGTGAAGTTCTTCGAATTCGCGTTCTTGTTTGTTCCGCTGCAGTTGGGGGTCTCAGAAGGTGCCTATGCGCTGATTTTTGGTGTAATGAATCTGCCGCGTGCCTCCGGGTTCGCGCTCGCATTCCTGCGCCGCTCGCGCACGGTGATCATTGCAACCGTGGGACTCGGC
>JBKPRH010000013.1:0-25352 GCA_046765795.1 Acidobacteriota bacterium | reverse complement strand
GGTTCCGGGTTCCGGGTTCCGGGTTCCGGGTTCAAGGTTAAAGGTTCAAGGTTCGGGGTTCCGCTTCGGCTTCGAGTTTCGTTTCCTTCGCTTGCGCCACCGTTCGGCGCGTTGTTGACGTATTCGGTCAGCGTTCTTTTTCGCCTCCGGCGACTGGAGGTAGTCCAGCCAGCCGCCGATCTCCCTCATGGCAACTTCCCATCTCAGAACATGCTCGCGGCGCGTTTCTTCGGTGATCAGCTTCCGGTCAACTGCATCGCCGAGATGGTTGTGACACTCGAGCATCGAGGCTCGCCCCATCTTCACGAAGCGGGCGTTGTCCAACGGATCGAACCTGCCGAAGCCCTCGGCGATATGACTTTGCGCCGAGGCGACGCTTTCGCGTAGTTGCCCTCGGAGCTTGAAATCTGTCGCAAGCGGCTCGCGCTCGATCAAATCGTAGATGCCCTTCTTGAACGCGACGACAGCCTGCCAACAGGTGAGTTCCCAATAATGCTTTGCGACCATGCACATCTGTAGTGCAGGCGCGATGCCGAGACGAGTTGTGCGGCTTTTGCTGGGGGAAGGCGTTGAATCGTTGCAGAAACCGAAACGCTGGAATGAGCCAGACGTTGCGGAACGTGGAACCCGGAACTGAACCTCGAACCACGAACCTCGAACCCCGAACCTGGAACCTGGAACCTGGAACCTGGAACCTGGAACCTGGAACCTGGAACCTGGAACCTGGAACCTGGAACCAGGAACCTCGAACAACGACTATCTCACATCATTCCACCATTCCACGCGCTGACGCTCTGGCTGCCTGAAGATAAACACCCCGATCAAGCCGGCCGCGAAGCCGGCGACGTGCGCCCAGAAGGCCACACCGCCTGCCGGCTCACCGCCGGTCGCCGTGGCGATCGAGCCGACGCCGCTGAGGAACTGCATCAGGAACCACACGCCGAGGAAGAAGATCGCCGGCACCTCGATGATCTGCCAGAAGATAAAGATCGGCAGCAGCGTGACGATGCGGGAGTGAGGGTAGAGGACAAAGTAGGCGCCCATCACACCGGCGACGGCGCCGCTCGCGCCGACCATGGGAATCTGTGAATGCGGCACGGTGAGCGTCTGGCCGAGCGCGGCGGCAATGCCGCACAGTAGATAGAAGGCCAGGAACCGTCCGTGGCCCATCCGATCCTCGACGTTGTCGCCAAAGATCCAGAGGTAGAGCATGTTGCCCGCGACGTGCAGAAAGCCGCCGTGGAGAAACATCGAGGTCACGACCGATACCCACGAGAAGTACTCCGGGACCAGGCCGTAGGTGAAGACGAATTCGTTGACGTCGTCGCCGAGCGAGAACTGGTAGAGAAACACCAGGACGTTGATGACGACCAACGAGACGGTGACGTAGGGTGTCGTGCGCGAGGGAATGACGTCGCGGAGAGGAATCATCTCGGCCTACGAACTACGGTCTTCAGTCTATGGTCTCCGGTGGTACATTACCAATGTTCGAAGGCGCCCTGGACTGTAGACCAACCACGAACAACGACTACGAACGACCATCCACTTACCACGAACCACCAACCACGAACCAGCCATGCAGTGCCGTTACTGCAAGACCGAAATCGCGGACAACGCGCTCATCTGTTATCGCTGCGGAAAGGCGACCTCCGACCCCAGGGTCAAGCCGCCCTCGGAGGGATCGATCTTCGAGCACCGCCGACGCAGGTCGCCATGGATCATCGTGCTGATCCTTGTCATCATGGCAATCCTCGCCGCCGCGGCGTTTCTGTTCACCGGAATCTATAATTAAGACGTGGGACGCGTGCAGCAGGCGCGACGCCTCGCCGGGCTGGTCGTCCTCGCGGCCATTCTCACGTTCTGTGTTGTGCAGGACGCCGAGACCAGTGCCGGTGTGGGCCGCTATCTCACGGCTCAGCGCGCCGCGCTGGCCGGGCAGGGTCCGCGCGTGACGGTCGACGAAATTATGGGACCCGCGAATCGCCTTGCCGTGCGTGAAGGGATGGCATGGAGCGGGCGTGTCGCGATGGCGGGGTTGATTGGTCTGCTCATCTATCGCAGGGTCCGGCTGAAGCCGGACACGACATCGGCAGTCCGCCTGAAGGCGGACACTACATCGAGAGGCCGTCGTGGATGACCTGATCTTCGACTGGAACCTCGAGTCTCCACCGCCGAAGCCGCCGGTCGTGCAGCTCAATGACGAGACGCTGCGCGACGGACTGCAGTCGCCCTCGGTGCGCGCGCCGTCGATTGAGCAGAAGCTGCGCATCCTGCACTTGCTCGATCGCATCGGCATCGACACCGCCGCGATCGGACTCCCGGGCGCAGGGCCGCACGTGGTGCGCGACGTCGAGCGGCTCGCCGCCGAGATCGTCGAGTGCCGCCTCAAGGTCCAGGCCAACTGCGTCGCTCGCACTGTCATTGCCGACATTCAGCCGATCGCCGATATCGTTCAGCGGACCGGGCTGCCCATCGAGTGCGGCTGCTTCATCGGCTCGAGTCCGATCCGCCAGTATGCAGAAGACTGGACGGTGGACTATCTGCAGCGCTGTACCGAGGAAGCGATCGGGTTTGGCGTGCGTCAAGGTCTGAAGATGATGTACGTCACCGAAGACACGACGCGCTCCGATCCGGACACACTGCGCCGGTTGTTCGAGACCGCGATCAACGCCGGTGCGCATCGTCTCTGCATCGCCGACACCGTCGGTCATGCGACGCCGGCCGGCGCGCGTGCTGTGGTGCGCTTCGCCAAGCGCGTGGTCGAGGCGAGCGGCGCCGACGTGGGGATCGACTGGCATGGTCACCGCGATCGCGACATGGGCACGATCAACAGCCTCGCTGCGCTCGAGGCCGGTGCGTCGCGCGTCCATGGCACGATGCTCGGCATCGGCGAGCGGGTCGGCAATACGCCGATGGATCTGCTGATGGTCAACCTCGTGCTCATGGGATGGATCGAGCGCGACTTGACCCATTTGAACGATCTCGTGCGAGCGGTGTCCGAAGCGACGGGCGAGCCCATCCCCGACAACTATCCGGTGTTCGGCCGTGACGCCTTCCGTACCGCTACCGGCGTGCATGCCGCGGCGGTGGTCAAGGCGTTCCACAAGAACGATTCGGATCTCGCGGACACGGTGTACTCGGGCGTCCCGGCACGGCTCGTCGGCCGAGCGCAGCAGATCGAGATCGGTCCGATGTCAGGCCGCTCGAACGTCGTCTACTGGCTCGAGCATCGCGGCTTCCCAGTGGACGAAGAGCTGATCGACCGCGTGTTCCGTCGCGCCAAGGGATCGCCGACCGTGCTCACCGAGGACGAAATCCTGCGCGAGATCGCGAAGTGGAGAAGTGGACAAGTGGAAAAAGTCGAGAAGTAAGTTGCCGCCACTTCCCACTTTTCTACTTTCTCCACTTTTCTATTTCAATGACAGGTTTCTGGTCCGGCGTCGCTGCCTACACCATCTGGGGACTGGTACCGCTCTACTGGAAACTACTCAAGCACGTGCCCGCGATTCAGGTGCTTGGTCACCGGATCGTCTGGTCGCTCGCGGTGCTGATCGTCCTGGTCGCCGTGCTCAGACGAGGTCGTCGGCGACCGCAAGACGGTCGCACAGCCCTTGCTTCTGTCTCTCGCCGAGTCGTCGGTTTGTATGCGATCGCAGCCGGCCTGATCGCAGTCAACTGGTTCCTCTACATCTACGCGGTGAACGCCGGGTTCATCGTTGAGACCAGCCTCGGCTACTACATCACGCCGCTCGTCAACGTGCTGTTCGGGGTCCTCTTCTTTCATGAGCGCATGCGGCCAGCGCAGTGGGTGTCAATCGCTCTGGCCGCTACCGGTGTCGTCCAGCTCACGTTTGCCTACGGTGCGCTGCCATGGATTGCGTTCGGGCTGGCGGCGTCGTTCGGCAGCTATGGCCTGGCGAAGAAGAAGGCGCCGCTCGATCCGGTCGAAGGACTCACGCTCGAGACCGCGATCCTCGCTCCCGTGGCGATTCTGTATCTCGTGCTTCTGCATCGCACAGGAGAGGGCGCATTCTTGCGGACCGGTGCCACGAGCGACGCGCTGATGATTGGTGGAGGAGTGGTCACGACGGTGCCGCTGTTGCTTTTTGCGGCCGCGGTCCGGACCGTGCCGCTGTCGGTGATCGGCATCCTGCAGTACATCGGCCCGACGCTGCAGTTTCTCCTGGGCGTGTTCGTGTATAAGGAGCCGTTTTCTCACTCGCAACTGATCGGCTTTTCGATCGTCTGGGCGGCATTGGCCATCTACGCCGGCGACAGTCTGCGCGCCCGACGCCTGGGATCGTCGCTCACTCCCACCGTCGACGAGCCGGCCTGAGCGCCAACTTTCATGTCGATCACAATCCGGCAGGCGCAGGCGTCTGATGCGGCCCTCATCGAGACGCTGCTCATCGAAGCGTCGCGGTGGGTGGACGCGATGGGCGAGGTGATGTGGGATACGGGCGAGCTCGCGTCCGAACGCATCGCTGCCGAGAGTGCCGCAGGTCAGTTCTACATTGCTCTGGCTGATGGCGAGCCGGCTGGCGCGATCCGCTTTCAACGCGAAGACACGCTGTTCTGGCCGGATCTTCCACCCGACCACACGTCAGCCTTTGTCCATCGTCTCGTGGTCGCGCGTCGCTACAAAGGACAGGGCATTTCGACGGCGCTGCTGCAGTGGGCGATCGATCACGCACGCGCGCTCGGCCGATCGGATCTGCGTCTCGACTGCGACAAGTCGCGGCCCAAGCTGATGGCGCTGTACGAAGGCTTCGGGTTTCAGTTTCACAGCTTCCGTCAGGTCGGGCCGTATTACGTCGCGCGCTATGTCTACCCGCTGAACTCTCGCGTCTGAACCGACTCGTTCACTTCTTTGTTGGCGCAGTGGCTGGCTTTGACGTGGCAGCCGGCGGCGCGGAGGGCACTGGCGTTTCCTGATGGAAGGTCGCGAGCCACTTGCCGTTGCGCTTTGTGTACAACGTCGATGCGACCGTCGGGCTCGGCACCGGTTGTCCCATGACTGTGCCCTTACCCGTCCACGTGTAAGTCAGCACGACATTGTTGGCGTCGACCCAGTGATACTTGAAGTCTGACAGCTTCACGTCCGTCAATTTGACGTTCATCGTCGGGAGCTGCTTGAAGAACTCGCTGACGGAGGTCAGCCCGCCAGTATCGATGGCAGCGGCATCGTCGGCGACGTTCGCCTTCATGGCAGCGACGTCTTGCTTCCCGAACGCGTCGTTGATCTTCTGTTCACTGGCCACGATTTGCTTTTCGACAGCCGCTCGGTCGGTAGGTGCCGTCTGGCCGTACAACGCGGTGGTGGTCAATCCCGCGATCAATGTGACGAGCAGGGGTGTCTTCACATCAACCTCCTCAGTAAAAATCTCTTTTCGTTTCCGAATCGACCGGACGGTCTCATCCGGCAGAACGTATATTGTCACGTAGGAGGCACGATGACTCGGCGTTTGGGCGGGCATGGCTCGACGGAGTGGCTGATGTGCGTCGCCGTACTGCTGACGTCTGCCACCCTTGCCGCACAGTGGCCGTCGTTCAAGTCGGTGTCCGCCCCACGAACGGCGGACGGGCGCGTCGATATGCTCGGGCCTGCGCCACGCACACCAGATGGGAAGCCGGATTTGTCCGGCATCTGGGACAAGGGCCTACTCCCGCAGGAAGTCCCGCCGCCGAGCCTGTTCTCCGGCAGCGGCCCCTCGCAGGCGTTTCGCGATCTGAAGGCGGCGGTGGCCGGCGATCTCCAGATGCTGCCGTGGGCTGCGCAGCTCAAAGCCGCGCGGTTCAGACAGAACAGCAAAGATCACCCCGACGCGCACTGTCTGCCGTTGCATCCAATCCAGCTGCACTTGCACCCGCAGCCGAGAAAGATCATCCAGACGCGAGACCTGGTGATGATCCTCTACGAGGCCAACGACGGTCGGCGCGAGATCTTCCTGGATGGCCGGCCGCTTCCGCCGGAGGACGTTCAACCGTGGTGGTACGGGTATTCCACCGGACGCTGGGACGGTGACTCGTTGATCGTGGAATCCGTTGGCTTCAAGGACCAGACGTGGATCGACGAGTACGGCACGCCGGCCAGCGAGCGCCTGCGACTGACCGAACGTCTTCGCCGGATCAACTTCGGCACGCTGGAAATTCAGGTGACCGTCGATGACTCAAAGACGTTCGTGCGGCCGTTTACCTTCACGCTGCAACAGCGGCTCATGCCCGACACCGAACTGATCGAGTTCGTGTGCGGCGAGAACAATCTCAGCGCCGCGCGGCTGGTGGGCCACTGATCGCGGCTATTTCGCTCATAGGTTGCGGCGTCATCCGCTTGCTCGCAGAAAGTCCGCAAACGCTGGACACTGCTCGACAAAGCGGACGCATGCGGCGTCGGCGTCGCAGGCCGCGCGCACGTGCGACGCGGCGTCTGCGAATCTGCCCATGTGACAGTAGATGAGCGCCGTGTCCAGTTCTCTCAGGACTCGTGGGCCGCGGGCCATGACCGCTTCGAGACGTGCCCCGCCGCGTTCGAGTTGCCCGCGCAGAAGGTCGATGGCCGCCGATGCCCATTCCTCCATCACACCGTTGGTCATCTCGTTGGCGAGGTGAGCGCACGCTTCCTCGGCTTCGCGAAGCCTCCCGAGTTGTACGAGAGTGACGGCGCGCGCGCGGAGCAAGTCGGTGTGGTCGGGCAGGACGCGAATCGCTTCGTCGGCGGCTTGCAGCGCCTCCTCAGCATGCCCCGCCCATCGTAGGTGGTGAACGAGCGCGTTGTGCGCCAGCCCGAAGCGCGGATCGAAACGGAGCGCCTTGCGCAAGTACATTTGAGCGAGTTCGCCGTCCCGGTGGCGGGCGAAGCCCCACGCGGGCGCGGCGAAGTATGACTGACCCAACAGGACGTAGGCTTCAGCGAGCCGCGGGTTCAACTCGCTGGCCTTGAGCGCCGCAGCACGCCACCGATCGATGTCCTCCATCCCACGATAGGCGAGCGCGAGCGCGATCTGCGCTTCGTACAGCGAGCCGTCGAGGTCGGCGGATCGCTGCGCAGCGGTCAGCGCGAGGCGTTGAAACTCCGCGCGCGCCTGGTCGTCAGACGCAGCCGGCGACGTCAATCGCGCGTAGCTGTTCGCGAGCAGTGCCCACGCATCGGCGTAGTCGGGATCCTGACGAACAGCGACCTGCAAGTGATGCACCGCGTCCTGGTACCGGGCCGCCAGATGAAGGTCCTTCGCTTGTGAGAATCGTTTGTAGGCCGCCAGCGACGAGGTGCGGCCTGGATTGGGCGCGGGTGAGATGCGTTCGAACGTTGCCGCGAAGCGGACCGCGATCGCGTCCTCGAGGGACAAGAGGTTGGAGAAGCGGTCGGTCAGGCTTTCCTGGACGAGGATGGTGTCGGTATCGGTGCGTATCAATCGCACGAGCACTTTGAGATCGTCACCGACACGCTGATACGTGCCCTTCACGCAGTAGCGCACCCCGAGCGTCTCGAACAACTGGTGGGAGTTGGTGGTAGCGTCGGATGGCTGCCGATTCACGAGGATGACGTGCTCGATGGTGCGAAGGCCGAACGTCAGTGAATCGGCAAGGGCACCCGCCAGCCAGCCGTCCGACTCGTTGGAGCTCAGGTTCTCGAATGGCAGGACGATGACTCGAGAGGGACCATCGACCTCGACCGGCACGCGCGCCGGCCGATGCGAGCGCTGACGCGTCATACCGGCGTGCAGGGTCTCCAGTGAAAACGCCAGGTCCCTCGCGGACTGAAATCGCTGGGTGGGATCCTTTTCCAGGCAATGGCGCACGACACGGAAGACTCCCGCGGAAACATCGTCTGCGTCGGGCGGTTCAATCGGCTGATCTTTGAGAATCGCCGCGATGATGTCTGACGCATGCTCGCCTGCAAACGCCGGCTGGCCCGAGAGGAACTCGTAGAGCACCGCGCCAAGACTGAACAGGTCAGTGCGGTGATCGACCGATTGTCCGGAGATCTGTTCGGGGCTCATGTAGCCGAGCGTGCCCATCATGACGTGAGGCGCGGTCAGCGATCGATTCGTCGGCAGATCGACGTGGCTGGCCGTGTCACGCCGCAGGATCTTCGCCAATCCGAAGTCCAGGATCTTGGCGTGTCCATCACGGGTCACGAACAGATTTTCGGGCTTCAGGTCGCGATGCACGACACCGCGCTCGTGCGCGGCGGCGAGCCCCCGGCACATGTCGATCGCAAATGACACCCACGTGTCGGTCCGCGGCCGTGTCTCGATCAATGAGCGCACCGAGACCCCTTCGAGCAGCTCCGAAACGATGTACGGCTGCCCGTCGTGCACTCCGACATCGTGCACTGCCAGGATGTTCGGATGATTCAACGCGGCCGCGGCTCGTGCTTCCTGTTCGAATCGGCTGACCACCGTTTCGTCATCTCCGTCGGACACACGAAGCAGCTTGATCGCCACGCTGCGGCGCAGCCGCGGATCGTAGGCGCGGTACACCGCGCCCATGCCGCCGCTTCCGATGAGAGACTCGATTTGGTAGCGCCCGAATTGCGAGCCAACCCGCCGATCCCCCGTGCGCAGGAATTCCCGCGCCAGGTCGGACGGCGGCGTTTCGACGAAGTCCGTCCCGTCGTTGCCGATCGCGATCAGTGCCTCGACCTCGCGGCGCAGCTCCGCGTCGGTCCCGCATTGGGCGTCGAGAAACGTCGAGCGCTGGGTCGGCGTCAGTTTCAGCGCATCATGAAACAAGAGCTGAAGCCGCTGCCAGCGATCGGGGTTCATTTCAGTACCGTCTCGCCAGGGCCTGCAATCGTGCGGCGAAGCCAGGCCTTGGTGAACGTCCACTCGCGCATCACGGTCCCTGGCGAAACGTGCAGGGCCGTCGCGGTTTCCTCGATGCTCAACCCGGCGAAGAACCGCAGTTCGACGATGCGCGCTTTGCGCTCGTCGACCTGCGCCAGTTCCGTCAACGCATCGTCGAGATGCGTCAGTGCGGTCCAGCGATCTTCGGTGACAACGAGCTCGTCGTCGAGCGCCACGCGACGCGCATCGCCGCCGCGTTTCTGAGAGCGGTGCGTCCGCGCGTGGTCAACTAGAATCCGCCGCATGCATTGCGCGGCGATGGCAAGGAAATGGACGCGGCTCTGCCACTCGACGTCACGCTGTGCGACCAGACGCATGTAGGCTTCATTGACCAGCGCGGTCGCCTGCAGCGTGTGATCGCGACGTTCACGGTTCATGCTGCGGCGCGCGAGGCGATGCAACTCGTTGTAGACCACGGCCAGGAGCTGATCGGTGGCGGTTGCGTCACCGGCGGCCCAATCTTTCAGGAGGCGCGTGACCTGATGGTTGGAATCAGTCATGGCCCGTTCTTCGAAATCATACTGCCGGCTTCAACGCGCCACCGCATCGCCATCATCTCCGCAGGTGTGAAGCGCCAGTGATCCGGCCGCTCTCGCAGGAGATCGCGGCCGATCCATTTCGCGCGCATGACACCGCTGGTGCTGTGCCGGTTCGTCCCCATCAACAGGTGACCGATTTCATGCGCGATAGCTCGGCCCAGCAGCACCGAGCCGTCCACTCCCGACTCCCGCGCGAGCGACGCCACCCGATCGACATAAATCGTCGCGAGCGCTCCGGTGTGCTGTTGCCGATCGATCAAGGCATACCCCAGCGCGTGCGACGGGCGGTTCGAGTCGTCATGGCACCGAATCATGCGCAGCAGCAGATCCGTCGATGCAGGCAGCGAATGGCAGGCGGGCTCGATGTGGCTTTCCGATCCGCAGGACGTCCACGTCACTTCAACGCCTGCCTCTCCCAGGATCGTCGTGGCCACTGAGAGCGCCCGGGACGGCGCGGGGCTCGCTTCGCCCGACGAATAGAGGCGAACGACGATGGAGAGGTGCTCCCATTCTTGCGCCTGCGGATGGCCGGGGGAGGCGGCGACGAGGGCAAGGATCCACATCACATGAAGGCGCATCTCGTGCTCCTTTCGAACCACCCGGTGTGGCTCGATTCGGAACGCGAGAATTGACGGCGAAACCTCTCACCAGCCGCCTGAGCCGCATTCCTCCTAAGGCGCGATGTTGGCGTTCAAGCGGAAGAGATTCGTTGGATCGTATGTGCGCTTGAGCTGCTGGAGCCTGCCGTAGTTCTCCCCAAACGACGCGCGCACTTTTTCGGGCCGATCGTCGGCGGCGAGATGATTGACGTACGCCGAGCCTTTCATCTGCGGCTCGATCCTGGTCCAGACGTCCTTGACCCACCCGATCTGTCTGGCGGAGTCCAACGGATCTATCCATTGGCCCACCAGATCAACATCCCATTGCGCACGCCTCGCGGCGAATGCGGTATCGGTGGCGGGCACACGCGTCGCCGCTCCGTGCATGTGGAAAAAGATGATGGCGCTGAGCGGCGAACTGAACGAACCTGCCGCGGTGACGACACCATCGATCAATTCGTCCGAGATGTGCTCGGTGAATGCCGACCGCCAATAGCGTTGCAGCCCGTGCGTCGCGTTCGGGTCGTCGAGCATTTTCTGACGTGCCGCATACGGCATCGGGCCCACGAGATCGGCGAGCGGTTGGCCAAAGCGGCGAGCAGGAGCAAACACGCGCTCTCCATCCGCAATCGGCCCGTTGTATCCGACCAACAGCGCGGCGACAGGCATGCCTTGCGGCGCCGTCAGCACAGCCGCGTAGCATTCGGCTTCGTCCGGTAACGTCGCGCAGAAGGAACGATAGAACTTCAGGACCTCGCGGGCTTGATCCAGTGGATACAGGATCATTCCGCCGAGTACCTGTGAGACTTCGTGAAGACGGTACTCGATGGACGTCACCACGCCGAAGTTGCCACCACCGCCACGCAGCGCCCAGAAGAGATCCGGATTCTTCTGCGCGCTCGTCTGATGGAAGTGACCGTCAGCGGTCACCACGTCAGCGCTGATGACGTTGTCGACCGCCAGGCCGCATTTCCCCATCAGCCATCCAAGTCCACCGCCCAGCGTGAGACCGACGATTCCCGTGTTCGACACGGTGCCGCCGGTGGTCGCAAGTCCGAACGCCTGCGTTTCGTGATCGAGCTCACGCCAGATCACCCCGCCTTCTGCACGCACCGTCCGCGATGACGGGTCAACACGAATACCCTTCATGCCCGACAGATCGATGACCAACCCGCCGTCGTTGGTGCCGTATCCTGGTGCGCTGTGACCGCCGTCGCGGACAGAGAGTACGAGGCCGTGGGTGCGTGCGAAATTGACTGCCGCCTGAACGTCGGCGACACCGGTGCAGCGGGCGATGAGTGCGGGACGCCGATCGATGTTGCCGTTCCAGACGCGTCGCGCGTGGTCGTAGGCTGCGTGATCGCTCGCGATCAGCTCGCCACGAAGTGCCGCGCGTAGCGCGGCGACGCGCTCGTCGGAGAGGAGATGTGCGCCGGTTCCAACCGTGGTGCTCATGAGGTACTCCAGGTCTTAGGTGACTACGCTTCGTACACGGTATTGCCACCGACAACCGTGCGCGCGATCGTGATGTCCTTGATCTTCTCAGGATCGATGGTGTGCGGATCCTCCGAGAGGACGACGAAATCCGCGAGCTTGCCGGGTGTGATCGAGCCTTTGAGGTTCTCTTCCTTCGACGCGTAGGCGCCGTGCAGCGTGTTCACGCGAATGGCGTCCGCGACGCTGATTTTCTGATTGGCGCCCCAGATCTTGCCATCCCAGCCCTTGCGCGTGGCCATCCCCTGAATGCCCATCAGTGGCGCAAACGGACCTGGACTGAAGTCCGACCCGGCCGCCGCGTGCACGCCGGCGTCGAGCAGCGAGCGGAAGGCCATCGCACGCGTCATGAACTCCTCGCCGTAGAACACGAACTTGTCGGAGTTGTAATACGCGTACGTCGTGAAGAGCGCCGGGATTGCGTCGAGCGCTTTGATGCGTTTCACGAGCGAATCGTTGATGAGCGTGCAGTGCGTGATCTTCGGACGCGCGTCGGCACGTGGGAAGCGTTGCTGCACGCGCTCGACGGCGCTGAGGTACATCTCAATCGCGACATCGCCATTGGCGTGGCAGTTCACCTGAATTCCTGCGCGATGCACCCGCTCGAGCCACGCGTACAGTTCTTCCGGGGTATCGGTGACGTTGCCCTTGTACCCGGAGGTGCCTGGATACGGCTGACTCAACGCCATGGTTCGTTCGGAGAACGAGCCATCCAGCGTGTGCTCGGATGTCGCTCCGAGCTTGATCCACTCGTCGCCGAAGCCGGTCTGGATTCCGCTGGCGATCATTGAATCGAGGACGCGACCGCTCACCTCGTAGCTGACGCGGTGCCGTAGTTCGCCGCGTGCACGCACGTCCTGAATCGCCGCGAGATCGCCGCCTTGATGATGAACGCTCGTCAGTCCGTACCGCGCAAACTGTTTCGAGATGTGGGCAATCCCATCCCGGCCGCGGCGTTCACGTTCCGCCGGCGTCAGGGTCGGCCTGTTCCCGATCTTTTCGATCACGGCCCGCGCCGTGTCGGTTACGCGCCCGGTCAGTTCGCCGTTGTCGTCGCGGTCGTAGGTGCCGCCTGCCGGATTCCTGGTGTCCTTCGTCACGCCCGCCATCGCGAGCGCCTTGCTGTTGTAGTAGGACGTGTGACCGCCGCGATGGCGCACGACGACCGGATGGTCACGTGACACCTCGTCCAGATCGCGGACGTTCAGCTGACGCTTGTCTTTCACTTTGGTGTCGTCGAAGAAGTAGCCTTCGACCCACGTGCCTGCCGGTGTCTGCTTCGCCTTCGCGCGAAGCTTCTCCACGATGCTCGCGATGGTGATGAACTCGACCTCGAAGGGATTCCCGACGAGCGCCTCGAAGAGGAGCACATCGCCGCCGGCATGGTTGTGACAATCGGTGAAGCCAGGCACGACCGTCATCTGCTTGGCATCAATCGTTCGCGTATCCTTGCCGACGAGACCCTTGATCTCGTCGTTCGTGCCTACAGCAATCAGGCGGCTGTTCTTCACCGCGAACGCCGCGGCCTTCGCCATGCGTGAATCGACCGTGTATACGTTCGCGTTGACGACAATCAGATCGGCGTTGCCGGCCTGCGCGGCCTCAACTGCGGCAACCGCTCGACTGAACCATGCGCTTCCGAAGGCGGCAGCCGCGACCGTGCCCGCCGCCAGCCCCATGAACTCCCGGCGTGACGCGCGCGCGAGCGCGCGGTGATGGTTCATGTCAGTCACCTCATTTTGTTGGTGCGGTCGAATCTTCCTTCGACCGTGACAGCACGTATGCCTGGATCGCTTTCACCTGATCGGGCTTCAACAACTCCTTGAACGGCGGCATGCCGAGCGTCGCGCGTGCGCCGTCCAGCACGATCGCTTCGAACTGTTCGTGAACCTGACGTGTGGCATAGCGCAGGTCTGGCAGCGGACCGGCGACGACGTTGAGGCCGTGACACGACGCGCAATTCGCGGTGTACAGGAGCTGTCCGTCGTGAATCATCGAGGGTGACGCATCCATCGTGATCGCTGGTGAAGGGCGCCCGGTTCGAGCGAAGGCGCGCGGCGTGAGCGGGGCTTTGCCGCCGAGCGCGAACGTCAGCATCCGTCCATACCCGGGCTTCACCTTGCCCTGGCCCGGCGCGTTGTACGTCGCGGCGGGTCCACCCCAGCCGGCCATGACCGAGACGTATTGCACGCCGTCGATTGAGTAGGTGACCGGCGGTGCCATGATTCCGGTCCCTGCATCGAACTGCCACACCTGCTTGCCGTCAGTGGCGCGGTACGCCGCGAGGATTCCGTCGGCGCGACCCTGGAACACGAGGTTGGCGGCCGTTGCGAGGACGCCGCCGCCTTCAACGACCGGTGATGGCGCACGCCATGCGGCGCGCAGCCTGACAGGATCCCAGGCGATCAGCTCGCCCTTCGCAGGCGGCAATGAAATGAGCTCCTTGATGAGCGGTCCTTCATACCGCGGATCGGCGCCAAGATTGGCGTCCTTCGGGTTGTACTTCCATTGCGCATCGGGCGCATGCAGCCCATGTGTGCCGTTCTTCGCCGCCAGATACACGAGACCGGTCGTCGGGTTGAACGCGATCGGATTCCAATTGTGCGCACCGCCGGGATCGGGTGACACGATCACGGGTTTGAGGCCGTCGTAGGCGGTCGACGATTCGATCGGTCTTCCGGTCTTCGGATCGAGTCCGCTGGCCCACGTGATCCCGCTCACGAACGGTGTGCCGGAGATGAATTCTCCCGTCTGTCGATCGAGCACGTAGAAGAATCCGTTCTTCGAGGCCTGCATGATGACCTTACGCGGCCTGCCTGCAATGGTCAGATCAGCCTGAACCAGCGGCTGTGTGGCGTCGAAGTCCCAGTTGTCGCCGGGTACCGTCTGGAAATACCACGCGAGCTCGCCGTTGCTGGCGCGCACGGCCAGAATCGATGCCGCATACAGGTTGTCGTCTTTCGCTTTGCCTCGCAGGTTGCGATACCACGCCGTCGGATTGCCGGTTCCGAAGTAGAGGAGATCGAGCGCCGGATCGTAGACGATGCCCTCCCACGCGGTGCCGCCGCCGCCCACCTTCCACCACTCTCCGCTCCACGTCTTCGCCGCCTGCTCCATCGCCTTCGACTCGAAGCCGCGTTTGGGATCGCCTGGAACGGTGTAGGTGCGCCACACCATCTTGCCGGTCTCGGCGTTGTAGGCCGAGATGTAGCCACGCACGCCGTACTCGGCGCCGGCGTTGCCGATGATGACCATGTCTTTGGCGATCCGTGGATAGCCGCTGACGGCGTAGGGTTGGGCCGGGTCCGTGGTCGCCACGCTCCACACCGGCTTTCCCGACTGCGCGTCGAGCGCGATCAACCTGCCGTCCAGTGTGCCGAGGTAGACCTTGCCTCGATACAGCGCGACGCCGCGGTTGACGACGTCGCAACAGATGAAGAACGCGCGCGTCCGCGGCACCGCCGGGTCATACATCCATCGCACGTTTCCGGTCTTGGCATCGAGCGCGTAGACGACACTCCATGAACTGGTCGTGTAGATCACGCCGTTCTCGACCAGTGGCGTCGCTTGGAGCCCGCGGGTGGTGGGGAATTCCCGGCTCCACATCAAGCCGAGTTGCCCGATCGTCTGCTCGTTGATTTGCGTCAGTGGGCTGAACCGATGGTCGTCGTAGGTTCGGCCGTACATCAGCCAGTTGCTGGTATCACTGTCAGCGGCGGCCAGTCGGGCGCCGTCAACGGACTTGGGGGCCTGGCTCGCGGTGAGGCCGATCAGCGCGAGCAGCAGAACCGACGCGGCGACAAAGGCAACACGCATAGGTACTCCCTCGTTGCGGCTGGAGATCTACTCCGGTGCGCCGAAGGATAGCGCAGGAATGAACGCTGTGGTACTCGCTTTAGAATACGGACGTGACACGAAAAGAACTGCTGGCGTTCATGCGCGGCGAGCGCTTCGCGGTTCAGGCGAGCGTGGCGCCGCATCATGCCGTTCAGGCCGCGGTCGTCGGCATCGCGGTCTCCGATGACTTCGAGATCGTGTTCGACACGCTGGCCGATTCACGCAAGGCGACGAACCTTCGCGCGAACCCGTCGATTGCGTTTGTCATCGGCAGCACGGCCGATGGCACGGAGCGCACCGTGCAGTACGAAGGCGTAGCCGATATGCCGTCCGGCGACGAACTGCGGCGTGTCCAGGAGATCTACTTCGAGACGTTTCCGGACGGCCGCGATCGGCTGCACTGGAAAGGACTCATTCACGTGCGCGTCAAGCCGCTCTGGATTCGCTACAGCAACTACGGTCCGACCCCGCCGCTGGTGCTCGAGTTCAACGCCGAAGCCTTGCGCGCGCTGTGAAAGGTCCGCCTGAAGGCGGACACCACCCACGACGTCCGCCTGAAGGCGGACACTACGTACGGGACGCCAACGCCGCTTTTACTCGCTCCGGCGTGAACGGGACCTCACGGATGCGAACGCCGGTCGCATCGAATACGGCATTGCCGATTGCCGCCGCAACGACCGTGATCGAGCACTCGCCGGTGCCACAGGCTTCCTCGTCGGGCTGGTTGATCAGCACCGTCTCGATTCGCGGGATCGCAAAGCCGAGCGGCAACGAGTGATAGGTGCGCCAGTCGATCGACGTCACCTTCTCCTCGTCCCAGGTCACCGTCTCGCCGAGCGCGCGGCTCATACCCTGCAGCGCGCCGCCCTCGATCTGATTGCGCATACCGTCGGGATTCGAGATCGGTCCACAGTCCTGCGCGACGACGAGCCGCGTGACGTGGATCTGTCCGGTGCCTTGATTGACGTCCACCTCGGCGACCATCGCGACGTAACCGTTGTCGCCTTCATAGCAGACGCACGAGATGCCGCGTCCGCTGACGGTGCCCGTCGTGGAGGTTGGCGCGTTCGGCGACGGACGTGCCTGCCAGTTGGCGGCTTTGGCCACCGCGCGGATTGCGCCATTGAGCCGCGCGTGATTCAGGTGGCGCAGCCGGTAGGCCACCGGATCGGCTTTCACGTGCGCGGCCACTTCGTCCATGAAGCATTCGTGCGCGAACGTGTTCTGCAAACGCTCGGGCGCGCGCAGCGGGCCGGTGAAGAAGGGCGATCGCACGCGATGCGAGAGCACGCGCTCGCTGCGCACGAGGCCCGCGCCATTCTGCGCGGATCCCACTCGTCCCGCGATGTAGGACGGGGCGGTATTCGAATTGTTGTTGAGCGGCTGCGTCGGCGCTGGCGCCGGTGTGCGCGGATTGAACGGCGCAGGATTCAAGCCAAGCAGCGTGCCCGTGACGACGTTGCCTGGCGTGTTGTAGCCAGGCCGTCCGCCTTTCGCCGCCGACCATGCCTCGTAGTCCCAGGCGATGATGGTGCCGTTCGCGTCGACGGCGACACGCTGATCGATCGCAAACAGGTTGCCGTAATTCTCCCAGGCCATTTCGTCCTTGCGCGAGAGTTGCACGCGCACGGGCTTGCCGACGGCTTGCGAGAGGACTGCGGCATCGTACGTGACGGTATCAGCGCCGTTGATCCCGTAGCACCCGGCACCGCGCGTGTAGATCACGCGCACCGCTTCCTGCTTCAATCCCAGGATCGCGGCCGTCGTGTTTCGAGTGGGGAACGCGGACTGCGTCGCTGACCACAGCGTCGCCTTGTCGGCCTGCACGTCGGCAACGGCGCACGAGCTGCCGATCGAGCCATGCATCTGATACGGGTGCTGATAAGTCGCCCGCAGAACGGTGGCGCCTGAGGCGAGTATCTTGTCCACGTCGCCCGAGTCCACGAGCAGCGTGTCGGTCGCTGGTTCTTTCCTGATCTGCTGATACACGTCACGCTGCGGCGAGAGACGCGGGCCGGGCGTCCACGTGGCGCGCAGCTTCTCGGCAATCTGCATGGCCTGCCACGGCTTCTGGGCGACCACGCCAACGAAGTTGTTCTTGACCACGACTTTGACCAGGCCCGGCATGCCGCGAACCGAGCTCTCGTCCACGTTCATCAGCGTGGCGCCAGGCGACGGCGGCCGCACCACGCGTCCGTGCAGCATGCCGGGCACGCGCACGTTGTGGACGAACTCGAACTCCCCGGTCACCATGGCCCGCATGTCCACGCGCGGCACCGGCGTACCGAGCACGGTCCAATCGCGCGGGTGTATACGCGCCGCCTTCGGGTTGAGCTGGAGGTCGAACTTCTTCCCACCGATCAGCGCCCCATACGACACTCGTCGTGACGGCGTCGCCTTCAAGCTGATGGCGCCGTCCCTGGCGACCAGACTCTGCGTGGGTGCGTTGAGCTGCACGGCTGCCAGACGCACGAGCGCTTCGCGCGCGGTCGCCGCGGCAAGCGCCAGATTGGTGCGATTGAAGTTGGTCGGATGCGACTGCTGTCCCGAGGTCGTGCCCTGATCAGGCGTCATCGAGGTGTCGCACTGAATCAGCTGCACGCGGTTGAGGGGCACGCACAGCTCTTCGGCGACGAGTTGCATCTGCGCTGTGTAGAGGCCTTGTCCGAATTCGCACTTGCCCGTGTAGGCCGTGACTGTTCCATCGGTGCCAATCGCAATCCACGAATCGAGCTGCGGGCTGCCGGTGCCGTTGAAGCCCTGGGCGAAGACACCGCTCATGTGGTCCATCACGCTCGCCGATGCGAACGTGACGATGACCGCGCCGGAACCTGTGAGGAATGCGCGGCGAGAGAATCCCGCCCGTGTGAGTGCCCTCCTCGCATCGCGCGTCAACGCGCGATGCGCCGCGTCGCGGGTCAGCGTGCGACGCGCTGCGTCAGGAGTCAGCTTCTTCATGCGGATGCTCCTTTCGCATACCGGCTGATCGCCTTGAGCATTCGCACGTTGCCAAAGCAGCGGCACAGCACCCCTGACATTGCCTGCTGAATCTGTTCGTCGCTGGCGCGTGGATTCTTGTCGAGGAAGGCCTTGGCGGTGAGCATCACGCCGCTCAGGCAGAAGCCGCATTGCGCCGCCTGTTCGGCGATAAATGCCTGCTGAATCGGATGCGGCTTCTCAGGAGTGCCGAGTCCCTCGAGCGTCGTGATCTCGGCGCTCGTCACCGCACTCACCGGCGTGATGCAGGACCTGATCGCCTGACCGTTCGAGATCACGGTGCACGATCCGCACTGCCCGAGACCGCAGCCAAACTTCGGTCCGCGCAGTTCGAGGTCGTCGCTCAGGACGAACAGCAGAGGCGTCGCGGGGTCGACGTCAATGGTCCGCGCCCGCCCGTTCACCTGCAATGTGAGGGTGGCCATGGGCAGGAGGATACACCTGTCTTCGGGCTGTCGGCTCTCGGCTCTGGGCTGGGTCGCTCTACTTCGAGGCGGCGAGGCGCTTTTCGATATCAGGGAGTGCGGCGAGGACGACGTCGCCGACCGTCTGGAGGCTGCGGGCGCTGACGAACTCGAGCGTGTCTTTCGGCGTGTGCCACGTCGGGTTGTCGAGGTCGATGATGTCCACGGACGGAACGCCGGCGCGCAGAAACGGCAGGTGATCGTCTTCGATCGTCGTCAGCTCGTTCGAGAACGTGTCGGAATGCCCCGCCTTCGCTGCCGCCGCCCAGACAATATCGACCAGCCACGGCGTCGAGTTGGCGTCACGCCGCACGCGCAGATCACGGTCGCCGATCATGTCGAGCAGCACGAGCGCCTTCACCCCGGCGAGCGACTTGTCCTTCTGCGCCGCCTGCACGTAGTGACGGCTCCCGTAGGTGTTGTCGTTGCCACGCCATTCGAGGCGCGCTTCTTCGCCATCGAGGAACAGCAGTTCGATCGTGTACTCGTTCGGGCGCTGCTTCAGGACGCGACCGAGCTCGAGCAGCGCAGCCGTGGACGAGGCGCCGTCGTTGGCGCCGACGAACGTGAACTCGCGATACAGCTTGGTGTCAAAATGGCTGGCGAAGACGATGCGCTCGCTGCGCTTGCCGGGAATCGTGGCGATGACATTCGCCATCGACACCTCGCCGAGCGGCGTCATGCCGATGAACATCTGCTCGCGCGACTCGATGCCGGCAGCTTTCAGCTGGTCGATGATGTAGCGCCTGGTCTCAACGATCGCGGGCGTGCCGGACGGACGAGGCCCGAAAGAGATCTGCTTACGCAGGTGCTCCCACGCGCGGTTGCTGTCAAAGGCCATTTTCGGTGCGATCTGGCTTTCGCCAATCGGTGCAAGCTTGGCTTCGCCTGTTGGTGCAATCCGACTATCGCTTGTCGGTGCAATCCGGCTGTCGCCAGTCGGTGCCCGGTTCACAGTTCGATCGCTCTCGGCACCCGTGCAGGCAATCATGGCAGCGACGAGCGCGACGGTCGCGCACGCGTCGCGCACGGCTCGCACCGACCCGCCGAAGGCTCCTTGCACCGACATGCGTTAGACCCTTTGCACCGACACACGAAAGCGCGATTGCACCGACATCGTCAGAACCCTTGCACCGACACGCGGAAGCTCGATCGCACCTTCTATCCGCGTTTGGTCAGCGGCACGTAGTCCCGCCGCTTGTTGCCGATGTAGACCTGCTTCGGCCGCGCGATCTTCTGATCCGGGTCGAGCAGCATCTCTTCCCACTGCGCCACCCAGCCCGACGTTCTCGGAATCGCAAACAACACCGGGAACATCGTCACCGGGAAGCCCATCGCTTGATAGATGAGGCCCGAATAGAAGTCCACGTTCGGATACAGCTTGCGGCTGATGAAGTACTCGTCCTGGAGGGCGATGCGCTCGAGCTCGAGCGCGATGTCGAGGAGCGGGTTCTTGCCCGTCACTTCGAACACGGCGTCGGCGGTCTGCTTGATGATCTTCGCGCGCGGGTCGTACGACTTATAGACCCGGTGGCCGAATCCCATCAGCCGGCCTTCGCCCGCCTTCACACGCTTGATGAAGCCAGGGATGTTCTGCACCGAGCCGATCTCGGTGAGCATGCGCAACACCGCTTCGTTGGCGCCGCCGTGCAGCGGGCCGTAGAGCGCCGCCGCTGCACCCGCCATCGCCGAATACGGATCGACATGCGAACTGCCGATGCCGCGCATCGCGCTCGTGCTGCAGTTCTGCTCGTGGTCGGCGTGCAGGATGAAGAGCACCTCGATCGCTCGCTCGAGCACCGGGTTCACGTGATACTTCAGCTCCGTCATGCGGAACAGCATGTTCAGGAAATTGCCGGCGAAGCTCAGATCGTTGTCGGGATAGATATAGGGGCGGCCGATGGAGTGGCGGTAGGCGTAGGCACCAATGCTCGGCACCTTGGCGATCAGCCGGTGAATCTGTTTCTTGCGCGACTGCTCGTCGAAGATCTTCTTCGCGTCTGGATAGAACGTCGAAAAGGCCGCGACCGTGCTGATGAAGACGCCCATCGGGTGGGCGTCGTACTGGAACCCTTCCATCAGCTTCTTGATGTTCTCGTGCAGCATCGTGTGAAGCGTGATCTGCAGGACCCACTCCTTCAGCTGCGCTTCGGTCGGAAGCTGCCCGAAGATGATCAGGTACGCGGTCTCGAGATACGTCGACTGCTCGGCGAGCTGCTCGATGGGGTAGCCGCGATACTCGAGAATGCCTTTGTCGCCGTCGATGTAGGTGATGCGGCTGCGACACGCCGCCGTGTTCATGAACGCCGGATCGTACGTCGCCAATCCCTGATCGTCCGCCGCGACCTTGAGC
Source organism: Acidobacteriota bacterium (assembly GCA_046765795.1). Taxonomy (GTDB): domain Bacteria; phylum Acidobacteriota; class Vicinamibacteria; order Vicinamibacterales; family UBA2999; genus Gp6-AA40. Next base: position 4,220 of record JBKPRH010000013.1, on the reverse strand, counting down.
TGCCGGAGATCGGTTGCGCGAATGACGCCGTCGGTGATGGGAACTTCGTACTGCTTGCCGGTTCTGTTGTCAGTAATAGTGAGCGTATCGGCCATATGAACTGAGTCGCCAGTCGGCTTAGTCTCGCGGTCGGGGATCGGAATCGGCATCGCTGTCGTGATCTGGGACCGTCTCACCGGCGGCTCGGTATTGTCCGTCCGCCCATCGGGCAAGGTCTTCGTTGCGGCAGCGCTCGCTGCAGAACGGCCGCCAGCGCGTATCGACCGGACGGACGCGACACAGGACGCACAGCTGGGCCTCGCCCATCCGAACAATCATAACTCCCAACGACCAATTCCCAACGACCAACCACTCCCAAATTCCAACGCCCCACTCCCAATTCCTTCATTTCTGTTGGGAGTTATTGACGTTTGGGGCTTGGGAGTTGGGAGTGGTTGGTCGTTGGAAATTGGAAGTCGGGAATTGAACAGAAGGCGCCGAGTCAGTCTTCGACTGGCGCGGGCGGATGGTGGCGGACGTCCAGTGCCGAGACCATGAAGATCACGTCTTCGGCGATGTTCGTCGCGTGATCGCCAATTCGTTCGAGGTGTCGCGAGACAAGGATCAGGTCCAGCGCCGGTTCCACCGTGCTCTGGTCCTTGAGCATGTAGGTGAGGAGATCGCGGAACACCTGGGTCTTCAGCGAGTCGAGGCGGTCGTCTTCGTTGAGGACCTGATGGGCCAGGCGCGTATCGCGCTTGACGAACGCGTCGAGCGCGTCGCGCAGCATCGCTTGCGCGATGTCGCCCATTTGCGGGATGTCGATCAGCTTCTTGACGGGTGGATGGGCGATGTAGCGCGTGCCGGCTTCGGCGATGTTCACCGCCAAGTCGCCCACGCGCTCCAGGTCGGTATTGATCTTCACGGCCGCAACGATTGCACGAAGATCGGTGGCCATCGGCTGGTGGAGCGCCAGCAGCCGGAAGCAGCGGTTGTCCACCTCGATGTGCAGCTGGTTGATCGGCTCGTCGCCGAGGAGCACCTTCTCGAAGAGGGCTGGTTCGCGCGTGACGAGGCCTTGAATAGCCGCGCGCACACGTTCCTCTGCCAGCCCGCCCATTTCGAGCAGACGCCCCTGCAGTGCTTCGAGCTCCTCCCGGAAGTGCGGTACTTGCCGTTCCACTAACCGAATCTCCCTGTGACGTAATCCTCAGTGAGCTTCTCGGCTGGAGCCGTGAAGATCTTTTCCGTGCGATCGTATTCGACCAGCCGACCGAGCCAGAAGAACGCGGTGTGGTCCGAGACCCGCGCCGCCTGCTGCATATTATGGGTGACGATGACGATCGTGTACGTCTTCTTCAGATCGTAAATGAGTTCCTCGATGCGCTGCGTGGCGATCGGGTCGAGCGCTGAAGCCGGTTCGTCCATCAGTAGAATCTCGGGCCGCACCGCCAGCGCGCGCGCGATGCAGAGACGCTGCTGCTGGCCACCTGACATCGCCAGCGCGGACTCGTGGAGCCGGTCCTTCACTTCGTCCCACAGCGCCGCCTGTTTCAGGCTCTCTTCGACGCGTCCCGCCAGTTCGGATTTGCTGCCGGCCATGCCATTGATGCGCAGGCCGTAGGCGATGTTCTCGAAGATCGACTTCGGGAACGGGTTCGACTTCTGGAACACCATGCCGACCCGCCGGCGGAGTTGCACGACATCCATGCCCGACGTGTAGATGTCCTCGTTGTCGATGAGGATCTTCCCGTTGACGCGTGTGCCGGGGATGATGTCGTTCATCCGGTTCAGCGTGCGGAGGAACGTGCTCTTGCCGCAGCCCGAGGGACCGATGAACGCGGTCACGAGGTTCGGCTTGATGCGAATCGAGATTTCCTGCAGCGCGCGCTTGTCGCCGTAATAGAAGTCCAACTTCTCGACGTCGATTTTGGGCGGGACGTTGGTATCGGTCGAATCCTGACGGTTCGACGTCAAGTCCCCGAGCCTGGCCAGGGGACGGGAGGTCGCGGTGCTCATGCTGCGCCCTTCTTGGTATAGCGATCGCGCAGCCAGATGGCAATCGCGTTCATCGATAGCAGCAGCAACACGAGCACGAGGATACCCGCTGCGGCATTGGCGTGAAACTCCACCTGCGGCCGCGATACCCAGTTGAAGATCTGAATCGGCAGCACGGTAAACGGTGACCAGATCGAGTCTGGCGCAAACGTCGCGAACGTGACGGCGCCGGCAATGATGAGCGGCGCGGTTTCGCCGATCGCGCGCGACAGCGCGAGAATCAGGCCGGTCAAAATACCTGGGGTGGCGACTGGCAGCACCTGGTACCAGATCGTCTGCCACTTCGTTGCACCGAGTGCATACGATCCCTCGCGCAGCGACCCTGGTACCGCGCGCAATGCCTCACGCGTCGAGAGGATGACCACGGGTAAGACGAGGAGCGCCAGCGTCGACGCTCCGGCGAGCACGCTTCGTCCCATACCCAGCATCCGCACGAAGAGTCCGAGGCCGAGCAGGCCGTAAATGATCGACGGCACTGCAGCGAGGTTGGTGATGTTCAACTCGATCAGACGCGCACCGAGACTGCGTCCGCCATACTCTTCGAGATAGATTGCCGCGGCCACGCCCACCGGCACCGCCAACAGTGCTGTGACGAGAATGATGAAGACGCTGCCGACCAGTGCCGGCCAAATGCCAGCTTGCGACGCCCGTCGTGATGGGAAGCTGGTGACGAAGTCCCACGACAGACGACCTGCGCCGTCGGAGACGATGTCCCAAATCAAGGCGCCGAGGGCTCCGAGGGCGACGAGCAGCACGACCAGCGCAATGACCTGGAAGGCCACATCGGCAAACCGCCGCCACGCCACCGTCCGGGCGGCGGGATCACCGGTCAGTGCGAGCGGAGCAGTCTGGCTCACGCGTACTCCTCACGGAAGCGCTCGCGCAGCCACGCACTCACCAGGTTCAAGCCAAACGTGCCGATGAACAGCAGCATGCCCACGGCGAAGATCGTCCGGTACTCGATCGTACCTTGTGGCGTGTCACCCAGACTGATCTGGACGATGTAGGCGGTCATCGTCTCGACCGGCACCGTCGGATCGAAGGTGAGCCGTGGCTGCTGGCCGGCGGCGATGGCGACGATCATCGTCTCGCCGATCGCGCGTGACACCGCGAGGATGAACGCGGCGGTGATACCCGAGAACGCTGCTGGCACTACCACACGCAGGCTGGTCTGCATCTTGGTCGCGCCGAGGGCGTAGGAGCCTTCGCGCAGCCCACGCGGCACGCCGCGCATCGCATCTTCTGCAAGCGATGAGACCAGCGGAAGAATCATGATCCCCATGACGATACCGGGGCTCAGGGCATTGAAGCCCGAGAGCGCCGGAAGGAAACGTTGCAGCAGTGGCGTGACGAAGAGCAGCGCAAAGTAGCCGTAGACCACCGTCGGCACCCCGGCCAGCAATTCGAGCACGGGCTTCACGACGCGACGCACGCCGTCGCTGGCGTATTCACTCAGATAGATCGCGCTGAGCAGCCCCATTGGCAGTGCCACGGCCATCGCGATCAACGACACGAGCGTCGTGCCTGCGACGAGCGGGAGCACGCCGAAGCGCGGCATCGAGAACAGCGGCGTCCACTCGGTGCCCGTCAGAAATTCGACAATGGACACTTCCCGGAGGAACGCCACCGTCTCGACCGTGAGCACGAGGATGATGCCGATCGTCGTGCCGATCGAGAGCAGGGCGCTCAGGAAGAGGACCCACTCGATGATGAACTCGAGCCGCTTTGAACGACGGCGCGGTTCCCGGGCGGGTCCGAGGCTCATTGCTCCCTGGTGAGCAACTGCTCGAGGGTGATGCCGACCTGCGGCCCACCCGAGCCGAACGCGGTGCCGATCTTGCGATCGGCGAAGTGCTTCTTGGCGAGGTCGTAGATCTGCGGCGTCAACTCGACGTAGCCGACCTCGCGCATTAGCGCTTGCGATTTGAAATACACGTCGACAAACTTCTGCACTTCGGCGCGGTCAGCGGCTTTTCGCGCGACGTAGATGAAGAGCGGTCGCGACAGAGGCTGGTAGGTCCCGTTGCGCACGGTCTCGGCCGTCGGCGTGATCGCACCGTCGCCGTTCTCCTTCTTGCCATCGTCGACCGGCAGGAGTTTCAGTGCGCTCTTGTTCTGCTCGACGTAGGCGAGCGGGAGAAATCCCAGCGCCGTCTCGTCTCCGCTGACACCCTGGACGAGGA
>JBKPRH010000012.1:0-7596 GCA_046765795.1 Acidobacteriota bacterium | reverse complement strand
GCGACGCTATGGTCCAAAGCTGGCCCAGGTCGCATTGACCTTCGGCGCGGACGACATCGACGGCGTGTCCGCCTCCGACGAGGCGCCTGAAGGACGACGCCGTGCGCCGCTCGAGGAGATCACTCGCAACATCGAAGCGGCAGGCTTCGAGCCGGTCGAGCGCACGGGCCGGTTCGCGGCGATCGGCTGATGTCGCTCCGTATCGGTGCGGTCGGCTACCTGAATGCCCGGCCGCTGACCTGGGCGCTCGATCGCGAGCCGTCACGATGGCAGGTCCGTTACGACTTGCCGTCCGTGTGCGCGCGCTTGCTGCAGGACGGCGAAGTCGATCTCGGGCTGGTGCCATCGATCGAATATCTGCAATCCCCCGACTACCGCTTCGTCCCTGGCGTCGGTGTCACCTCGCGCGGAGCCATTGCGTCCGTCGCGTTGTACAGCACTCGCCGCATCGACCAGATTCGGCATATCGCGCTCGACACAAGTTCCCGCACGTCAGTGGCGCTCATCCAGGTGTTGTGCCGTCATCACTTCCGCATCAGTCCACGGTTCGTGCCGCATGGCCCCGATCTGGCGGTGATGACGCGGGACTTCGATGCCGGTCTGCTGATCGGCGACCCGGCGTTTGAAGCGGATCACGTGGCGCTGGGGCTCGAGAAAGTCGATCTCGGACTCGCGTGGAGAAGCATGACGGGTCTGCCGTTCGTGTATGCGGCGTGGACCGGTCGCCCTGGCCGAGTGACGGGAGAAGACGTCCGCGCCTTGCAGCACGCACAGCGTGAGGGTCTTGCCGCGGTCGATCTCATCGCTGCGGAGTACGCGAACGGCGATTCGGCGAGGACCGCGAAAGCCGCGAACTACCTAAGGGATAATGTGAAATACGGTCTCGGCGCCGAGGAGGCGGCGGGGCTGCAGATGTTCCTGGATTACGCCGCAGACCTGGGGCTGGCCCCGCAGCGGCGGCCAGTGGAATTCTTCTGATGGTTGACCATATTGCGCGAAAAGTCCTCGACGGCGGCCGCGTGAACGCGGCCGAGGCGCTCGAGCTCTACCGGCACGCGCCGACGCACCTCCTCGGCCACCTCGCGGATACGATTCGCGCTCGCAAGCATCCCGAGCGGATCGTCACATACATCATCGACCGCAACGTCAACTACACGAACATCTGCGTGGCGCGCTGCAACTTCTGCGCGTTCTATCGCACGGTCGGATCGAGCGACGGCTATGTGCTCGGGTTCGAGGAGATCTTCCGGAAGATCGACGAGACGATCGCGGTCGGTGGCAATCAGTTGCTGCTGCAGGGCGGCCACAATCCCGACCTGCCAATCCAGTGGTACGAAGATCTCTTTCGAGCGGTGAAGTCGCGTTATCCGGAGTTCAAGCTGCACGCGCTCTCGCCGCCGGAGGTGCTGCACATTTCGCGGTTGAATCAGATCCCGACGCGGACCGTGATCGAGCGGCTGGTCGCGGCCGGTCTCGACAGCATTCCCGGTGGCGGCGCCGAGATTCTGGTCGATCGCGTCCGCAAGCTGCTCAACTGCTACACCAAAGCCTCCTCTGACGAGTGGCTCGACATCATGGCCCAGGCACATGAGGCCGGCCTGCGCACAACGGCGACGATGATGTACGGCACGGTGGAGACCGACGAAGAGCGCATCGAGCACATGATGCGGCTTCGCGACGTGCAGGATCGCACCAGCGGCTTCACGGCATTCATCACCTGGAGCTATCAGCCCGAACACACCGAGCACGGCGGCTATGAAGCGACCGGCGTGGACTACCTCCGCACGCTCGCGCTCTCGCGCATCGTGCTCGACAACTTCGACAACATGCAGGCGTCGTGGGTCACACAGGGCGGCAAAGTGGGGCAGCTCAGTCTCGCCTTCGGCGCCAACGACATGGGCAGCGTCATGATCGAAGAGAACGTTGTCCGGGCCGCGGGTGCGAGCTATTGCATGGACGAAGTCGAGATCGTCGAAAACGTCGAGGATGCCGGGTTCACGGCGAAGCGCCGCAACATGCACTACGAGGTCCTCGGCGATCCCATCTACCGCGAACGCGATGTGCCGCGCATGCTAGCCCTGGCGACAGCCAGGGCCGACGGCGATACCTCGGTGCCGGACGAACTGAAGAACTATCCCGCACGCAGTCGAGCCGCCAAGACGCTGCGATTGACCCAGTAGGGCACAGGTTTCCCTGTGCCCACATTCTCCGCTGCCTGGATTCTGCCCATTGCCGGTCGACCGATTCGCAATGGCTTCGTGACGATCGATGGTGATCGCATCGCCGATGTCGGCGATCGCGCGCCGGCCGATGCGTCACCGCTTGGCAACGTCGCTATCCTCCCCGCGTTGGTCAACGCACACACGCACCTCGAGCTGTCGTATCTGCGTGGGCTCGTGCCTCCCAGTACGAGCTTCAACGATTGGGTGATGGCACTGATGGCGCTGCGCCGAAACTATCCGGACCCCAGCGCACCACCGATCATCGAAGCGGCACGCCAGGCCATCGCACACGCGCGAGCAACGGGCACGGGCCTGTTCGGGGACGTCAGCAATACGCTGGTGACGGTGCCGCTGCTGCGTGAAGCCGCAATACCGGCGCACGTGTTTTACGAGCTGATTGGCTTCAGTTACCCTGATCCGGCCGCGAGGGTTCGCGAGGCCCGCACGGCGGTAGATGCGATCAGCATCGACCGACGAGTGCGCGTCAGTCTCGCTCCGCACGCACCCTACTCGGTGTCACCGGCGCTGTTCATGGCGATTCGCGCCGACGTCGATGCGCATCCCGATTCCGTGACGACCGTGCACCTCGGTGAGTCGGCGGCGGAAGTGGAATTGCTCCGGCAGGGCAGCGGTCCGGCGCGCGTGATGCTCGAGCGGCTCGGCGTGTGGTCGAACGACTGGCAGATTCCCGGCGTCTCGCCCGCGGAGTACGTGGCCGCGCTCGGCTTCCTCGGTCCGGACGCGTTGGTCGTACACGGCGTGCAGTTCACACGCGACGATCTCGCTCGGGTCAAGACATCAGGCTCGCCGCTGGTCTCGTGCCCGCGCAGCAATACCTATGTCGGCGTCGGCGTGCCGCCACTCGAGTCCTTCTACGCGGCTGGCGTTCCGGTCGCACTTGGAACGGACAGCCTGGCCAGTGTCGGCGACCTCAACATGTTTGCGGAGCTCGCCGAGGCGCGGCGCATCGCGCCAACGGTATCCGCGCGCGATCTGCTGCGCAGTGCGACGCTGACCGGCGCTCAGGCGCTGCGGTATGACGAGGACTTCGGAAGCATTGAGGCAGGGAAGCGGGCGGCCTTGATCGCCGTGCGCGTGCCGCCGCACGTGGACGATGTGGAAGAATACATGGTTGGTGGAATCGAGCCAGACGCCATTTCATGGCTCAATTCCCAACGCCCAACGCCCAACGCCCAATGAGCAGAATCGCGACGTATCTCTCATTCGTCCGCTTCAGTCACTCCGTGTTCGCGCTGCCGTTTGCGCTGACCGGCGCGCTGCTCGCGTGGCGCGTCCAGCCCTTCTCGTGGACGCAGGTGGGGTGGATTGTGGTGTGTATGGTCAGCGCGCGTAGCGCGGCGATGGGCTTCAATCGTCTCGTGGACGCACGCTTCGATGCACTCAATCCGCGCACCGCGATGCGCGAGCTTCCGCGCGGCGCGATGAGCCATATCGAAGCGACCGTCTTCGTCGCCCTCTCTTCGATCGTCTTCGTGTTTGCTTCCTCGCGACTGAGCCCGCTGTGTCTGGCGCTCTCGCCGGTGGCGCTGGTCATCGTGTTCTGGTACTCGATCGCCAAACGCGTGACGACCTACACGCAGTTGTTCCTCGGTCTGGCGTTGGCTGTCGCACCCGTGGGTGGCTGGATTGCGGCCGGCGGTCGCGGCGGCATCGAGCCGTGGCTGCTCGGTCTCGCGATCGGCCTGTGGGTCGGCGGCTTCGACATCCTGTATGCCTGTCAGGACGTCGAGTTCGATCGCGGTCACGGTCTGCGATCGATCCCTGCCCGGTTCGGCGTAGCGACTGCGATCCGCCTGTCTCGAGTGATGCACGTTGGCGCGATCGTCGCGATGGCGGCGTTGTGGAAGGGCGCACACCTGCCGTCGCTGTATCTGGTTGGCGTCGCGATCGTCGCGGTGCTGCTGTTCTACGAGCAGTCGCTCGTCAGCGACACCGATCTCTCCCAAGTGAAGAAAGCCTTCGACCTGAACGGGTGGGTGGGCATCGTGTATTTCGCGACCACGGCACTCGCGCTTTACGTCGGATGACAGCGACATCTCACACAGCGGCGCCCGACAAAGCCCCCGACCGCATCGCCGGAATGTTCGATGCGATCGCGCCGCGCTACGACCTGCTGAATCATCTGCTCAGCGCGGGGATCGACAAGCGGTGGCGAAAGCGTGCGATCGCCTCGCTCGGACTCACAGGGCGCGAGACGTTGATCGACGTCTGCACCGGCACAGCGGATGTGGCGCTCGAAGCCGCCGGCGCCGCGCACGTGGTCGGCGTTGATTTCGCCGGCGCGATGTTGACGCTGGGACTGCGCAAGGTTCATGCGGCGAATCAAGCGAAACGCATTGCGCTCATTCGCGGCGATGCCATGCGGCTCCCTGCCCGTGACCGCAGCGCCGATGCGGCGACGGTCGCGTTCGGCATTCGCAATGTGCAACGGCCCGAGGTGGCCTGCGCGGAAATGGCGCGCGTGTTGCGGGCAGGTGGCCGATTGGCGATTCTTGAATTTGGCGTTCCGAGAATCCCAGGTGTCAGTGCGCTTTACCTCTGGTACTTCCGTCGTGTGCTGCCGCTCATCGGCCGGATGATCTCGGGTCACACGGGCGCCTATTCCTATCTGCCTGCGTCGGTTGGCACGTTTCCACCCCCGGCCGAGTTCGTGACAATACTGAGACAGGCCGGCTTTGCCGAGGTTCGGGCAGTCCCTCTGACCTTCGGTATCGTCTACCTTTACACGGGCGTGAGGGCATAGCAGCCGGGTTTCCACGCTTGGTCGTGGCTGTAAGTGGTTGCAAGAGCGCATGTTATAATCTGAAGTCTCAGCGCTTTGATTCACTTCGACTTCGAGAATCGTTACGAGGACGAGCACATCGTCGGACGCGCGATCACCGCGCGTGATGCCGTCGTAGTCTCGATCATCGTTCACGCCCTGTTGATCGCGCTGTTTCAGTACGGACCCGACCTGAACTTCCTCAGGCCCAGTCCCGAGGACGTCGAAGCCCGAAAACAAGAACTGCTACGTCGGCAGGAGCTCGAGCGCGCCAATCAGCGCTTCGTCTTCGTGCAGCCCAAGATCGACATGAAGGCGCCGGAGCCGAAGCCGAACGTCGATCTCTCGGATCAGGATCGCCGCGCGCAGGCGCCCAAGCGAGCGGCCAAGCCCGATAACCCCGTGCCGTTCTCGCAGGGAAATTCCGCGGAGCGTACTGACACGACCCCATCTGTACCCGAGCGCGCGAAGGGACCAGAGACACAGGTAAAGCCGGACGACACTCCGCCGCAGCCGGAACCCGAGGAGCGCGTGGCGAAGGTCTTGCCGCCGCGCGACGACACGGGTATTAGGCGTTCTCCCCAAGTCTCCCGTCCGGTCGCCGGCAACCTCGGCGAGGCATTGCGCAATCTCGAACGCTACGTGCAGAACGAAACCTTCCAGAACCCGTCGGGCGGCGCGAACGATCCGGGCGCGACGATTCAGTTCGATACCAAGGGCGTCGAGTTTGGTCCGTGGCTGCGCCGTTTCGTGGCGCAGGTGCGTCGGAACTGGTTCGTCCCGTACGCGGCGATGACATTCAAAGGCCGGGTCGTCCTGCAGTTCAACATTCACAAGGACGGCTCGATCACCGATCTCACCGTCGCCGGTCCGTCGAACATCGACGCGTTCAACCGCGCCGCTCACAACGCCATTCTTCAATCGAATCCAACCGAGCCGCTTCCACCCGAGTATCCCGAGCCGGTCGCATTCTTCACGGTCACGTTCTACTACAACGAACAGCCGCCCCTGCGGTAGCGACAGGGCGATGCCGACGCGGACGCAGCAACTGGGGCTCATCATCGTGTTAGCCGCGCTCGCGGCGTACGTGTTCATACGCGTGCTATGAGTGACCTCACGTTCACTCTTCTGACTTCTCTCTTCTCAGTTCGTGTTCAATGTTCATGTTCAGGTTCGGTTCGCTGTTCGGCGTTCGCGGTTCGCCGGTACAGTGAACCGCGAACCGAACATGAACGCGAACTGAGAACCGAGAACCACGAAGCGTGAACGCCGGCGCCCGCGGTCTCGTTCTGGCCGTGCTCGGACCCACGGCATCCGGGAAAAGCGCGTTGGGTCTGGCGTTGGCTGAGCGGCTCGGCGGCGAGATCCTGAACTGCGATTCCACCGCTGTCTATCGCGGCTTCGACATCGGCACTGACAAGGTGCCGCTCGACGAACAGCGCGGCATTCTGCATCACCTGATCGACATCGCCGATCCGACGGAGGTCTACACCGCGGCCCAGTACGCGCGCGACGCCGATCGTGTGATTCGCGACGTGCACGCCCGCGGCAACCTGCCGATTCTCGTTGGCGGTACCGGCTTCTACTACCGGGCGCTGACGCGTGGACTATTTCCCGGTCCCGGGGCTGACGAGGCGCTTCGGTCGCGACTCGAGCGAATCGCGGCTCGGAAGGGACCGGAGCGTCTGCATCGGATGTTGGCCCGTGTCGATCCGGATTCTGCGGCCCGCATCATGACGCGCGACGTGAAGCGTCTCGTTCGCGCTCTTGAAGTGTATTTCTCGACCGGCCGACCGCTGACGGCACACTTCGCCGACACGCGCTCGCCGATTGCCGACTGTGAGGTCATCGCCGTCACGCTGAAGATTCCGGCCGACCTCACAGCCGAGCGCGTCACGCGGCGCGTGGAGCGCCAGTTCGAGCGAGGCATCATCGATGAAGTGAAAGGACTGCTCGCACGTGGTGTCCCAGCGGAGGCCCGGCCCTTCGGCGGACTGGTCTATCGTCAGGTGATGGAGATGCTGCGCGGTGTGCGCGATGAGGCGGCCACGCGAGCGCTCATCGTTCAGGAGAACCGCCGCTACGCTCGACGGCAGTTGATCTGGTTTCGTAAAGAGCCTAACCTTATCTGGTTCGACGGTCCCGGCGAACGGCCGGAGACACTGCACCGCGTCGAGGAAGCGCTCGTTGCGCGCGGTGTGCGTATGCGAGGAGACGCTCCCTGATGGCCCAGGTATCTGAACCACGAGCCTCGTTGTCGGCGCAGCCAAACATCCAGGACGTCTTCCTGAATTTCGCCCGTCGGGATCGCCTCGCCGTGACGATGCACCTGATGGACGGTCGCCGGTTAGACGCGCGCATCAAGAACTTCGACAAGTTCGCGGTTATCGTGGAAGTGGACGGCACCGACCAGTTGGTGTTCAAGCACGCGATCGCGACGATCGAGACCTCGCGCGCGATCGCCAACTATTTCGCGTCACATCATTCCTAACCTGACACCGTTCCCTCGTGTCGTCCTGATCGTGCTCGATAGTGTCGGGCTGTCTCTTATACACATCTGACGCTGCCGACGAAAGTTCTAGTGTGTAGGTC
>JBKPRH010000011.1:0-7607 GCA_046765795.1 Acidobacteriota bacterium | reverse complement strand
CCTCTACTTCGAGCCGCTGACCTTCGAAGATGTGATGGCCGTCATCGAGCGCGAACGCAGCGCAGGCGGTGAGGTCTCGTGTGTTGTGCAATTCGGCGGACAGACGCCGCTCAAGCTCGCGCTATCGCTGCTCGAAGCGGGCGTCTCGATTCTGGGGACGTCACCGGACTCCATCGATCTTGCTGAGGACCGGCGGCGCTTTTCGCAGCTGCTTTGGGATCTTGGTATTCCGCAGCCGGCGAGCGGAACCGCAACGTCACGAGAAGAAGCGCGCGAAGTCGCCGAGCGCATCGGCTATCCGGTCGTCGTTCGGCCGTCCTACGTCCTTGGCGGACGCGGCATGGCCATCGTGTTCGACTCGGGCGCGCTCGATCGCTACATGACCGGCGCTGTTGATGTCTCCCACGATCGGCCGGTGCTGATCGATCGCTTCCTGGAGGATGCGTTCGAGTTCGACGTGGACGCGGTGGCTGACGCCTCCGGCGCAGTGGTCATCGGCGGCATCATGGAGCACATCGAGGAGGCCGGCATTCACTCCGGCGACAGCTCCTGTGTGGTGCCGCCCTTCATGGTTGCGGAGCGGCATCTCGCGACAATACGCGAATACACACGTCGCATCGCGCGTGCGCTGAAAGTCGTCGGCCTGATGAATATTCAGTACGCCATCAAGGACGACACCGTCTACGTGCTCGAGGTGAATCCGCGTTCGTCGCGAACGGTTCCCTACATCTCGAAGTCGACCGGTGTGCCGATGGCGAAAATCGCGGCGCGAGTCGCGGCGGGCCGCACGCTAGCAGAGCTCGGACTCGTGGACGATCTCGAAGCAGCGGGCGTGTTCGTGAAGAGCCCGGTGTTCCCATTTGTCCGTTTCCCGGGTGTCGATACCATCCTCGGTCCCGAGATGAAGTCCACCGGCGAGGTCATGGGCGGCTCGGACAACTTCGGTGCGGCGTTTCATAAGGCAATGATGAGCGCGGGACAGAGGCTGCCCGAGAAGGGCTGCGTGTTCATCAGCGTGAACAACAGCGATAAGCAGACGGTGCTGCCGATTGCGAGGGATCTCGCGCAGCTCGGGTTCAAGCTGGTCGCGACGCGTGGCACCGCTGCGTTCCTCCGCGCCCATGGTCTGGACGTTGACGTGATGTACAAGGTCAACGAAGGACGGCCTCACGTGGCGGATCACATCGTCAATCGCAGCATCGACATGGTTATCAACACCCCACTCGGTCGCGAATCGTTCTTCGACGATCGTTCCGTCCGGCGCGCGGCGACGATGGCCCAGATACCGTGCATCACGACGTTGACCGGCGCATCGGCTGCGGTGAGCGCGATCCGGGCGATGCGGCAGCAGACGCTCACGGTTCGGTCGCTGCAGGACTACTACTCGGGCGTCGAGGCGGGAGCACGAGTCAACGGGTAGCAGCGTGACATACCACCGAGTCGGCGCACTCACAGCTTGCTGTGTCGTCAGTTGCGCCATCGTGTGGGCTCAGGGCGGGCCGTTCCGCAGCCGCATCGACATCGTCCAGGTCACCGTCTCAGTGACCGACGCCAGTGGCCGGCTAATCACCGGCCTCACACAAGCCGACTTTCAAGTCTTCGAAGACGGCGTCGAGCAGACGATCACCCAGTTCACTGACAAGCGCGTGCCGGTCAGTCTCGGCATGCTGCTCGATGCGAGCGACAGCATGCGCGGGCAGGCCGTCATCGATGCACGCGATGCGTTCGACCGGTTCGTCGGCGACCTGCTGCTCACCGAAGACGAGGTTTTCGTCGCGACGTTCAACCACATGCCGCGGCTGCTGACGAAGTGGACGATGCCGCCGATGTCCCTGCGAGGACGTCTCAACGAGCTCAAGCCATCCGGCGGAACGGCGATTTACGACGCGCTCGCGGATACGTCAAGGCTTTTCGAGCAGCGGGTCAATCTCCGTGCGGCGATGATCGTCGTCTCGGATGGCGCTGATACCGCGAGCGATCGGTCGCTGCTACAGACGATTGAGGTGATTCGACGGAACGACGCCTTCGTGTATGCGATTGCGATCGACGCGCCGGACGGACGCGAGAGTACGCGCGTGAATCCCGAGGCACTACGTGACATCACCAGCCTGACCGGCGGCTACACGGAAGTCGTGAAGAGCGCTGGCGACCTCGGTCCCGCTACTGAGCGGATCGCGGACGAGTTGAACAAGCAGTACACGATTGGCTACAGCTCGTCGAAGCCGCCGGACGGCAGTTGGCGGCCGCTTCGTGTTCGTGTTCGGACCGGCGGTTACTTCGTACGCGCCCGCCGCGGCTACTTCGCCCCACCCGCCCGCTGATTATTCCCACTTGACGACTCTTTTGGTCGGACATAGACTGGCTTCCTGATCCTGAGACTCAGTCTCAGTCTCGGCAAATACGGACCGGACAGGCGGCGATGAAACTTCGGACTCTTATCTTCTGGCCCCATCTCGTTGCAGGAATTACGGCCGGCGTTGTGATCCTCGTGATGTCGGTTACCGGCGTCCTCCTCACCTACGAACGGCAGCTCATCGCATGGTCAGATAGCCAGTACCGGTCGACGGTTCCGGCGCAGGGCGCCAGCCGTCTTCCGGTGGAGACGCTGCTCCAGACCATCCGCACCGAGCATCCCGAAATCACGGCCAATACGCTGACCGTCGGTTCGGCGCCCGATGCGCCGGTGACAGTCGCGATCCCGCAGCGGACGCTCTACTTCGACGCCTACTCGGGGAGTCTCCTGGGCGAGGGCGAACAGGGCATGCGGCGATTCATGAGCGAGACGCGTGCCTGGCATCGCTGGCTTGCCATCGAAGGCGAGGGTCGCCCTGTCGCACGATTCATCACCGGCTGGGCAAACTTCCTGTTCCTCTTCATCGTCGTCTCGGGTTTCTATCTGTGGTTCCCGCGCAAGTGGACCTGGAATCACGTGCGGACCGTGCTGCTGTTCAACCGCACGACGACGGCCAAGGCGCGCGATTTCAACTGGCACAACGTGATTGGTGTCTGGTCGGCGATCCCGCTGTTCGTCGTCGTCCTCTCGGCGCTGCCGATCTCCTTCCCGTGGGCGAACGCGTTGGTGTATCGAGCGGTCGGCGAGGAGCCGCCCGCGCAGCGCGGTCGCGAAGGCGGACCTCCACGCGCGCGCGAAGGACGAAGCGCACCGTCGCTCGCTGGGCTGAATAGCCTGTGGTCACGAGCCGAGCAGCAAGTCGAGGGGTGGCGCACGATTAACCTCCGTGTCCCCGAATCGAATCGCGCACCGGTTGTTTTTGCGATCGACAAGGGTGACGGCGGACAGCCGCAGCACCGATCGACGCTGACGCTCGATCGCGCAACCGGCGACGTCGTCTCGTACGAGGCGTTCGCCGATCAGAGCCTCGGTCGTCGTCTTCGCAGCATCTCGCGCTTCGCACATACGGGCGAGGTCCTTGGCATTCCAGGACAGACAGTCGCTGGTCTTGCGACTGCTGGAAGCGTTGTGCTGGTGTGGACGGGTCTCGCCCTCGCCTGGCGCCGCTGGCGGGCGTGGATGAAACGTCGCGCGGCCGAGCGAATCGATTCCATCTCGACACAAAGTTCAGCCGCTTGATTCCGACCCTTGGAGTGACGAGTGAAGAACAGGACTTTTAAGAAGGCCGACAGAAATAGTCGGCATCGGCGCCGCGGCACAGCACGATTGTTCGTCCTCAGCGCCGCGTTCATGGCTTCAACGTCCGCGGCTGGCCTTGCAGCGCAGGCGCAAAGCCCTGCTCAAGTACCGGCGAATACCCGTGCGGTACAGCAGGCACGCACCCAGTACGCGATTGGTGCAGGACCTCTGGGCGAACTGCTCGTGCAATTCGAGCAAGTCTCGGGTGTCAAAGTGCGGCTTGCGATGGAAGCGCTCGCGGCCATTCAGTCCAGCGGTGTGTCCGGTCGTTTCTCGATCGAAGAGGCGCTCGATCAGCTCGTTGCGGGGACAAGTTTGTCCGTTCGCTTGACATCGCCAGACGTTGCCCTCATCGACATCGCTGAGCAGTCGGAGTCGGTCCAGGTCACGGCTGCCGCGCCGGGAGTCCAGTCACCGAAATATCAGGTGCCGCTGCGCGACATCGCCCAGACGATCGCGGTCATCCCGCGCGCGGTGATGGACGAGCAAGGCGCGACGACGCTGAGCGACGCGCTGCGGAACGTGCCGGGCATCACGCTGCAGGCGGGCGAGGGCGGCGGATCATCAAACACCGCCGGTGACATGTTCAACATGCGCGGCTTCAACGCGTCGAACAGCTTGTTCGTGGACGGCGTTCGCGACGACGGATTGATCTCGCGCGACGTCTTCAATCTCGAACAGGTCGAAGTGTTCCTCGGTCCGACCGGATCGGACATCGGGCGCGGCACCGCTGCCGGCTACGTGAACGTGACCACGAAGACACCGCAGGCCGGATCCGCCTACTCGGCGACGTATAGCGCCGGGACTGCGGAACAATCGCGTTTGTCGGCGGACGTCAACTGGGGCCGGCCGATGGATCACCAGGGCAGCTGGGCGAGTCGCAGTGCGTTCCGGCTGAACATGCTGTGGCAGGACTCTGGCGTACCGGGTCGCGATGATGTGACGCACGAGAGCCGTGCAGTTGCGCCATCGCTGGCGCTCGGTCTCGGCACGACCACGCGTGTGACCCTCGGTGCGCAGATCATGCGGCAGGACAACGTGCCCGATTACGGCATCCCGGGCGCAGCGTGGCTCGAGGAGCCACTCACGCCGACGACGGAGCGAGTGTCGGCGTCCGTGGATCAGACCAATTTTTACGGCAGCCTCGGCTACGACTACGACAAGGCACGCCAGAACAGCTACACGGCTCGTGTCGAGCACGACGTGAATCGCAACCTGACGCTGCGCAATCAGACTCGTTACAACAAGACGCATCGCGAGGCCGTCGTCTCGGTGGCGCAGAACGTCGCTGCGTTTAACCCGGCGACCAACCTCGTGACGATCTCGCGTCAGGGCAACGAGCGCGAGAACAATGTCGTGTCGAATCAGACGAACATGTCGGCGCGCTTCGCGACCGGCGGTCTGCGGCATGCGACCAACGTCGGGATCGAAGTCACCGCAGAAGAGCAGTTCGCCCCTACGCTGACCGGACTCGGCACGCGGGCACCTGTCGATATCTTTCATCCCAATCCGCGCGATCCCGTCATCGGCTTCGCGCCGTCTCAATCAGGCGCGTTCAGTCGCGGCGATTCACGCACAGTCGCCTTCTACGGCTTCGACTCTGTGGAGTTGAACGATCGCTGGCAGGTGAGCGGCGGACTGCGTTGGGAACACTACGACACGCAGTTCGAGTCGAAGGATGCCGCAGGCCTGACGACCGCCGAACTGGAAGGCTCTGATGGATTGGTGAGCGGCAAGGCGTCGCTGCTGTATCGCATCAGCAATGCCGGCAATGCCTACATCGCGTATGGCACATCGGTCACACCGCCTGGCAACGCCAATTTCACGCTGAGCACGCAGCCGAACAATCAGAACAATCCGAACGTGAAGCCGCAGGAGTCCACGAACTTCGAGGTCGGCACCAAGTGGGACTTCGGTGGCGGCCGGCTCTCACTTAATGGAGCGGCGTTCCGCACGAAGAACACCAACGTGATCTTCACGGTTGATGCGACGGCTGTTCCGCCGATCTACAACCAGGACGACGGCCAGTTGGTGAAGGGCGTGACTCTGGGCGCGATGGGACGCCTGACGGATCGCTGGGAACTCTTGGCCAATGTCGGATTCCTCGACAGTGAACAGCAGACGCAGAACGCCGCGAACAACGGCCGGCAACTGACGCTGACCCCGAAGTGGTCGAGCAGCATCTGGTCCACATACCGGTTCCCACTCGGGCTCTCATTCGGCGGCGGCATCCGCCATACCGACGAGGTCTGGATCAACGCGGCGAATACGATTAAATCGCCCGGCTATCACCTGGTGGACGCGCTGGCCGAGTACGAGGTCAACGAGCATCTCAGCCTGCGTCTCAACATCTACAACCTGACCAACGAGACCTACATCCGCAACGTGAACAACAACGGGGGACGCTACAACCCGGGACATCCGCGGTCGGCTTTGCTGACGTCGCACATCACATTCTGAGTGCACTCATGGTTCTACAAATTCCCGACGTGCTGAGTGCGGAGCAGGTGGTGGAGGCCCGTCGTCTGCTCCAATCGGCCCAATGGGTGGACGGTCGCGTGACCGCGGGGCATCAGTCCGCGCGCACCAAGGACAACATGCAACTGCCAGAGGACCATCCTGTGTCACGGCAGCTTGGTGAGGTCATCCTCAATGCGCTGAGCCGAAACGCGCTGTTCGTTTCGGCGGCGCTTCCGTTGCGTGTGTTCCCGCCGCTGTTCAACTGCTACCGCGGCGGCCAGTCGTTCGGCAATCACGTGGATAATGCCATCCGTCAGTCGAGAACCAACGGTGCGACCGTGCGGACCGATCTCTCGGCGACGTTGTTCCTCACCGAACCGGACGAGTACGACGGCGGCGAGCTGATGGTGGAGGACACGTTCGGCGTGCACTCGGTCAAGTTGCCGGCGGGGCATATGGTGCTGTATCCGGCCTCGAGCCTGCACAAGGTGACCCCGGTGACCCGCGGCGCGCGTGTCTCGTCCTTCTTCTGGATCCAGAGCATGCTGCGTGACGATGGCGAGCGGACGCTGTTGTTCGATCTCGACACCGCGATTCAGCGGCTGACGCTGGACCTGCCCGATCATCCCGCAGCCGTGCAGCTGACGTCCGTCTATCACAATCTGCTTCGCCGCTGGGCTGACGTCTAGTCACGCGTCGCAGAAACCGCGCCGTTCGCCACAGAGCCAGACCGCAAGAACTGCACACCGATCCGCTAACTTCCTGAGCCACGTGCATCCTTCGGGCTGCGCGTCTCTTGCATCCGCTCGACGGCATGTCCGTCGTCGGCATCGTTCCAGCCGTCGCGATCGTTGGCGGAGCGTTGTGTGCGCTTGTCTTCGGCGACGGGGCCCAATGGCTGCTGTGGCTTCTGCCCGTGTTGCTCCTCGCCAGTGTCATCGCATGGCATTACGATGTCAGCCGCGCGACGCTCGCATGCATCACGCTCGGCTTCTGGGTCTCGAGCGTCGTGTTGACGTCGACCGAGATCGATCGCGCGCTGCATCCTTCGCTGCGGCAACTTCTTGATCGAGCGATCGGTGGATTCGACATCGCGACGCTCGGTCCGGAGCGCGATCACGAGCCGATCCTGGTGCGCGCTGTGCTGATTGAGGATGCCTCGCCGCGCGAGGGATATGTCTCGTTGCGACTGGAGGCCATAGCACTCAGGCTCGGCGAGAGCTGGCACCACGTCGAAGGCGGGGTGATCGTCAGTGTTGGTGGTGTGGCACCTCGCGATCGTGTGCTCGAATGGCGAGCGCAGCGAACGATCGAGGCGCCGATGGTGTTCCGGCGGCCGGCGCGCTTTCTGAACGATGGGGTCCCGGACTTCGAGGAGGCCGCAGCGCGTGATGGAACCGCGCTGTTCGCCTCGATCAAGAGTGCGTTCCTCGTTCACGTCGTCTCGCGCGCTGGGCCTATCGACGAGCTCGCCGCCGATGTTCGCGCTCACGTG
>JBKPRH010000010.1:0-7227 GCA_046765795.1 Acidobacteriota bacterium | reverse complement strand
GTGCTGGTACTTTCGCTGTCGGTCGCTCTGCTCTCGGCCCAGGCGCGCACCACGCTGGATATCTATCTCGTGGACGTCGAGGGCGGGAACGCGACCTTGTTCGTGACGCCGTCAGGCGATTCGCTGTTGATTGACACGGGCAACGGCGGCGCCGCCGCGATGCGCGACGCCGATCGCATTCTCGCCGCCGCGAAAGATGCGCGGCTGACGCAGATCGATCACCTGATCACGACGCACTACCACGGCGATCACTTCGGCTCGATGAGCGAGGTGGCGTCGAGGATCCCAATCAAGCACTTCATCGATCACGGACCCAACGTGCAGCCGAACCAGGCGACGGATGATTTCCTGCAGAAGGTTTATCCGACGTTGTACGCCAAGGGCACGCATACCGTCGCCAAGCCGGGCGACAAGATCGAGCTCAAAGGCGTTGACGCGCGTGTCGTCGCGTCGGCGGGTCAGATGATCGCGACCCCGCTGCCTGGAGCCGGTAGCAAGAATCCGTACTGCGCCGCCTACACGCCGAAGGATCCGGATCCGTCGGAGAACGCGCAGTCGGTCGGCACGCACTTCACGTTCGGCCGTTTCAAGACCGTTCATCTCGGCGATCTGACGTGGAACAAGGAATCGGATCTGATGTGTCCGACCAATCGTCTCGGCACCGTCGATCTGTTCATCGTCTCGCATCACGGGCAGGCGATTTCGAACTCCGAGGTCCTGATGCATGCGATGACCCCGCGCGTCGCGATCATGAACAACGGTACGAGGAAGGGCGGACAGCCCGATGCGATGAAAGTGATGTTCTCGTCGCCCGGGTTGGAGGATCTGTGGCAGATGCACTTCTCGCTGCTGAGCGGTCAGGAGTACACGGTGCCTGGGATGTTCATTGCCAACGGTGTGGACGAGCAGCCGGCGGCGATGCCGATCGCGGCCGCAGCCGCACCGGCGCCGGGCCCAGGCGCGGCACCACCGCCCGCGCACAACGGCGCCGCATATTGGATCAAGGTCTCCGCGAAGGAGGATGGCTCCTTCACCGTCACCAATGCGAGGAACGGATTCTCGAAGACGTACGCGAAACGCTAATTGCCGTACTTCAACTCGAGGATGCTTCCTGGGTTTGCCAGCTTCTGAGTGACCGCTCCCGACGAATCGCGATTCGGGCCCGATGGATCGGTCGCGAGATAGATCGTGCGACCGTCAGGGTTGAGCGCAATGTCGCGATAGCGGTTCACTGACTTGAACAGCTCGCTGATCGGTTCCTTCACAGAGCGGCCGTCTGCGGCGAGCGGCAGTCGAAACACCGCGCCCCGCACCAGGCTGAGCACGAGCAGCGAGTTCTTCCAGCCGGGAATCGCGTCGCTCGTATACACGTCCACGCCGCCAGGTGCGATCGTCGCGTTGCCCAGTTTGGTCAGGTCATAACCGTTGTCGACGGTGAAGAAGGTGCGCAGCGGCGGCATGAACTGCGCGTTGGTGAACTTGCTCTCGTCCTGCTGCGGAACTGACGCCGGAGGGACCGCGTTTCCACCGCCCGGCGGCAGCTTCGCGCACGGCGTCGGGTTCGACGCAGACCAGTTGGCGTAGACGTACGCTTTGCCGTCTTTGTAGCCCGCCACGTTGGGCCAGCCGTAGTTGCGTCCACTCTCGAGCAGATTCGCTTCATCGTCCGAGCTTGGGCCGTGCTCCGATTCGTACAAGCGTCCGCCTGGCCCAAACGCGAGACCGAGTGGGTTGCGATGACCGTAGGTGAAGATGTGACTGCGCACGCCGCCAATCTGTGGATTGTCGGCGGGGATGGAGCCATCGAGCTCCATGCGCAAAATCTTGCCCTGATACATCGACCAGTCTTTGGCCTTCACCTGCGCGGCCGAGGGAAGGTCCTGGGCATGATTGACGTTGCAGCGGTTCGCGCCGAAGTTGCTGCCTTGATCGCCAATGGTCAGATACAGCTTGCGATCGGGACCGAAGGCGAGCCGGCCGCCAACATGGTCAGTGTCGGTCGGCAGCCCCGTCAGGATGTCCGTCGGCTCGACGAGCGTACGCGTGCTCTGATCGTAGCGATACCGTCTGACCGCGAGTCGCCTCGCCAGCGCCGTCCCCGGTGCATCGTCATAGGTGAACGCGACGTAGACGAAATCGTTGCCAGTGTTGCGCAGGAAATCGGCGTGGAAGGCGAGACCGAGCAGACCGTCTTGCGTGAACGTCGTGTTCACTTCAGGGATCGTGGCCACCACGCTCCGCATGCCGTCCGCCGGATTGACGCGGATCACGCGACGGCCAGTGCGCTCTGTCACCCAGAGCTGTTGATCGGGACCCCAGGCAACTTCCCAGGGACCTTCGAGGCCCGAGATCACCACGCGCGTCGAGAAGCGTTCGGGCGGGTTTGTGATGACGGTGGAATCTTGTGTCGCGACTGCGGCAACAGTCGCGACTGCTGCCGCGAAGGCCGCGACCAGTGCGCAGACGATGATGGCCTGCTTTTTCATGGGGCCAATTAGAGCACGAGCGCGGCGATAAAGATGCCGATCATCAGAAAGGCGATCCCGACCTTCACCGCCATCCCAGCCAGAAAACCAATCCACGCGGCGAGTCCGGCTTTGCCCACCTTCGCCATGTCACGATGCACGGTGAGCTCGCCAATGACCGCGCCGAGAAATGGCCCGATGATGAGGCCCGGTATGCCGAGAAACAGCCCGAGCAGTGTGCCGAGGCCTGCCCCGACCATCGCTCGCGGGCTCGCGCCAAACTTCTTTGCACCCAGCGCTGCCGCAGCGAAGTCGACGAGATAACTCGCGGCGCCAATCACGCCGATGATGACGAGCGTCACCACGCCAACCCTGGTGAACCCGTCAGCCCATGCGGCGACAACGAGACCGGCGACGATCAACATCGCGCCGGGCAGGGCAGGCAGCACGGTGCCGACGAGACCCACGATCACGAGCACAATGCCGATGGTCCACAAAAGGATATTCATTGATAGTTGGGCGTTGGCAACTGACGCCGTACAATCCGCAAGGTGTCGCTCACGATCTTTACCTCACCGCATTTCGCCGATCATCTCACTCCTCCAGGTCATCCCGAACGTGTCGAGCGTTTCGAGGTCATGCAGGTCGTGGCCTCGGAATTCGGCAAGCGCGGAGGGCACGTCGAGTCGCCACGCAGTGTGACGGACGTGGAGATCACTCGGATTCATGACGCTGATTATCTGACCTCCATCAAGGAGACGGCCGGCCGCGCCGTGGCGCTCGATCCCGATACGTTCACCTCGCCGGGCTCGTTCTCGGCGGCGTACCTCGCCGCTGGTGCGGCAGTCACCGCGGTCGAACACGTGCTCGATAGCGACGCCGGCACACGCGCACTGGCGATGGTCAGGCCCCCCGGCCATCACGCCGAGCGAAATCGCGCGATGGGCTTCTGTCTGTTCAACAACATTGCCATCGCCGCTGCGTCTGCGCGAGCGCGCGGTCTGAGCCGAGTCGCTGTTGTGGACTACGACGTGCATCATGGCAACGGCACGCAGTGGAGCTTCTACAACGATCCCTCGGTGTTGTTCATCTCCTCACACCAGTATCCGTACTATCCCGGAACCGGCGCGGCAGGCGACATTGGAAGCGGAGCAGGAGCCGGCTTCACGGTCAATCTCCCCCTTAGCGCAGGCGCGACGGACGCTGATTACGAACTCGCCTACACCAAGGTCGCGCTGCCGATCCTGAAGCAGTTCAAGCCGGAGCTCATTTTGATCTCCGCTGGCTTCGACGCCCACATGAATGACCCGCTCGCGGGTATGCGTGTGACCAGTCCGTACTTCGGACACCTCACGGCAGCGATTGCCGCTGTGGCCGACGAGTGCTGCAAAGGCCGCCTGGTCGCGGTGACCGAAGGTGGATACGATCTGGCCGCGCTGGCCGAGTCGCTCCTCGCGTCGATTCGCGCGCTCGAGGGAGACACGAAGGGATTCGCCGCCCCGACCGGTGACGCGTCGCGCGGAGATGCAACGGTCAAGGCCGTGCTCCCGCATCTGCGCGATCGCTGGACGCTATAATCACTTAAGGGGCTTTGGCCTCTAGGCTTTGGGCTTTAGGCTTTGGACTGCGGGTCCGGCCACACCAGCCTAGAGCCAAGAGCCTAAAGCCCACAGCCCAGAGCCTAGAGCCAAACGGCCAGAGATGCCCGACTACCATCCGCAGGACCTCGATAAGAAATGGCAGCAGAAGTGGGCCGCCGCACGCGCATTTGAGGTTGCTGCCGATCCTTCGAAGCCGAAGTTCTACTGCCTCGAGATGTTCGCCTACCCCTCCGGGCATGCCCACATGGGGCACGTGCGGAACTACAGCATCGGCGATGCGCTCGCGCGCCTGAAACGGATGCGTGGGTACAACGTGCTGCACCCGTTCGGGTGGGATGCGTTCGGCCTCCCTGCGGAGAACGCCGCCATCAAGAACGGGATTCATCCCGAGACGTCCACGCGCGGCAACATCGCGCACATGAAGGGTCAGCTCCAACGTCTGGGTATCAGCTATGCCTGGGAGCGTGAGCTCGCGACGTGCGACCCTGAGTACTACAAGTGGAACCAGTGGCTCTTCATCCGGATGTTCGAGCGCGGTCTCGCATACCGGCGGAAGTCGTCGGTCAATTGGTGTCCGGTCGATAACACCGTCCTCGCCAACGAGCAGGTCATCGACGGCAAGTGCTGGCGATGTGGCTCGGCGGTGGAGACCCGTGATCTCGAGCAATGGTTCTTCCGCATCACTGCCTATGCCGACGAGCTGCTTGACGCGACTGACACGCTGACCCAGTGGCCCGAAAAAGTTCTGACGATGCAGCAGAACTGGATTGGGCGGTCGGAAGGCGCGCGGGTGAAGTTCCCGCTCGAAGGCGATCCGAACACCTCGATCGAGGTCTTCACGACGCGCATCGACACGATCTACGGCGCCACGTTCGTGCTGCTCGGGCCGGAGCACCCGCTCGTCCAGACGCTGGCCAACAAATCGAAGGATCCAGCGGCGCTCAAGCAGAAGGCACAGGCGTTCCGTCTGCAGGATCGTGCCGCCCGGCTGAGCGGCGAGATCGAGAAGGAAGGGTTCGACACCGGCTTCCGCGCCATCAATCCGTTCACGAATGAACCGGTGCCGATCTGGGTGGCGAACTTCGTACTCGGTGAGTACGGCACTGGCGCGGTGATGGCTGTCCCTGCGCACGACGAACGCGATTTCGAATTCGCAACCAAGTTCAACCTGCCGATCCGCGTTGTCGTGACACCTGACGGGGCGCCTGCAACGACGGATGTCCTCAGCGAGGCTGTGTCGAACTACGGACGGCTCGTGAATTCGGGCGAGTTTTCCGGGTTGTCATCCGAAGACGCGCTGAAGAAGATGACCGCTGTCGCGAAGGAACGCGGCATCGGCGAAGGCACCGTTCAGTACCGGCTCAAGGACTGGGGCATCTCTCGCCAGCGTTATTGGGGCACGCCGATCCCAATGATCTACTGCGACAAGGACGGCATCGTCCCCGTGCCGGACGACCAGCTTCCAGTGGAGCTGCCGAAGATTGCGCAGTTCACCGGCCGTGGGGATTCGCCGCTGGCGCATGTCCCGGAGTTCGTCAACGTAACGTGTCCGAAGTGTGGCGGGCCGGCCCGTCGAGAGACGGACACGATGGACACGTTCGTCGATTCGTCGTGGTACTTCTATCGTTTTGCGGATGCTCGTAACGACCGGCAGGCGTTCGATCCCGCGTCGGTGAAGTACTGGCTTCCCGTCGACTTCTACGTCGGCGGCGTCGAGCACGCGATTCTGCATCTGATTTACTCGCGCTTCTTCGCGCGCGTGTTCCGCGATCTCGGGATGGTCACTCACAGCGAGCCCTTCACGCATCTCCTGACCCAGGGGATGGTGCTCATGGACGGCGCCGTGATGTCCAAGTCCAAGGGCAACGTGGTTGACCCTGACGAGATGATGGCGAAGTACGGTGCGGACGCGCTGCGGCTCTACGTCGTATTCGTTGCACCGCCCGAGAAGGAAATCGAGTGGACCGATTCCGGTATCGAGGGCAGCTTCCGCTTTCTCGCGCGGGTGTGGCGACTCATCGACCACTGGTGCGAGACGGTGGGCGGTGAAGGTATGGCTGCGCCACAGCAGGCGTCACTCAATGCGGCAGAGCGCGCGCTGCGGCGAAAGACGCACGACACGATTCGCCGCGTGACCGCCGACATCGAGCAGCGACAGCAGCTCAATACCGCAGTGTCAGCGTTGATGGAGCTCGTCAACGAGCTGTACGCGTTCAGCGAGCAGACCGTCACAGGTGGGCCCGGTCATCGTGGTGACGAGGACGTCGAGCACGCCGGCGAGGTGGAACGTGCCGAGACGATTGCTGTCGTCCGCGAGGCGATCGAGGCGCTCGTCCTGATGCTCTCGCCATTCGCGCCACACACGGCTGAGGAGCTGTGGTGCATGCTCGGCTACCCGGACGGCCTCACTGCGGCGAGCTGGCCGTCGTTTGATCCCGAAGTGGCGAAGGCCGAAGAGATCACCGTGCCGGTGCAGGTGAACGGCAAGGTGCGGTCGCGCCTCACGGTGCCGGCCTCGACGTCGGAGTCGGATCTCGAAGCGCTCGCCCTGGCCGATCCCGGCGTGAAGGCACATACTGCGGGCAAGACGGTGCAGAAAGTCGTTGTGGCGAAAGGCCGCCTGGTCTCGATCGTCGTGAAATGAAGTGGCGTCGTGAAATGAAGTGGCGACGTGAGATGAGAGCCGCCCTGATCCTTGTGTTGGCGATGGTGAGCTCGAGCTGCGGATACGCGCTCGCCGGCCGCGGCTCGTTCCTGCCCGACTACATCAGGGTGATCGGCATCCCGCAAATCGAGAATCGCAGCACCTTTCCCCAGGTGGAGCTGGTCATCACGGACAAGATTCGCACGGAGTTCATCGGTCGCGGGAAATACACTGTTGTCGCCGACGCAACTGGATCTGACGCGGTGCTGTCGGGCGAGATCATCGGCATCTCGGCGCAGCCGGTCGGCTTCAACGAAAGTCAGCTCGCGTCGCGGTATCTGTTCATCATGACCATGAAAGTGCAGCTCACCGACTCGCGTACGAACATGGTGCTGTGGTCGAACGATTCGCTGACATTCCGTGAGGAATCGGAGCTCACTACACGCAGCGCGAGCAACGTCATCGACGCTGGTGCGTTTCTCGATCAGGAGCGCAGTTCGTTCGATCGCATCGCGAC
>JBKPRH010000009.1:0-9840 GCA_046765795.1 Acidobacteriota bacterium | reverse complement strand
GTTCAGCCTGTGTGCAGCGCCTGGCTCGTTCTACTCGTGATCCTGGTGAGTGACCGCCGCAGCGTGCGCTAGTCGTCGCTGACTCGGCGCCGGCGGTCTTTCGTCATCGCTCGCTGCTTCTTCGACTCGAGGCGGCGTTCCTTCGCTGCCTTCGTCGGCCGTGTCTTCGTTCTCTTCTTTGGCCGGTGGAGCGCCTGTTCCACCAATGCCAGGAGCCGGGCGCGCGCGGCT
Organism: Acidobacteriota bacterium; assembly: GCA_046765795.1. Classification (GTDB taxonomy): domain Bacteria; phylum Acidobacteriota; class Vicinamibacteria; order Vicinamibacterales; family UBA2999; genus Gp6-AA40. The sequence continues at coordinate 9,609 of JBKPRH010000009.1, read as the reverse complement.
TCGCGGTTCTGACTCTGCGTACGATGTTCGCGCGCGTCGATGACCAGGACGCCATCGCTGGTCGCGCGCCGCCCCGCCAGCGTAATCAGCCGCCCCTTCACATCCTCCGGTAGCGGCGACGCGATCAGATCGACGCGTAGTTCGACCGCTGTCGCGACCTTATTGACATTCTGGCCGCCCGGTCCTGAGCCGCGCACGAATCGCTCTTCGATCACGAGGCTATCGAGCAATGAGTTCAGCGAGATCACAGTCGTTCTGTGTCTATGATGGCATTGATGGGAACCTCGCGCCCCATGCTGTGGTTGGTGGCCACAGCTGCCTTCATGCAAATGCTCGACACCACCATCGTCAACACCGCACTGCCGTCGATGGCGGCAAGCCTCGGCGAATCACCGCTCCGCATGCAGGCTGTCGTCGCGTCGTATGCGCTGGCCGTCGCGATGCTCATCCCCGCGTCGGGATGGCTTGCTGATCGATTCGGCACCCGGCGCGTATTCATCGCGGCAGTCGTGCTCTTCTCGGTGGGCTCGCTCGCATGCGCCCTCTCGCGCGGATTGACGCAGCTCGTGGCGTCGCGCGTGCTGCAAGGCATCGGCGGTTCGATGCTGCTGCCCGTCGGCCGACTGGTCGTGATGCGCGTCATCCCGCGAGAGAATTTCCTCGCGGCGATGAGCTTCGTCACGCTGCCAGGTTTGATCGGCCCACTCATTGGTCCGACGATGGGCGGGTGGCTCGTGCAAATCGCCTCGTGGCACTGGATCTTCCTGATCAACCTGCCACTCGGCGTCGCCGGCGGTGTCGCCGCCCTTCGCGTCATGCCGGATCTGCGTCAGGTCGTCGGCCGCTTCGATGCGCTTGGTTACACGTTGTTCGCCTACGCCATGGTCGCCGTGTCATTGGCGCTCGACGCGCTCTCCACGGAGCAACCGCGCCATGCGGCAGTCGTGATCCTGGTCGTGTCCGGTCTGGCGAGTCTGGCGGCGTACTGGCTGCATGCCGCTCGAACCGAGCGGCCGCTGTTCCCGCTGGCGCTGTTCAACGTGGATACCTTCCGCGTCGGCATTCTCGGTAATTTGTTTTCGCGCGTGGGCAGCGGAGCGATGCCGTATCTGATTCCGTTGCTGATGCAGGTCGCGCTGGGATACTCGCCCATGCATGCCGGGATGATGATGATTCCGGCGGCGCTGGCCGGCATGTTCTCGAAGCAAGTGGTCGTGCCGCTGGTCCACCGATTCGGGTATCGACGCGTGCTGGTCAGCAATACGCTGCTGGTCGGCACGACGATGGCCAGCTTCGCGCTCCTGAAGCCTGGCCTTCCGGTGTGGGTACATGCCGTGCAGTTCGCCGCCTTCGGTGCGGTCAACTCGTTGCAGTTCACTGCGATGAACACACTGACGCTGCGCGATCTCGATGGCGAGTTCGCCAGCAGCGGCAACAGCCTGTTGTCGATGCTGATGATGCTGACGGTGAGCCTCGGCGTCGCTGTGGCCGGCGGGCTGCTCGGCGCGTTCGGCGGTGTGGCCGCCGCCGATCCTTTACATATCGATACACTCGCCGCCTTCCGCTGGACGTTCGTGTGCGTAGGCGTCGTCACTGTGACGTCAGCCGCCATCTTCGCGCAGCTCGAGCTCACGCACAGCCTTCAGCACGCCACGGTGCGGGAGGCGGAATCGCAATGACACCTCGGTCCGTCAGGGAGTTCGTGTTAGTCTGCGCATCCATGAATCCGTACATCAAGATTCTGCTGATCGTGGTCGTCCTTGCTGCCCCAGCGGTCGCTGCCGCGCAACAGCCGAGTCCCGACCAGAAGAAACTCGACGTCATGGTCGGCAAGTGGAACATCGAAATCGACACGAAGGCGACTCCGCTGTCACCGGCAAACAAGGCGTCAGGCACTGAAGAGTGTCAGTGGTTTGCCAACCGGCACGTCGTGTGTCGCAGCGAAGCCAAAGGGTCGGCGGGGATGTACAGCCAGATGCGGACACTGAGCTATCTTCCGGCGCGCAAGCAGTACGTGGCGTACACCATCGATAGCCTCGGAAGTGCTGTCGTGGCGTACGGACAAGTCACAGGCGACACCTGGACGTTCACCACCGACCAGCCCGCGTTCAACATCCGATTGACGCTGAAGATCGCTGCAGGGGCATACACGGCGCTCGCCGAGTTCGCCGGAGCGGATGGTAAGTTTGTGCCTCTCTCTGAGGTGAAAGGCACGCGCGCGAAGTGATCCGCCCTGCGCCTAGAGGCGTGACGCGAGCACGCGCGCGGTGAGTTGCTGGGTCGCCAGCGAGAAAACACAGTACGCCGCGAACCAATAGAACCCTGGCCCAAACTGCGCTTTGAACGCCACGACCGGCGGACCAGCCACCGGTGTGCTCTGGCTCGCCATGGCGGCGAGATAAGTAATAAACAGCGCGACGACGAAGACGTCGGCCATCGACCACCTGGCAATCGCTTCGACAAACGACAGCGTCCGCTGTCGCGTCTCAGGCGACGCGAACATCGCCCAGGCGACGAGCGCCGCCTTGACGAAGGGAACGATGACGCTGAACAGGAGGATCAACGTCGCCGGCACAGGGCTCCCGACTTCGTACAGACGACGAACCGAGCTGACGATGCTCCTCGTCTGCTGAAAGACCTCGACCTCTCCCACGTTCTGCTGCAGCGACGCCGTCAACGACGGCATCACCTTGTCGATGATCATCTGACGCAGATCCCCACCCGTTGCCTCGAGCAGTCCGACGACCGTGGGGTTCATCATCGCTTTCAACGTATTGAGCGTGTCGTCGCTCAGTCCCTTTTGCAGCATCATCGGCGCCACCTGTGCGATCCCGTCGCGGGTCAACACCCCACGGATCGTGAGCACGGGCGCAAGCAGGCCTGGGATCAGAAGGACAACAGAAACGACGAGCATGACGAAGACGAGCCAGCGAGCCGAGCGAGAGCTGGAGGGCGAGGTGGAGGTCACACGCGATTGTGGGGGCGACGTGACGGTTACGTCCAGCTCAAATCGTGTTTGCCGTACGGAAGATCGCGGAGCCGCTTGCCAGTGATTTGAAAGATCGCGTCGCCGATTGCCGACTGCACTGACGTGGCGCGGTCGTGGCCCATGCCAACCAGCCAGTGCTTGGTTGGAAAGAACTGGATGTTGATGACCGGCGGGTCTTCGTTGATGCGCGACAACGGGAACACGTGGAAGTTGTTCTCGACGATGCGGCCGTCTTTGATGGTGCAGGCCTGATGCATCGCGTCGTTGTAGAACCAGGTGATCTGGCCTTCGATCTGCTTCTTCACCGAGAGGGGATTGACGAGACCGAAGCCGGTCTCGTGCGCGACGTCCACACGTTCGAGCTTCACCTTGCCTTCACGGCTGACCGAGACAGTATGGACCATCGCGCTGATCGTCGCCATGCCGTCGCCTTCCGCGCCGCGCTCTTCGAGCGCGATCGCGCGGGCCGTGCCCTTCGGGAGCGGTGTGCCCCATCCTGACATCTTCGCCGCCGTGTCGAGCGCGGTGATCATGTCCTGCTTGTACGGAAGGCTGGTGCGCGCAAGGAGTTCGCGTCGATAGAGATACGGATCCTTGCCGGCCGCTCTCGCGAGTTCGTCCATGAAGCTCTCACGATAGAACTCGTGCGCCGCCTGTCCGACGCCGCGTCGCGTGCCAACGGGAACGTGGAAGTTCGTCGTGTGGTTCGAGTAGCGGTAGTTCGGCACGAAGTAGCGCGAGGTCACATGGAACGACGCCTCGGGGCCGAAGCCGCCTTCCTGCATCGCGGTCCGCACGTCCATCGCGATCGGCCACCCGTCAGCATCGAGCGCGGCCTTGAGATGGGCCACGCCCATCGCCCGATACGTCGTCCCGATGAAGTCCTCTTCGCGCGTCCACAGCATGTGGATGGGCGTGCCGCGATGCGCGTTCGCGATCATGATCGCGTGTTCAGCTTGCGGGCCGTTGCCGTTGCGCCCGAAGCCACCGCCCAAATGACAGAGGTGGATGTGGACGTTCGTCTCGGGAATCCCAGTGATCTTCGAGGCGCTGAAGCGCGTTTCCTGTGGACTCTGATCGCCAATCCAGATATCGACGCGGTCGTTGGACACGAGCACCGTCGCGTTGCCGGGCTCCATCCGAGCGCGTGGGAGGAACGGCGTTGAATACGTCGCCTCGACGATCCGTGTCGCGTTCTTGAATGCGGCATCCACGTCGCCCTGGCTGGCGCGCACCGTGCCAGGCCGATCGAGCGATGCGAGCAGCGACTCCCGCATGTTGGCGGTCGTGAATCGCGCATTGACGGGCGGAACGTCCCACTCGATCGGCATCTTGTCGATCGCCGTCCTGGCCTGATACCACGAGTCGGCGATGACGGCGACGCCGCCACTGAACGTGCGGCCGCGGGTCAGCGCCGGGTCGGGAATCGGGAACTGCAGCGCGAATCGCACGCCCGGCATGTGGCGGACGGCATCGAAGTCGTAGCGCTTCACGTCGCCGCCATAGACGGGGCATGTCTTCACCGTCGCCCACTTCATGCCCGGCAGCCGGACATCGATCCCGTAGACCGCCTGGCCGGTCACCTTCGAGGGCACATCGAGGTTCTTCTGCTCGGTGCCCATCAGCGTCCACTGATCTGGCGACTTGATCGTAATGGTCTCGGGATGTGGATGCGGCGTCTGCGCCGCACGTTGCGCGACCGCGCCGTAGGTCGTCTTGCGACCGCTGGCCGCATGCGTGATGACGCTGTTCTTCGCGGTCAGCTGTGACACCGGCACGTTCCACAGTGCCGCCGTTGCGAGCAGCAGCCGCTCGCGCGCTTCGGCACCCGCGAGTTGCAGGTAATAGCGGCCATCCTTCACCGACGAGGCCGCATTGGTCCGCATGCGTCGATACAGGCTGTCGGGAATGCCGGCGACGCCAACCGGATCGCGATTACCAAACGTCGGCACACCGCCGCCCTTGGGATCCTGAGCGCCATTTCCCGGAACGTTCAGCGTCCACGCCGGCGCCTTCTCGCGTGCATCGCGATTGGCCGAAGCGTATTGCGGCCGCACCTTGCTCCAGTCGCACTGGAGTTCCTCGGCGACCATCATCGCGTTCGACGTCCACACGCCTTGCCCGAGCTCGGTCTGCGCGATCCGGATCGTGACGATGTCGTCCGGTGCGATCACGATCCACGCGTTGACTTCGCGCGTGGCTGGCTCCTCGTACCACGCGGCGCCTGGCGTGGTCTGCGCTTCCGCGCGCGAGGGTAGCCAGAAGCCGAGAACGAATGCGCCCTGCGCGGCGGCCAGCGTGGCGAGAAACTCGCGGCGATCGATGTGAGACGTCATCGCTCTCCCTTCACGCCTTCATCAACGTGGCCGCGAGGTGAATCGCCTGCCGAATCCGGTGATACGTGCTGCAGCGGCACGCGTTCGTGATCTGCGCGTCGATATCGGCGTCGGTGGGATTGGGACGCGCGCGCAGCAGGGCGAGCGTGCTCATGATCATCCCGGACTGGCAGTAGCCGCACTGCGGTGTGTCGAGTTCCTTCCAGGCGATCTGGATGGGATGGCTGCCGTCGCGTGAGAGTCCCTCGATGGTCATCACCGGCTTGCCGATGGCTGAGGACGCCGGTACGCTGCAGGATCTGACGGCGCGGCCATCGACGTGCAGCGTACACGCGCCGCACTGTCCGATGCCGCAGCTGAACTTGGTGCCGGTGAGTCCGACCTGATCGCGGATCACCCACAGCAGCGGCGTCTGAGGATCCGCGTCGACGGTGTGCCGCGTGCCGTTCACAACCAGCTCGAACGCCATTCCGCAGTCGCCTCCTTCCGCCTCCGCCAAGGCTACGGTGGACAGGCCGCCTCCGCCAAGGCTACGGCGAGATTGTAAGACGACTCTGCCCGGACGAGCGGCAGTATCATGGCGCCCGGAGAACCGCATGCTGCTCACCGATCTTCGTTACGCTGCGCGCGTGCTGCGGAAGTCGCCCCTGGTTACCCTCGCAATTCTCTTCACGGTCGCGCTCGCCATTGGCGCGAACACCGCGATCTTCAGCGTCGTCAACGCGGTGCTGCTTCGTCCGCTGCCGTTTGAACAGCCGGGACGGCTCGTGTGGGTGGCCGAGCGCAACGACAGTCTGAAGCTCCAAGCCTTTGCCGCATCGGTCCTGAACTATCTCTCTTGGAAGGAGCAGTCACAGACGTTCTCGCAGATGGGCGCGCTTGGATTTGCCACCTTCAACCTGACTGGGCAGGGCGAGCCAGAACGATTCACGGGCGGCACGCTGACCGCATCGCTGTTTCCGCTGCTGGGTCTACAGCCGATCCTCGGCCGCTCGTTCCGTGACGAGGACGAACGGCCTGGTGCGGACAAGGTCGTGATGATCGGTGAGGCACTCTGGAAACGGCGCTTCGGGAGCGACCCGTCGATCGTTGGAAAGACGCTGACGCTCAACGGCGTTGCGACGAGAGTTGTCGGGGTCGCACCGGCTGCGCTCGTTCCGTTGTCCAACGGTGACATGTGGATGCCGCTGACGATCGAGCCGGCCAAAGAGATTCGATTGAACCACGTGATCATCGCGCTCGGGCGGCTGCGGCCTGGTGTGACGCTCGAACAGGCGCAGGGGGAGATGGACGTCGTGGCCGGTAACATCGGCCGGCAGTACGCCGAGGTGAAGGACTGGGGCATCCGGCTCGTCACCCTCAACAATCTCTTCGTCAGCCCGCAGCTGCGCACTGCGCTGGTCGTGCTGCTTGCCGCTGTTGGATGCGTGCTGCTCATTGCCTCGGCCAACGTGGCGAACCTGCTGTTGGCACGCGCCGCGTCACGTCAGAAAGAAGTTGCCGTTCGCACGGCGATCGGCGCGAGTCGCGCCAGGCTGCTCGCGCAGCTGCTCGTCGAGAGCATTATGCTGTCGGCGATTGGTGGCGCCGTCGGTGCGCTCGCTGCGATGTGGAGCGTCGGGGCGATCAACGCGTTGCTGCCGCCGAACCTGTTGCCGACCGCGGTCAGCGTGGATGCAACTGTCCTGTTGTTCGCACTCGTGCTGACGATCGTGACCGGCCTTCTCTTTGGGATCGCGCCAGCGTGGCATTCCGCGAAGACCGATCTGAATGCCGTGCTGATGCAGGCAACGCGCGCCTCGAGCGGTGTGCGTCCGGGGCTCCGGAACGGGCTTGCAGCGGCTGAACTCGCGCTGGCCACGGTGTTGTTGATCGGCTCCGGTCTCCTCACGCAGAGCCTGCTGCGCCTGCAGCAGGTGAACCTCGGGTTCCAATCCGATCACCTGCTGACGTTCCAACTCGCGCTGCCGGCGAACGCCTATCCCGCAGATCAGCGCGCCACGTTTCATCGCACACTGCTCGACTCATTGCGCGCCATTCCCGGTGTCCGTGGTGCGGCAGTGTCGAGCGGGATTCCATTCGGCAACGGTGCCTACACGACGACGCCGATCGTGACGATCGGACAATCTGCGCTGCCGCCAGAGGCCGCCGTGCCCACCGATTGGCGATTCGTGAGCCCCGGCTACTTCACGGCCATGAGCATTCCGCTGCTGCAGGGCCGTGAATTCGTCGACGGCGACATGCCGTCAACAGCGCCGCTGACCGTCATCGTCAGCCAGGCGACTGCGCGACGCTTCTGGGGTGATACCGATCCTATCGGCCGCATTCTGCATCGCCAGGGTGATCTCAAGCGGCGGTACACGGTCGTTGGCGTCGTCGGCGACGTGCGGCACAGCACGCTCACGACCGAGTCGCCGGCGATCTACTACCCGAGCGTCGCGTTGGCGCAAGCGGTAGATGTGGTCGTGCGGACCGAAGGACCGCCGACATCAGTGCTATCAGCCGTTCGCCAACGCGTCCATGCACTCGATGCGTCGCTTCCGATTTCGACCGTGCGAACGATGGACGAGTGGCTCGCCAACAGTGCCGCCCAGCCGCGCCTGAACGCCGTGTTGCTCGTCATCTTTGCTGGCGTGGCGATGCTGATTGCCGCAATCGGCATTTACAGCGTGCTGGCGTACTCCGTGAACCAACGCACGCGTGAGATCGGTCTGCGGATGGCGCTCGGCGCACCGCGTGGTCACGTGCTGAAGATGATCGTGCGTGAAGGCATGACGGTCGGCGCCGTTGGTGTGGTGTCAGGCCTCATCGCCGCGCTGGCGATCAGTCGCGTGCTGTCCAGCCTCGTGTTCGGAGTCGAAGTTCGCGACCCGCTGACCTACAGTGGCGTCGCGCTCGGCCTCGCGATGATCGCCTTCATCGCCTGTGTGATACCTGCGCTCAAGGCATCGCGCGTCGATCCGATCGTCGCATTGCACTACGACTAAGGAGAGGACGTGAAGCTACGGCACATCGTTGCTGCCCTCGTCACCGCTGCGCTCGGTGTGATGTTCAGCGGTGGATCGACGCGTTCGCAAACCAATCCACTCACACAGGGGGCCGCCGTCGATGGCTCGCCGGCCTGGTTCCTTCAGGGATCGTTTCCCGACCCGACCGGGCGCACGATCGTTGACGCGACCGGACGGGTGACGGTCCCGCCCCGCGGCAGCGGGCCTGGTCCCTCCGCCGCTGCGGCGCCAGCGGGCGCAATCGTTGACACGCCGGCATGCCGTCGATCGCCCCTATGCGGCAAACGATCGGGCATTAGCCGGCAGTCGCTGCAGCGCGTGCAGTGGCGGCAGACGATGGGCTACACGTTCACGTATCCGTACGTGCTGCCGCCAGGATTCGGAGGTGTGCCCGCCGTTGCGCTCGACTCCAAGAACAACCTCTGGGTATTTCAACGCGCCGATCCGGGGAAGCCGCAGCTGTTCAAGTTCGACGCGAACCACAAGCTGATTCTGCAGGTCGGACCTGATGTCATCGGCTACCAGGACAAGGCGCACGGCATGGCAGTCGATGCAGACGACAACGTCTGGATCACGGCGGCGAACAGCGCGACGGTGATGCAGATCAGTCCCGACGGAAAGCTGCTGCTGACGATTGGCGAGCGCGGTCACAGAGGTGACTGGGATGAAGCCAAAGGTCAGCGTCTGCTCTGGCAGCCCGTGATGGTGGCGTTCGGTCGCACTGGCGATGTCTACATCGGCGAGGGACACGCGAATGAAAGTCCCAACGACGCCGAGTCAGACGATCCGGCGAACAACATCGGTGCCGCGCGGATCATTCATCTCGATAAGAATGGCCGCTTTCTCAATCAGTGGTTTGGCAACGAAGTCGGGCAGGGCAAGTTCAGCTCGGCGCACGGGCTCGCCGTCGATCCCGTTAACGGCGACGTCTGGATCGGCGACCGCGAAGAGTACCGCATCGTCGTCTATTCGGCAGACGGCACGTTCCTCAAGACGATGCAGATGAGGAATCTCGTGTGCGCGCTGTACTTCGACTCGCACGGCAATCCGTGGATGGCGACGGGGCAGGACGGTCAATTTTTGAAGCTCGATCGGAACGGCAAGGTGGTCGGTGCCATCGGCAACGGCATGGGCATCGGACACGGCCAGTTCATCGAGGCCAGCTACTGGGCGATGGACACGCGGGACAATTTATTCGCCGGTGATACCAGTGTTGGCCGTGTCACGAAGATGGTGGCGCCATAGAATACGGACGTCGTTTCTCGCGGGGGAAAGG
>JBKPRH010000008.1:0-5632 GCA_046765795.1 Acidobacteriota bacterium | reverse complement strand
AGAGCCGGGCTGGAGAGGATACGCACTGCCGCGTCTCCAGACTGGGCTAGGACCAGTTCGTAGCTCTCTGGTCCTCGGACTCCTCTGGACCGGGTGGCACTTGCCGCTCTTCCTGTATCCGGGGTGGACCAGCTCGCCGCTGTGGATCTATGTGCTCTTCCTGACCGGCCAGAGCGTCATCCTGACCTACGGAACGAATCTGGCTCGTTTCGGAATCATCACGCCGATTGCAATGCATGCAGCGTTCAACACCGTTTCGAGATTCCTCGGCGGGTTATTCGCCGAGACCCAACCCAGCGCGCCGATACCGTTCGTATTGGTGATGGCGCTGTGCGGACTCGCGGTCGCCCTCGTTCTCATCGTTGCCACACGTGGCCGACTGGCACACCGTGAAGAGCCTGCCACCAGAAGCATCGTCACGGTCGGTCCCCACTCTCGCTAGGCTGCTGCGTAAGAACCGACCCGGTCACGAGATAGGCGTCAGTTCCCTTCTGGGCGCACCAGCCTCCGCTCTCGTTTCTCGCCGAGGCTGTCCGCCGTAGCTTTTAGCGAACGCGGACTATACCGCTCATCCCGAGCTTTGGCTGGCAGGCCAACCATCGCTCATGAATGCATGCGAAGGTTGCCCACCATAGCGCCGAAGGCGCGGCGGTGGGCGTGCGCATCCCTCAAGTCCAGTACGAGACCTCACGTGTTCTGTAATGAACAGCGACGCTCCCCTGGGCTCGGTATGGTGTCAACAATGGCTTCAGGACAAAGCAGACCGTCTAAGGACGAGCAACCGGCCCACGTCACCTGCCCGAAGTGTCAGAACCCCAAAGCGGTCATCGCCTACACCCGTCACAACGAACTCAAGTGTTTCTGTTCGGGCTGTGCATACGGATGGGACATGCTGAAACCGGCGAGTGGTTCCCCGCCGTTCTCGCCGGCATAGATTGCCGCCGCCGCTTCGTCAGAGCAATCCGCCCGGCGCGATCGCCTGTGGCCGCCAGCTTCTGAGCGAGTGTGTCAGACGCGACCTTCCGTGTGACCTCGCCCAGGGCTTCGTACCGCAACACCGGATTGCCCACCCCTTTCCGCGTTTCAGCAAACACCCACTGCCATACTGACGTCGTTTTTGTCGAGCCATGAGAGACGATGCCTTTCCTCTCGTTGGCTCTTCGTGCTGTAGCTCGCGCGTCATTAGCTGCGATGAGCACGAACGTCAGCGAGCCGTTTGCCGATCCAGAAACGCGCGAACGACGTGCGGATCGAATCGCACGTACTTGCCAAGCTTGATGTGAGGCAGGCGATCCGGATGTGGCTTCCCGCGCGAACGCGTGTGCTCGTATACCAGCTTCTGCTGACCTTCAGGAGTGATGCGACATCGTCCACCGTCATGAGCTCGCCGAGGTCCGGCATACAGCCTCCTCCTCTGGCCACGAAGCCAGGGCCTTCTAGATTTACCGCACGCGCGCTCGACCGTCTGTCGCGGGACATGCGCAGCGTCTGATTTCACACTGTCGCGGCGGGAGCAGATGTTTGGCTGATCGGGTTTCTATGGGAGTGCTGGGAGGAACTCATCCCGTTCGGTGCGATCGGCGGCGCGCTTCTTGGCAATCTATGCTGGTAGCACGAAAAACAACTGAGCGCATTACACGCGCGACGGTACGCGATGCCCGTCGTTCGGCAGAGGCATCAGTGCACTCAGACGCACGTACCGACGGCGCCCATCGAGGGCGATAATGCGCGTTGAATGAAAACGTCGTTCGCAAGAATCGCGTCTCGGGTCAGCGCGTTGGTGGTGATCGCATTAGCTCTCCCCGCTGTGGCGCATGGGGAATGCGTGAAGCTTTGGAAGACGGCGCGAGACGTCCAGCGCGCTTCAGCACTCGTGTTCAGCGGTACTGTGATCACGAGTTCACCCGACGGATTACAGACCTCATTTCACGTAGACCGTGTGTGGAAGGGTGAAGTACGGCAGCAGACCACCCTGCACATGTACCCGGGGATCGATTCGCGAGACGCCTCGTACTTCAAAGAGGGAATGGCGTATCTGGTGTTCGCACAACCGCTGCGCATGTTCTTGCGCGAGAACGTTGAGGCGACCTCTCCGGAGACCCCGATGTTTGAGATCAGCGCCTGTTTTCCGACGGGCCCACTCGCCGACGCGCAGGAATTCGTGAAACAACTCGGGCGCGGCAGATCACCTCGGCCTTAACGCACCTCATTAGTTGCGACGACACGATGTCGCTACGATCCTCTGCGAGGCGTCCATGGACCAAGGCGACCGAAACCCCCGCGAGCAGAATCAGTACGGCGGACAGAACAAACCGAAAAAGCCGGACCGCGATCAAGAAATCGAAAGAGCTCGCGACGAGCAGGAAGGTCGCGACGAGCCCCCGCGTCATCGTCCCGGAGGCAACAAGAGCCCATGGCTCGGTGGCGGCTGATTCAGCGTCCTCGACGCTGTTACTCGCACCGGCGGGATTCGTCGGACGATGCGCGCATCGTCGCCGACGCACACGTGTGAGGTAACTCGTACCGACGCGACTCACACGTCCCCCACGACATTGCGCGGCTGACATCCCCAACGCGCCCTAATCACGTGAACATCCGGCTCGTCCGAACGTGCATGCGAACTTGCATGCTGTTCGGTTTGCGCCCCGGCGCCGTTAAGTTCAGGTGGTATTCTCGCGACAGCCCCTGCGTCATCGCGAAAGTTGAGTGTCAACAGTGGCGCACGACGTGCCTGCGGCGACCGATGCCGCTGTCCAGGCCGAACAGATTCGGACCCTCTATAGCCAGAGCCTTGCGATCTTCGCGGTGAGTCCGCTCGCCGCCACGATCGTCGCGGCGGTGCTCTGGCCGACAGCGGATCGCCGGCTGCTCATCGCATGGGTGACGGCGATGACCGCGGTAATCATCGTGCGGGCGCTGCTTCGGCGACGATATCTCCGCGTACAGGCGTCCCCACAATCCACGGCCACCTGGGCTCGGCGGCTGGTCTGGGGCGCGTTCTTGACCGGCCTCCTCTGGGGAGTCGGCGGCGCGCTGCTTTACGATCCGCGCCCAGGCGTCCCTCAACTGGTGCTGGTGTTCGCCGTCGGTGGCATGGTCGCGGGTGCGTCGGGCACATTGGCCCTCCACCTCCCGGCATTTCTCGCGTTCGCGGTGTCGGCCGTCGTGCCGGTCGCAGCCCGACTGTTTTTTGAGGGCGATGTCCCGCACATCTCTATGGGCGGTCTCGCCATCGTGTACGGTCTGGCGATGTGGCTCGTCGCCTCCAACTCCAATTGGGCGGTAACCGAAGCGTTCCGCCTTCGCTTCGAGAACAACGAGCTGCTTGCGCGACTGGCAGCGGCACAGGTGTCTCTGGCGGAAACCAACCAGACACTCGAGCAGCGGGTCGCTGAACGCGGCGCCGCATTGGAACGGCAGAGCGAAGCTTTGCGCGATGCGCAGCGAATGGAATCAGTCGGATTGCTCGCCGGTGGAGTGGCTCACGACTTCAACAATCTGCTGACCGTCGTGCTCGGCAGTGTCGAGTTGTTGCTCGCCGACACCAAACACTCGCGCGACCGTTCGCGGCTCGCCGAGATTAAGAGCGCCGCGAATCGCGGCGCTACCTTAGTGAGCCAGTTGCTCGCCTTCAGCCGGCGTCAGGTGATGATGCGACAGGTCCTCGATTTCAACGCGGTCATCAATGAGGTTCGCCCGTTACTGGATCATCTGATTGGCGAACACATTCACCTGGTGGTCTCGCTCGCCCGTGTGGCGCTGCACGTCGAAGCCGATCCCACGCAACTGCAGCAGACCATCATCAATCTGGCGACGAATGCACGCGATGCGATGCCTGATGGCGGGACGCTCACCATCACGACAGAATTCATTGACGGGGTTCCCCTGGGCACAACGTTTCCCGCGGACCGTTACGTGGCGCTCAGCGTCAGAGACACCGGTGTCGGTATGGACGCCGCGACCAAACGACTGGCGTTTGATCCGTTCTTCACCACGAAGGATGTGGGGAAGGGCACGGGTCTCGGGCTTGCCAGCGTGTACGGGATCGTGGAGCAGAGCGGCGGTCATGTGCATGTGGACTCAGAGCCCGGCCGTGGGAGTTGCTTCCGCGTCTTTCTGCCGTGGGTGGCCGTCGAGCCGACCGAGTCCGCCGATGTGCCCGCCACCGTCACCGCGCCGCCCGTCGATACAGAGCATCCCGCAACGATCATCCTTGTCGAGGACGAGACGCTCGTGCGCGAGATCACCGCACGAGTCCTGGGCCGCGCCGGCTACACCGTCCTCGAAGCGCACGATGGCGAAGAAGCGATTCATCTGGTGCGGCGGCACAACGAGCAGATCGATCTGGTGATCACCGATGTCGTGATGGCCAGGATGGGAGGACTCGAGCTGGCACGGCGCGTGGCGAACGAGCAGCCGGGCCTTCCGATCCTGCTGATGTCAGGCTACAGCACCGAGGAGATGCCCGAGGACGACCTGGCAATCGGCTTTCTGCAGAAGCCGTTCACGCCCCGTGAGCTTCTGCAGAAAGTCGCGACCCTTCTGACACAGGCGCAGGTCCACTAGCGGCTGGCGACTCTGACCCGAACCTCTGAGGCCATCATCTTTGCGCCGGCCTCGTGATACGAGACGCTGACCTGGTCCCCCGGATGGACGAATGTCGTGATGCCCGTGGTCCCCCCGGCAGCCTTCGTCGCCTTCGTCGCAGTCGACGCGCCCTTCGCCAGCACGTTGGTGTCGCCGGTAATAGCGAAGCTCATCTCTCGCCCGCCGGCGTCAAGGACCAACTGAGAATCGCTCACGCTCTTGACCTTGCCCTCGGAGATCTTCGCAGGGTCGCTGACGGAGCCGCCGCCTGCGCCCGTCGTGCTGATGCGGCTGATATCGAGCGCATGGTTCCGGCCTTTTTCCTCACGGTAACGGACCAGCACCACTTGTCCGGCCTCGAAGAAGTTATTCACCCTGGGGCTCGGCTTGCCGGCCTGTGCCTGCTGCAGATCGCGCTGGGCGGTCCGGACGTCGAGATGCGTCTCGCTATCCACGTAGAACGTTAGTTGCTCGGCGCCAGCCTTCATCGATAGCGTCGAGTCAGTCACGGCGGTGACTGTTCCGCGAGCCTCTTTGGATTGCGCGTGTGCGGGCAGCGCGGTGGCGAATACGCCAAGAACCAAAGCTCCCACGCCGAGGACCACGAGGCGCTTGCTGCTGTTCATATCTTCCTCCGTTTGAGCGCTTATACGGGCGAGAGCAGAAGATGGCCATGCGCGGTCGCTGCGGAGGGACGGATCTCGCGGTGAGCCGCTTATCGGTTGCGGCTCAGAGGCTTGTGCCGGTCGATGTGTGACCGGCTCGGATGGGCGATGGTCGTCATTTGCCCTGCTGGGTTGGTCGCTGGAACCCGCAGCCGCGGGATCGTGCACACCGTTAAGGTGTGGGTGCACGCCCCATAGTCCAGGCGGAACGAACGGCTCACTCGGCGGCGAGATCTTCAGGCGAAACGACGCCGCGTGCGAGTGCGCGGACGGCGGCTTGTGCGCGGTTCTCCGCGTCGAGTTTGGCGAGCACATGCCTGACGTGCGTCTTGACGGTCTCTTCGCTGATGTCGAGTGCGGTAGCGACCTCCTTGTTCGAC
>JBKPRH010000007.1:0-8731 GCA_046765795.1 Acidobacteriota bacterium | reverse complement strand
CAACGTGACGGTGTCCCTTCAGTAGGAATCAGGATTCAGCAGTCAGGATTCAGGGTTGGGCGTCCTTGCCCAGCCCTGAGGCCTGATTCCCGATTCCCGACTCCCGATTCCTGCCTAAAATACCTCGATGAAATCTTCCCTGGCTTCTGCGGCAGTCCTTCTCGTACTCATCGCGACCGGAACGGCCGCACGTCAAGCACCCACCCCTGACCCAGAAAGCGTCGCTGCAGGCATGCGGATCTTCCGCACGAAGGGCGACTGCCAGGCGTGTCACGGCTGGGCGGCGGACGGCCGAAAGATGGACACGCAGATGCCCGACGGCGCGAATCTGCGAACCACGAAGCTCGATCGCGAGAAGCTGATCATCGCGATCAAGTGCGGCGTGCCGGGCAAGTCCATGCCGGCGTTCGATCGCCTCGCGTACAGCGACGGCCGCTGCTACGGCATGACCGAGGCTGCGTTGAAGAAGCTCGGTGGCCTCCCCGATCCACCGGCGACATTGCAACCGCGCGAGATCGAATCGGTCGCCGACTTCCTGTTTGCCAAGGTGGTCGGCAAGGGCCCGATGGATCGGGCTGCGTGCATCGAGTACTTCGGCTCGGAGGTCGAGGCCTGCAAGGAGCTCAAGTGATACCGCGCAGGTTCAGGCTGTCATTAGCCTTCGCGACGGTCATCGCGGTCATTCCGATCTTGGTGTCGGCGCAGAACGCCGGACACGAGGCACGAGCGAAAGAGATCTTCAAACAACTCGTCGAGATCAATACGACGCACTCTGTCGGCGACACCACGAAGGCTGCGGAGGCGATGGCCGCGCGGTTCAAAGCCGCCGGATTCGCCGACGCCGACGTGCGAGTGCTCGGGCCGTCGGCAAAGAAGGGGAACCTTGTCGTGCGCTATCGCGGTACCGGCGCGAAGCGTCCGATGATCCTCCTCGCGCATCTCGACGTCGTTGAGGCGAAGCGCGAGGACTGGTCGATGGATCCCTTCGTGCTGACCGAGAAGGACGGCTACTTCTACGGCCGCGGTACTGCGGACGACAAGACGATGGCCGCGGTGTTCGTCGCCAATTTGCTGCGGCTCAAGTCCGAGGGCTACACGCCGTCGCGCGACATCATCCTGATGCTCACCGCCGACGAAGAGGGCGGTCCGGAGAACGGCGTGAAATGGTTGATCGCCAATCACCGGCCGCTCATCGACGCCGAGTTCGCGATCAACGAGGGCGGCGGTGGCGTGATGCGCAAGGGCAAGTACGTGACCAATGAAGTGCAGGCGGCCGAGAAGGTGTATCAAGACCTGAAGCTCGAGATTCGCAACAGCGGCGGCCACAGCTCGATGCCGGTGAAGGACAATGCGATTTACCGGCTTGCTGCAGGGCTGTCTCGTCTCGCGGCATTCGAGTTCCCGCCACAGGTGAACGACATCACACGCTTGTATTTCACGCGCGCCGCGCCGGCACAGCTCGACGCGCAGACTCGGGCCGATATGCTGGCCGTCGCGAAGGAGCCAATGGACAAGGCAGCGGCAGCGCGACTCTCGGCGCAGTCGCCGTATTTCAATTCGCTGCTGCGAACGACATGCGTGGCGACGCGGCTCGATGGTGGCCATGCGCCGAATGCATTGCCACAGATGGCGAGCGCGAACGTGAACTGCCGGATCCTGCCAGGTGTTCCGGTCAACGCCGTGGTCGCCGAGCTGACGAAGGTCCTCGCCGATCCGGGGATTCAGATCTCGTTGGTGGATGAGGCGACGCCCAGCAAGCCGGCTGTGCTTCGCGACGATGTGATGAAGGCGACGGAGACCATCGTCCAGTCGATGTTTCCTGGTGTGCCCGTGGTCCCGGTGATGAGCACCGGCGCGACCGACGGTCTCTTCCTGCGAAATGCCGGCATCCCGACGTTTGGTGTGGACGGTCTCTTCGACGACATCGACGACGTGCGCGCGCACGGCCGCGACGAGCGGGTCGGCATCAAGCAATTCAACGAGGATCTCGAGTTTCAGTACCGCCTGATCACCGCATTATCGAAGTAGTGTCCGGCTTTAGCCGGACCTGCACGTGCCGCGAAAAAACCTTGCGGCCAAGTCTGAAGACTCGCCTTCCGACCCCAACCACTGATCGCGCCACGTTCGATCGCTACTGCGTCACCTGCCACAACAACAGAACGAAGACCGGTGGTCTCGCGCTCGATACCGTCGATGTGACGCGTGTCGCGCCGGATGCTGAGACGTGGGAGAAGGTCGTCCGCAAGATTCGCGGTCGCATGATGCCACCGCCGGGAATGCCGCGTCCCGATGACGCCACCTACGACTCACTTGCTGCGCATCTCGAGTCGGCATTGGACAGCGCTGCGGCGGCACATCCGAACCCCGGACGCACCGAGACATTCCGGCGTTCGCGAGGTGGTGGGCTCGAAATAACGTCAATTCCCAACCGGCGTTGGGAGTGGAGGCGAATTAAAGTCCGGTCGTCAACTTCAGATCGACGGTCACGCTTTCTCCTTCGCGGACCGAGAACTCTTGCGCGTTTCGGCGAAGCTGTTCCTGAAACTCGGGTGCGAACTGCCGCCCTTGTTCGAGGTCTTCGATGGCTGTCGCGACGTAGCGTCCCGGCCGCATCCCGCGCGTCTGGAATCGCCCGTTCGAGTCCGGTCTCGCGGTCCGGATCAGTCGGCCGGCGACAACCGGCTCCTGCTTGGCCTCTGCCGGCAGAATCACCACGACATAGTCGCGTAGCGTCTGCCCTCGTGCGTCCGTCACCTGACCGGCAATCTGGGTCAGGCGGTCGGTCATTCTGATCACCAGACCCGACACCGACTGTCTCCCCGTCAAGTCGAGCGGTTCGTCGGTGATGTCTTCCCCCTCGAGCGTGATCGATTTCAACACCCACGCAGGACCAGCCGAGAGCGTGAGAAAGACGCGTCCTGAGCCCCCTGAGAGCTGAAAGTTTCCTGTCTCGTCGAGCACGCCGTTGGTGAGCGGATCGGTGACACCAAATCCGGGAAACGTTCCCGGATTGGCCTGTGCGGCGAAGACTCGCAGCGGATTGCCTCCCGGCCCCTCTCGCGACGCGGTGCCCTCGAAGATGACCCGGCCGCTCATCAACGCCCCTTTGCCCGTCACGATGCGAACGTTACTGATGTCGCTGCCCGACACGACGATCGGCATCGACGCGAACTCGCCACCCGTTGCGCCCGGCCGCGGTACGGGCCGGACATCGATCGAGTGCTCACCTGGAGCGATGCCTGTGATGGTGAACGAACCGTCGGATGCCACCGAGCCCGCACCGTAACTGAATCCGCCCGTTCCCTGACGGGTCATGACCATCAGCATGGCGCCGGCCGCAGGACGTCCTTCCGAATCGACCACCGTGCCGCTGATCTTGGCCAACCGAGCGGCGACCATCGAGAACTGCACCGATACTTCCTCACCGTTGGCGACCGAGATGGCCTGCGCTTCGTTGGCGCTGACGGTGCCTGGATGAAACGTCGGCGAAAAGCCTTCACTCGTGTCGCCGGCATTGCCGGTCGGGGGGACGGGCGTGCTGCGGTACGATGCGCTGACCACGTACTCGCCAGGCATCAGGCCGAAGGCACGAAACTCGCCGCGGTCATCAGTGGAATTGAAGCCGAAGCTGCCACCTGCCGAGACCGGCGTCAGTCTGCGCTGGCCGTCTGGTCCGTATTGATAGCGTTGCACCTGCACTTGTGCGCCCGCCAATGGATCGCCGAAGTCGTCGGTGATGCGCACCGAGATGACCGCTCCGCGCGGAAGACTGAAGTCGATGCGGTCGATTCGCTGATCGTCTGCGAGTGTGATCGGCGTGCCGGCCTCGAACGTGCGTCGTTGACCATACTGCAACGTGACGTATCCGGTCTTCGTGACGCTGACGGAGAAACGTCCCGCGGGCAAGTCCGCGAACTCGTATCGACCGTCGGCATCGGTCGTTGTCGTCCGGCGGATCTGACCTTCGACGGCGAACGCCGTCACCTGCGCACGTCGCAGTGGTGCGCCGTTGTGCGCGGCGACGACGCGTCCGCGCAGTCGTGCGGTGCCCGTCTGTGTGGCGTTGCGGCCGTCGCGAGGAGGCGGCATGCCCGGGATCTGCGCGCCCGTCGGCGCGCCTGGGCGTACTGTCTGCCCCGCGCTACCGGGGCTCTGACCAGAGACGATGGAACACAGAAACACACTTACGACGACCACCAGGGGGAAGAAAGTTCGGCTCATATCGACCCCCAAAGAAAGACGATCCGCCTCTAGGCGGTCCAAGTCCGGCTGAAGCCGGACACTACACATTCATGATGGCGAAGCACTGCTCGAGGCTCTTGATCGGATCCCGCCCTGGCCCCGGTCGATGCTCGTGTGCGACGAAGCCTGTGTATCCAGATTCGGCGATGGCGTTGGCGATAAAGCGGTAGTTCAGTTCCTGTGTGTCGTCGATCTCCTGCCGCGTCGGCACGCCGGCGACGTGGATGTGACAGATGTAGTCGAGATTCTCGCGAAGGTTGCGGACGACATCGCCGTCCATGATCTGCACGTGATAGATGTCGTAGACGACCTTCACGCGAGGCGAGCCGACCTTCTTGCAGACCTCCCAACCCCAATCGAGGTGATTGAACGTCTGATCGGTGCGCTGATCCGCGGCGACTTTGGAGTTGGTGATCTCCATGCACAGCGTCACGTTCTTCTGCTCGGCGTAGCCTTTCACGCGATTGAGGATCGCGACGGTGTTGGCGACGGTCTCGTCACGCGACATGCCGCGCTTCTCGCCGGGCATGGCGATCAGGTTCGGACAGCCGACTGACGCGCACGCGTCGATGCCGGTCTTAAATGCTGCCTCGAACTTGTCATGAAGCTCCTTGCGGACCAGGCCTTCCTGGAACGACGTGCCGGCGCCGGTCATCATCGCCGGTGCCAGGCCGTACTTCTTCATGATCGGCACTTGCTCGACCGTTGGCAGATCGACGCCCTTGAAGCCGATCTTCGAGAGGATTTGACACCGTTCCTCGAACGAGTTCTTCGTGTTGCCCCACACCGAGGCCATCACGCTCTGCCTGATCGGATTGCGCTTCGGTGTCGTGGCGGCGGCCTGCGCCGCTGATGCCTGTTCGGGGCGTGCGATCGCCGCAAGCGGAGCCGCGGCCATGCCGGCCAGAAAATCTCGTCTGTGCATGGCGGCACTATACTGCGGTTAGAGCCGGTTTTGTCCGCGACGTTCTGTGAGGTGTGAGATGACGCGACGGCTCACGATCCCGGTCACAGCCGTTTTGTTTTGCGCGCTTGCTGCGCCCGGCGTGCGGACGCAGACGCCATCTGCGCCAGAGGATGTGACCTTCGACGTCGTGTCCGTGAAGCCGCACGAGGCGGCGGCCGGCGCGACCACGCCCTTCCGGCGCTTTGGCCCCACGGTTGCCCAGCGTCCAGACGGCGGCATCACGATGCTCGACGTCCCCACCGCACTGTTGATCGCTCGCGCGTATTCCGTCACCACGCCAGCGGACATCGTCGGTTTGCCTGGATGGGCGACGACCGACCGTTACGACGTCGTGGCGACCTCCTCGCTTTCGAGCGCGACGCCAGAGCAGGAGGCGGCGATGGTACGAGCGATGCTCGCCGATCGATTCAAGCTCTCGGCTCACTATGAGGATCGCGATCAGCCGGTCTACGACCTGGTGGTGGCGCGCAAGGATGGCCGGCTCGGGTCTGGGATGAAGCCGTCTGACGCCGATTGCGTTGCGAACGCCACGGAACGTGGCGCGCGCGGCGCGGGGCGCGGCGGGGGATTCGGCGGCATCGGAAGGCGAGGCGGTGGACCGCCTTCCGGCAGATCTGACCGCAACGGGCCTCCGCCGCCGTGTTCATTCCGGATGACTGGCGATCGCATGGAAGGTGACACGACCATGCCGGTGCTGGCGCGGGTGCTGCGGGCGCCCTCCGGACGATTCGTCATCGACAAGACAGGCCTGACGGGGAGCTATCGGATTCTGCTGACGTTCGACAGAGCCTCAGAGCAGGGAGGACGCGGCCGCGGCCGCGGACCGCAGACCGAGGCGCCTGCCGGCGATGTTGCGCCGTCGATCTTCACTGCCATTCACGAACAGCTCGGTCTGAAGCTCGAGCCGGCACACGCGGTCCGAGAGACGCTGGTGATCGACCGGCTCGAACGGCCGTCTGAGAACTAAGTCCGGCTAAAGCCGGACACTACCTCATCGCATGCCTTTGAAGGCGTAGCGGTAGTAGCGCTGGCCGTTGTTCACTTCGCCGAGATAGAGATTGCCCTTCGAGTCCACGGCGGCGCTGTGGATGTGGAAGAACTCGCGCGCGTTGTGGCCTGCGTGGCCGCCGACATTCGCCAGGATCTCGAGCGTTTGCCGATTGAGAATGCGCACGACCTTGTTCGATCCATCGACGAGATAGAGGAACTGTTGCGCCTTGTCTGGTGACAACACGAAGTGATGCACCGTGCCTTCGGCCTGCAGCGTGTTCCGCGCGATGAAGACTTCTTTGACGAACGTGCCATCGAGCCTGAACACCTGGAAGCGATTGTTCGTGCGATCCGCAACGTAGACGAGGTCATCGTTCGAGACAACGACCGAGTGGACAGGATTGTGGAATTGCGGCGCGGGCGGCGCCTTCACGAGCTCGGCACGCGCCGGGAATTTGTAATTGTCGTCTGGCGGTTTTCCGTACGCGCCCCAGTGACGCTTGTATTTCCCCGTGCTCGCATCAAAGACGATGACTCGATGATTGAAATAGCCGTCGGCGACGAAGAGTTCATTCGTCTTCGGATACACGAACAGGCCAGCCGGTCCGCCGAGATTCTCGGTGTCGTTGCTGCCTTTGTTCTTACCCGAATGACCGATCTGCATCACGAACTTTCCGGCACTCGTGAACTTCAGGATCTGGTTGTCTTCCTTCGCGCTCCCACTCAACCAGACGTTATCTTGCGCGTCGACGAAGATGCCGTGCTCGGTGGTGAACCAGTCATAGCCTTGCCCTGGCCCACCCCACGCTTTCACGAACGTGCCGGTCGGCGCGAACTGCAGCACTGACGGAGCGGGAATGCAACACTCGGCTTGTGGAGGGTTGAGCGAGGCAGCCTTCTCGCCATCGGGAATCGTCGATGGCCGATGGAAGACCCAGACGTTGTCGTGTGAATCGACAGCGACACCGCCGACCTGACCGGTGACCCATTTGTTCGGCAACGCCTCGAACCACAACGGATCCGGCTCGAAGATCGGCACCTGCTGTCGGCTGCTCTGTGCGCGTCCGACGTTGTCCAGCAGGATGGCCACGGCACTGACGGCGATGATCAGAACTCGATTCACTCGTCGCATCCGCATCTGTGGTCTCCTCTGTGATGCGGACTATATCGCTAACGCGAGCGCTCGAGCGCGGCGCGCCAGTTCTGGACGAGCGTGACCGAACCGGTGCTCGTTCGCTCGGGCGCAATGGCCAGGAAGCGCTGCCGGTCTGGCATGGCATCGACCCAGACGAGGTCGGCTGGCAGCTTCGCGAACTGTTTCGGTGTGCCAATGCCGAGCGTTTCTCCAGGCTGAAGATCGACACGCGACAGCGTACGGAGATCGCTGCCGAGGAGCACGAGCTGGCGGCCGTCACGCGTCCACCACGATCGCACGGCGCCGCTGTCCGAGATTTGCACGCGGCGGCCCGGCGCTGGAAACGACTGCACGTAGGCTTCGAACCGGCCGCTCTCGTCTGACGTGAACGCGATCCATCGCCCGTCCGGCGACACGGGTCCGCCGTTGTCGCGCACGGGTCCGCGGACGATCACCGACGGCGGCTTCGTGCCAGACGCGTCGAGCAGCCACACGTTCTGCGACGTGTCCTGATCGAGCTGTGTCATCACGATCCACATGCCGTCGTGCGACCAGTCCACAGGGTTTTTGAACGGCGCATCTCCCTTGAAGAGCGGCTGTTCGGGCGCCGCGTCGTTCACCGTCTTCACGAACAGGCTTTGACCGCCGTCGCGATCAGCGGCCCACACGACGCGGGCACCATCGGGCGACCAGACGGGGTTGTCGTTGCGTCCTCGTCCAGAGGACAACGGCGTCGCGCCGCCACGACTCAGATCGACGAGCCAGATGTCCGACTCGGATGGAGACGTGGACCGTACGAGCGCGCCTCGCGACCCGTCGGGTGAGATGGTGATCGATTCGTAATGACCAGGTGGCAGATTGAGCGTGCCCGTGGGTGCCCCGTTCGCGTCGTACCACGTGGCGATCGTGTTCAGTGACGAGGCCGAGTAGTAGCCCAGCGATCCCGAGTCGGATACCGAAACGGAACGGCCTGCTGTCCACGACAGGGAAGGATCGAGGATCATGGCCGGCTCGTCTCCGAGGATCACAGGCTCGCCGGTGACCTTGAGCGCGCGCGGGTCGAACGGCAGCGCGACGAGCACATTCTGACGTGCATAGAGAAGCCATCCCGGCTCGGCGAAGACCGGCGCGGCCTCGAGCGAGGTGACCGCTGTCCGGACGGTGTTATCGGACAGGGACCCGCCGAAGATCTCGAATTTGCCGTTCTTCCCAGGCAACGCCGCGTAGAGAAAGTGATCGCCGTCGGGAAGGAGCGTCGGGAAACGATGTCCGTACTCGTGACGCGCCGTATCGAGCTTCGTCACCGGCACAGGCGTTCCACCACTCGCGGGGATCCGAAACAGCGGTCCGCCAGCGTCGGGTGCGAAGATGATGACGTTGGAGCGTGTCCACACCGC
>JBKPRH010000006.1:0-12315 GCA_046765795.1 Acidobacteriota bacterium | reverse complement strand
GAACTGGGGGACCTATGTCACCGTGCACGCCTATACGCCCGCGACGATGCAGCGGGCGATCGCTGCCGGCGTGAAGTGCGTCGAGCACGGTCACCTCATGGACGAAGCCACCGCCAAGCTGATGGCGGAGCGGGGCATATGGCTGAGCATTCAGCCGTTTCCGGACGAAATGGCGGACGTGTTTCCTGAAGGATCGGACGAACAGACGAAAGCACGCGAGGTGCTCGCCGGAACGGAAACCGCTTACGGGCTCGCGAAGAAATATCGATTGAAGACCGCCTTTGGCACTGATGTCTTGTTCTCCAGGGCGATGGCGCAACGACAGGGTGCGCTCCTCGCCAAGCTGGCTCGCTGGTACACCCCGGCCGAGGCGCTGATCATGGCGACCGGAACGAACGCGCAGTTGTTAGCGATGTCAGGAAAACGCAATCCCTACCCGGGCAAGCTCGGTGTGATCGAGGAGGGAGCGTTCGCGGATGTCCTGCTCGTTGACGGCAACCCACTCGCGGACCTGACGCTCATCGCGGAGCCGACGAAGAACTTCGTCCTCATCATGAAGGACGGCAAGATCTACAAGAACACGCTGCCGAAGTGAGCGAGCCGTCTTTGCCCGCGATTTCACCCGTTAACAGGGGTGAAACCGCGTGGCTAAAGCCGGTAGCGGTCCGGCTAAAGCCGGACACTACATCTATTTCAGGTGCTTGTTGACCAGTTTGGTCATCTCGAACATGTTGACCTGCGCCTTGCCCCCGAAGACAGCCTTCAACGGTGCGTCGGCCTTGATCATCCGCTTGTTCTTCGCGTCCTGCAGCTTGTTCTTCTTGATGTAGGCCCAGAGCTTCTTCGTGACCTCGGTGCGCGGAATCGCCTTCGAGCCGACGACCTCGGCGAGGGCCGGGCTCGGGTTCATCGCCTTCATGAACGCGGCGTTTGGCTTCCTCGCGCTCTTCTTCTTCGCGGTCTTCTTCGCAGCCTTCTTCGCTTTCTTAGCCATCTGCTCTCCTTTAAGTATCCCGCCTGTCCCGCCGAAGCCCTGGGCGAAGGCGGATGCCTAGCGGCGCGAGCTCTCGCGCCGCTGTTCGAACGACAGGTTGTTCGAAAAGAACGGCAACACCTTCTCTTCCAGCCGCTGCGGAATGCGGTTGCCGTGATCGCCCTCATAGGTCTCGAAGGTGTGCGCGACGCCGAATCGCTTCAGCGCATCCACGAAGACCTGATTGCTGGTGATCAGATTGTCTTGAAGGCCGATGTCGAGCGCGACGGCCTTCATCTTTTTCAGGTTGGGCACGTATTGATCGAGCATCGCCACCGGCGAGTTGGCCGCCCACTTCACCGCGACCGCCGGCTGGACTTCGCCGTTCTTGGTGGGCAGGTCGAGATAGAGCGGTGGGTTCGCGGGATTCGGCGCCCACGCGGCCGCGCGGGCCAGCGTCCCCTGCGCGCCTCGGTTACCCCGTGCCTCTTCGACGGTCTTGATCGATTCCGCGGGTGACGGCCCGCCACCACGCGGCGGCCGAACCGTGCCCTCATTCAGACAGCACGAGCTGAGTGCGTAGATCGAGGAGAAGACGTCCGGCCGCTTCATGCCGATCCGCAATGTCCCGTAGCCACCCATCGAGTGACCCGCTAAACCGCGGCTCTCACGTGTGGCGAGCGTGCGGTAGTTGCGGTCCATGTAGGCGACGAGATCGTCTGCGATGTAGCCCTCCCAGTTTCCTGCGGTGACGGAGTTCGAATACATGCTCCCGCCGTAGGCGTTCATCGCGTTCGGCATGACGAGAATCATCTCGCGCGCCGCGCCGGAGGCATACACGCGCTCCGCGATGCGATGCAGCTGCCGGCCCGTCTCACCGAAGTAGCCCAAGTCCGTGCCGGTGTAGCCGTGCAGCAGATACACCACAGGATAACGTCTGTTTCGATCCTTTGCGTAGCTCGGAGGCAAATAGATCGACACCTCAGGCGACGCCGACTCACCCATCAAGTTGCCTTGGAGCGACGTGCCCAGCACCTTGACGCGCTCGAGAGACCCCTTCAGCGGCGGCGCTGCCTCCTGCGACGCTGTCTGCTGGGCGGGAGCTTGCGCTCCCGCGGCAGCAATTCCTCCGCCGATGCCAACGACAAGTGCGAGAGCCGCCGTGCGAGTCATCATCACTTCCTCCCGAGAGAGGCCTTGATATCCGCGATCGACGTCAGCCGGTCTGGATTCAACGCGTGCACCGACATGATTCGCTCTGGATCGAGCTTGAGCCGCTCGATGTTGTCGAGGAACACCATCGTACCGACCACTGGAGGATTCGGGACAGGTGCGGCCGCCGTCGGCAGGTTGAACATGTCGGCGTAGGCCAGGATGCGCTCCTTCGGGAGATACACGATCAAGTTGCCGTCGGCGTGCGGCAAGCCCTTCACCACGTGCACTTCCACCGTGCGAGTGGCGTCCTGGAAGACGCGCTTGTCGCCGGTGATGCCTTCGATCTTCAGTTTCTTGCCGGACTTGGACATCGAGTCCGGCGCGAGCGTGCGCGGCGCGCTCAGAGCGCGCTCGAAAAACGGCACGTTCACCTGGTGAGTCACGATCGTGATCCCTTCAGCGACGGCCGCGGGCAAGCCACTCGTGTGATCGAAGTGATGATGAGAGATCACACCGTAGCGAATCGGCTTGTTCGGAATCACCTTCTTCGCCTCGGCGATGATCGCCTGCGACCGCGCCTCGTTCTGCGGTCCGGGTTCATACAGGAAGATGTGATCCGCGAATTCGACAGCCAGCGCGTTATACGCACCGTTGATGCGATAGACACCGTCGGCGAGCTTCTCCGACGTGGGACCCTGCGGCGCCGCGCCGGGACCACCGGGGCCGCCCGGGCCGCCGCCACGACCGGCCGGTGGAGGCGGAATCGTCACGAGCTGCTGGATGTTCGCGGGATTCGCATTCGCGCCGAGGATCTGCGCTTCGAACGTCGGCGAGCCACCGCGCTTCTGGACCATGAAGGCCGGATACTTCAGACCACCGGCCGCCTCGCGATACTCGGTGTAGATCGACTCGACCAGCATGTCGCCGAAGATCGGATTCTCGAGCCACGTCTCGACGCGTTCGACCATGTTCGCCGGATTGATGTAGCCGACGACCTTATACGGCTGTCCACCAGGCGACTTCACTGGTGCATTCCAGGTCACCACCTGGAAACGACGTCCGGCGACCGTCTGCGCCTTCGCCGTCGCGTTGTTGGCAGCAGCGCCCTTGAGGAAGCCCCACGGCGTCACCCAGATCTCGAGCTGCTGCGCCCAGGCGGCGTTGTCCTTGGTGATGTTCTGCTGGAACGCGCCCTGCGCTGCGGGACCACCCGTGACGGGCGCGGCCCACGTCACACCAGTCGCGCGTGACACCGGGCCGGCGAAGTCAATCGAACGGACGTAGTCGTTGACGTTCGTGCGCGGCCACTGGCCATTGGCATTGTTCGACTGCCCGAGGCCGAAGTTCGCGCCAGACCCGTAGAATGTGATCGAGTTGAGACCATCGACGCCCATCGCCTTCGAGGCGTTGGCGATGACGGTCTTCGCATCCTGCGCCGCCGCGGTCGAGGCCATCAGGCCGACGACCAGTACAGTCGCGCCCCACTTCCTGATCATGATTTCCTCCGGGGAAAGCGCTGTTCGCGCCCGTCGCTACATTATGTTGTTGCGTGCTTCTGCTCAAGCGTTTGTTTCGTTTCGTCGCGAGACAATCACGCTCCAAGCGCCACGTAGATCTCGTGCGCCCGTCTCTTCAGCGCTTGCAAACACTCCGCGCTGCTCTCTCCTTCAGCGAACACCGTACAGATTGGTTGCCCCCTCGTGAACGGCTCGCCAGGTTTCGGGACATCCCGTACCGTCTCATCGCCGAGCCAGGGGCGCGTATCACCGACGACCACATCGCTCCGCGCAAAGACGATGGCTTTACCGGGCACTGAGCGTGTCTGACGCACGCGCGCGAGTTCGAATGCGGGCAGGACGCCGTCCGCGCACGCCGCGGCGTGCGCACCAAACATCGACACACCGTACCGCCGTTCGACCAGCTCCATCGATGCGCACCAGCGGGGGTTTACCTCAATCGCATACGGC
Source organism: Acidobacteriota bacterium (assembly GCA_046765795.1). Lineage (GTDB taxonomy): Bacteria > Acidobacteriota > Vicinamibacteria > Vicinamibacterales > UBA2999 > Gp6-AA40. The sequence goes on along the minus strand of JBKPRH010000006.1, from coordinate 8,220 downwards.
ACCTCGTCTTCGATGACGCAGTCGATGCCGTTGAGGCCGACGAGCCCGAACTGCGCTGTGACTTCGTGGGCCAGGGCAATCAAGGACCCGACGGCTCTTTCGGTGAACACCTCGTCATCCGGCGATGCGAGCACGTTGCCGCAGTATCGATAGCCCGACGCGCCAAATGCCTCGTCACCAATCAGCTGACGCGAGATGCCCACGGGTACTGCCTGGCCGCCAGCCGCAACAAAGACGACCGACGCCGGCACGCCGGCGATGCGCTCTTGCGCGTAGTAGCCATGGGACACCGGCGCGTCTGGAGTCCACGACCTCACTCCGTTGCCACCCCCAGAGCGGAACGGCTTCACCAGCCACTCGTTCGTGCCGGTAAGTTCTGGAGGAACGTCCACGCGAGTCATTGGCGTGGCGAACCCGCGCCTGCGCAGCACGCCGGCCAGAAGAAATGGATCGCGGACGCGGCGAAGGACGTCGGGCGGATTGCCCCAGAGCGCGCGACTGGCCCTGAGTTCAGTCGAAGGGGCTGCACCGAGCGCATCAACCGCGCGCACGTGATTCTCAAACGGTGACAGATAGACAGCCGCATCGGCTGTGACGTCGCGCACTGCTTCCGCGGCAGCATGTGCCGTGAACGGCGCGCCGTCGTGGAGCGGCAGTGACAGGCTCCGAACTGCGGGATGCTGATCGAGATCACCGAATGCGTCGATCGCGATGACATCGAAGCCGGCCTTGGCCGCGGACTCGGCTGCGGCCCGCGTCGAGACACCAGCCACGAGCACTCTCGTCGTCACGAGCTGATGCCAAGTCGGGCGCGGGCGTCCTCGCGAGTCAGCAGGAAGAGATGATCGAACACCGTGCCACTCGCGCCGCGGATGTCCATGCGCTCGACGAGCGCCTTCGCGCGACCGCCGCTCAAACCGTCAGCGATGAGCGCCGCGCCCTGCGCGGCTTGACTGGCAGTCCCCTCGAATCCCTGGAGCGCGTGGAATGAGACGCCGTCCACGACACCGCGCAGCCGATGGGCGAGCTCATCGCGCACGCGCCCGCCTCGCGCGCTTCGTCCCGACAGCACGACCTCGTGCGCTTGCGGTACCGCGACCGCCAAACTCGATACCGCCTTCGCGGCGCTCTCCATGTAGGCTTCCCACGCCACGCGAGCCGCGGGAGCTTGTGAGGATGCGAGATCGTCGGCAGACGCATCCGGCAAACCGGCAACGGCAGTGGCTCCGCCTGAGAACACCAGCCCCTTGCTGACACTGCCGGCGAGGAACGCCACTTCGCCGTCGAGCGCTCCCGCTGCACGCATACCGAGCGGGCCCGACGATCCACCCACGCCATCGACGATCCGTCCGCCATCAACCGCAATGGCCGCGCTGAACGCGCCGCCGAGCTCGAGCAGGATGAACGACACATCCTGTACCGCACAACGCCGGCGCTCGGCGATCTCGCGAATCGCGAGGGCCACCGCGCAGACCTTGTCAGCGGTACCCATGTCGACGCGATTGACCTTGCGATATGCGGGCACGGTCGTGAGATGAACAACGCCTGGCGTGAGCAGGACCGGTGAGGACAGACGTCCGAGCGAGCGGACGAGCGCACGTAATCCGCCAATGCCACCCGGCTCGCCTTCGGCCGCGAGGAAGGCGAGACGCAGATCGGCGTCGGTCAGATCGCGCGCCGCGGTGAGCGGCAGGCCATAGCCCGACGGCCCCACGACCAGATCGAGCGGCGCATATTGTTCAAGGAGTTCCGGAATGCGTGACGGCGAAGCGAGGGCTTCAGCAGTCGGTATCGAAAGGTCGAGAAAGACCCGGCCGTCCTTGAGGCCAAACAGATCGACGGTTACCGTGCCCGGGTCTATACCGACGACTCTCGGCAATGGTGTCCTCGTAATTCAAAATGCAAAACTCAAAATGCAAACGAACCTGTGATTTGCATCCTGCATTTTGCATTTTGCCTTACACAGAACCCGCGATGTCTGCGATGGTCTCCGCGTCGAGGATCTGATCGTTTTTCTCGAAGAGCCTCGCGATACAGGCCTTGTGGATCTTCATTTTGAGGCCGCCGACACCGAGCGCCCCGAACGTCGTCACACCCGCGCGATCGGTCTTGTTGTCGGTGACCTCAATGCCTTCTACGCCGAGCGGCGGCACGGCGTTGACGTCCACCGCGACCGTGAGACCGGAACGGCCCATCCACGCGTCCTTCGGCACGAGACACACACCCGCGGGACCGGCGCTGAGGAACACTTCAGCACCCTCGAGCGCGGCGTTGGCTCCGGACACATCGGCGACAGTCACTTCACGAACAGCGACGCCGAATCGCTCTTGAATGCGCCGGCTCAAGCTGCCATCAGCGGGGCGGCGCGTCGTCACTGTGACGTGCGCGCCGGCCTTCGCGAGAAGACCAGCCGCACGGATGCCGACAGGCCCCGACCCGGCGAGGACGACGATGTGTTTGCCGGAGACATCGCCAAGCGCCTGCTGAATGCGGACGACTGCTGCGACGGCCGTCGTGTTGGAGCCGTTCGAGTCCAGCATCACCGACACGCGCATGGCACCAAAGAACGCCTTCTTCACTTTCGCGAGCATCCGCTCTCCCACGGACATGTCGGTGCCGCCGATGAAGATCGCGGTGTGGTGCAGGTCCTTCGGTCCGCGCGTGAAGATCGCCCCGTGAACGAGATCGCGCACCGCGTCTTCGGTGACGCCGCCATACGCCATCACATCGTCGGCGCCGCCATCGCGCGCAACGACACCGTCAAAGACACTCGGATGCGGAGAACTATCGAGCTGAATGAGGAGCTTTCGCACTGGCGTTCGTCAATTCCCAACTCCCAAACCCAACGTCCAACCACTCCCAACTGCCAACTCCCAAGTCCCAATCACGTTCACATTGGGAATTGGGAATTGGGAGTGGTTGGGAGTTGGGAGTTGGTAATTGGCAGCTCTACTTGGGCGAGAAAGGATGTTTGGCGCTCTTCGAGCCCGAGATCACTTCGTCAATGGTCGGCTTCTTGCCGAGCGCGCGGGCGATCGATTCCTTCGTCGCCTGGTAGTTGAAGTCGTAGATCTTCTGATCGTCGCTGGCGTCCCAGTGGATGAACACGCCCGCCAGCACGCACAGGTCGTCGGCTTTGTCCTTGGGAATGACGCCGCTGGCAACCGAATCGACCACGGCGCGCGCCACCGCTGCCTGCGCGGGTCCGAACATCTGCACCGCCTGCTTGGCGCCCTTGATGGTGACCTTGTTGAAGAGCAGGGTGTCCGGCTTGGCCGGGAGATTCGGCGCTACTACCGCGAGCAACGTCGTGAAGCCATCCTTGTTGTTCGCGAGTGCATTCGTAAACGCCGTGCCGGCAGGCCCCGACTTGGAGCCAATGATCAGGTCGATGTGCGCGACCTCGTTGCCATCGCCGACCAGCGACTCACCGAGAAAGAAGTCCGCTGCCATGTCGAAGAACTCCTGTCGAAAAAATGTAGTGAGCAACTCTGGCCGCTTGCCCGCCGAAGCCGTCGGGCGAAGGCGGGTGCAGGCCCAGGTCGTGCGACCTCGTGACGGCCAGAAACCGAACGACTATATCACCATCAGTGCAACAGAATTCCTTCAGGATTGGATTGATATCGTTCCTGTCCGAGGACGGAACAATCATGCTCGGCGCAGAATTCCGCCAGCGCGGCAGCGACCTCCGCTCGCGGGCGTCGTGCGGCCTGTCGGTGCGAGTTGACTGACGCGTGTCGGTGCGAGGCACCTATCGCGCGTCGGTGCAATTGGGCTGACGCACGTCGGTGCGGGCTGTTAGCGCCGACCTCGCTAGCGAGCAGAGCAGGGTGAAGGGTTCCAACCAGTCGTGTCGCGCAGCTTTTTGAAGTCGGTCGTCGTCAGATAGGGCCGCGTGAAGTAGACCGGGTCCTCAACCTTCGTCGTGATCGTCATCCACTGATCGCCGTTCGGCATCGTGTTGAGATCGTAGTACTCCGTGACAACCGCTTTCGCGCTGTACGGTGCACCGTTCTTGCGAACGTAGCCCGGGCGCAGATTGGTCGTCACGACTTTCAGATTGCCGGTCCGCGCTGCGCCTCGTCCGCCGGCGGCGTATTCCCACTGCGCGACGGAGGTTCCTTGCCAGCTGGGTTCGCCCGTTGCACCAGACGCGGACCCAAACTTCAGAAGCCGAGTCTGCGTGCCGGCGTCCGTGTCGATGCGCAGCGTGTTGCCGTCCTCCCACGCGACGCGCAGCCGGCCTGGCAGACGCATGACGTTGGCAGCGCCATAGGCTCGGCACTGCTCGCCTGCGGCTTCGTCCTTCGCGGGATCCCAGCTATCAGCGACCTTGCGCGCTTCGACGTTCAGCGGCAGCGAGTCGTACACGCCCTTCTTCGGCGTGACCATTCGCCACTTCCAGTCCTCGACGACGACCGAGACCCAGTTGCCGGTGAGATCGATCGCGGCTGCCTCGCGCGCCGCAGGCGGAGGGCCGCCACGACCTGCGCCGCGCTGCGCGGACACGGGGATCACTGCTACGAGCGCGAGTGTGCCCACGATCACGGTCCGCCTGAAGGCGGACACTACAGATGTAGTGTCCGGCTTGAGCCGGACTGTAGTGTCCGGCTTGAGCCGGACGAGTGACTTAGTCAACCGCTTCACCCGCACGCGTCCCCCACGTGAATCCATCGAGCGGCCGACGCAGACTGAGCATCAAGGCGCGGTACTCACCAGGCACACGCGACGGACGCGCGGTGACCGTGATCTCGTCGCCGACCTTCAACGACTCACGCTTGACGCCCTGCGCGCCGAGTTGCGCGGTGCCCGCCCACTCGACGGCCCAGCGCTTGACCTCGCCATGCTCATCGGGTGCTTCCATGTGCACGAACGAGTGCGGATTGCGCAGTACGAACTGCACGAGCTTCCCTTCGAGCTTGACCTCCTTGGTCACGTCGTAGGTTGCCGCGTACGAATGGTGGGCATACGCCGCGCTGCCCGCAATCAGTGCCACGCCGATGACGAGAAGAAACGTTCGCATCAGTTACTCCACGGTCCACCTGAAGGTGGACACTGCATGTCCGCCTCAAGGCGGACACTACATCGGTCCGCTCAAGGCGGACACCACACCTATTTCACTGTCGCATACACCGCGTCGATGAACATATCCGTCGTCCACGGCCCGGTGGTTGAGCCGTAGCGCCCGTCGAAATCCAACGTCGGCCGTGCCGCCTTCACCTGCGCGAGCGTCATGCCCTTCTTCTTCAGATCCTTCACGCGGTCGCGAATCATCGTCAACATGTTGCGATACGCGGCGACGTCCGCAGTATCGGACAGCCGTCCGCGGCCAGGGATGATCCACGTGCCGCCTTGCGCGCGATACTCCGCGACGGCGATATCGAGGATCTTGTTCAAGCCGCCGATCACGCCGTCGATCGTTCCGCCCTTGTCGGCTTCGATCACGGGATAGCTGACCGTCGAGAACAAGTTGCCAGCAGCAATCACTTCCGAGTGACGAAAGAAGACGAAGCTGTCGCCGTCGGTCGTCGCGTTGGGCGCGTGATAGACGATCACGGCTTCGCCGTTCACATACTCGGGCAGCTTGTGGAACTCGTCGAAGTAGGTGTCAGTCGGCCAGGACGCGGTCGGCATCGGCGAGGCCTTCCCTGCCGGCGCGCTCATGCGATTGAGCACTTCCTCGTGCGCGATCACTGAGGCGCGTGGCCCGACGTTCTCAACGGCGCCGCCAAACTGCGAGCCGCGCGGGAAGAAGCCGGTCGTGGCGATACGCTCATTGCCGCCGACGCGATCGGATGCGGCGCTGGTGTTGATGATGTAACGCAGCGGACGCGCCGGCGCCGGGGCACTGATCACCGCACCGATGTACGGGCTGGACCAGCCCCACTTCCCCGGGCAGTTCGCACCGAAGCACTGATTGGCCGTGGGATTGGCCATCACGGCACTGGCGAGTTGTCCGACTCCCGCGAGGATCTTCTCGGACATCTTTGCCGCACCGGTGTCGACGAGCATGATGCCGTCACCCCCGATCGACACCGCGAGGTTGGTGCCGTCGGCAATCACCATATAGATATTGCCCTGCGTCGGAAGGATGTGGACCTCTCCATCGCGCGGGCTCGACTCGGCGAGGCGCTTGGCGACGTCGTTCGCGGACTTGGACGAGGGCACCTTCAGTTCCGCCGCCTTGACCGTTCCGCCATTCAACGTCGCGCGGTACTCCGGATAGATCGTCTTCACGCCACCGCGCGTGGGCTCGACAGGAATCCAGTCCGCGCCTTTGAGCCACTCACCGAGCGCCGTGTTCTGACCCGGCAGGAAGTGGGGCACCCAGTGACGATCGGTGCCGCCGTTCTCGGCAAACGACGAGGCATTGCACGTTTCGGTCGCGACCGTGGACGTCGTGTCGTAGGTATAGGTCGTCGACTCGATGTACGGCTCGTCCATGTAGATCGGATCGTCGACAGACGTGACGATGGTGAGGATCTCGTCGTGACGGGTGAGGTACTCGGTCATCGTCAGCATGTCGCTGGTCTGCGGACCACCACGCTTCAGATACCCGTCCTTCAGATGCGTCGTGGTGATCTTCAGCGTGTTGCCGACCCACTCACCGGTCGAGAAACCAGTCCACGTATGCGGCGCGTAGGCTGGCGGATGCGCGCGGCCGTCCATGAACACGGGCCGATCGAGCGAGCGCATGAATTGAATGTGGTAGACGCTGATGTTGCGGGTGAGCGGATCCTGCTCTTTGAGGATGCGCGCACCGCCGAGACCCCGCCACTGATGCGGCGCCGAGTGCGGACGGCACTGATACTCCGGTGTGCCCCAGATTGATTCCGCAGTCGTATCGGACCGCATGCGTCCGGCATCGTTGAAGGGAATGCCGAGGTAGTCGCCGAGCGGCGGCTGCGCCGTGGTGTCCTGCTCGTTGTTGTCGAGACGCCATTCGCCGGCGAGATCGGGCGGAATGGCAGGACGGGCCGGCTGCGCCGCTCCGCGCATCGTGGCGAAGACAGTGACGGCCAGGATGGCCAGTAGCACCTTTTTCATACGACCTGTTTTTCCAAAACCCTACGCCGTCACGGGCGTCCGGGCACCGGCCGATCGGGCGTTCGCACGCAGCGGCCGTACCAACAAGGTCAACACGAAGCCGACGGCAAGCAGACCCGCGAGCACCTGCAGCGGCGTGTCGTAGATATTGACACGATCCGCGCCCGGCGGCAGCGCCGCTTTTGCGCGGTTCGACAACTCCGTGATGATCATCGGCCCGACGATCGCGGCCGCCGACCATGCGGTCAGCAGCGCGCCGTGAATGGCGCCGACGTTCTGCGGTCCGAAGATATCGGCAAGAAACGCCGGAATCGTCGCAAACCCGCCGCCGTACATCGTGAAGACGATGAAGAGACTCACCTGGAAGAGCCACCAGTTGCCGGTGGCGGCGAGCTGCGGAATCAGCAGGAACAGGAAAAACTGCGCGACGAAGAAGATCGTGTAGGTGTTGCGCCGGCCAATATAGTCCGAGCCTGACGCCCACATGAATCGGCCAGCGGCGTTGAACGCACTGATGAGCGAGACCACCACGCCGGCCTCGAGCGGCGTGCGTTTGAACATGTCCTGCACCATCGGCGATGCCTGCGCGAGGATGCCGATGCCCGCCGTCACGTTGATGAACAGGATGCCCCACAGCAGATAGAACTGCGGCGTACGTATCGCCTCGTTGCGACTGACGCTCTGACTCGCGATCATCGGATTCGTCTTCGCGGGCGGTGTCCATCCCTCCGGCATCCATCCGGGCGGCGGAGACTCCATCAGACGCGAACCGAGAAGCATCACCATCAGATACACAATGCCGAGCATCATGATCGTCGGCGCGACGCCGAACCGACCCATGAAGACGGGGTTGAGATATCCGGCGAACAACGCGCCACCACCGAATCCCATGATCGCCATGCCGGTCGCCATGCCACGTCGATCAGGGAACCACTTCACCAGTGTGCTCACTGGCGAGATGTAGCCGAGACCGCAGCCGATGCCGCCGATCACGCCCATTCCGAGAAACACCAGCAGGGACTGACGCGTCGCGAGCCCGATTCCACCAATCAGCAGACCGGTGCCGAAGAACACGGCCGCAGCGGTGGCGGCGACGCGCGGTCCGCGACGCTCGACCCACGGGCCGCCGAATGCCGCGCTCAAGCCGAGCAGCGCGAGCGCGGTGGTGAACGT
>JBKPRH010000005.1:0-10345 GCA_046765795.1 Acidobacteriota bacterium | reverse complement strand
TGGTTCGTGGTTCGTGGTTCGTGGTTAGTGGTTGGTAGTGAGCGGTTGGGTTCACGGAGTTCTTTCCACGAACCACCAGCCACACACCACCAACCAGATCGCAGCCGTCAGCCCGCAGCTTTTCAGACCTGCAGCGGGAGGCTGGCGGAAGAACTTGCAGGTCTGGAGGCCGGGGCTGCCGGCCCGTAGCGAAAGGAAGCAACGATGCTCTGGAAAGGTTTTCAACGTCCCAAGCGGCTGGAATTCGAGCGCGAGACGCTCACCGATCGATTCGGCCGGTTCTACGCCCAGCCATTTGAACGCGGCTTCGGCACGACGATCGGCAACGCGCTCCGCCGCGTGCTGCTTTCCTCGATCGAGGGTGCGGCGATCACCGCAGTGAAGATCGACGGCGTGTTGCACGAGTTCTCGCCGATCCCGGGCGTGGTCGAGGACGCGACCGACATCATCCTCAACCTGAAGCAGATTCCGCTGAAGCTGCACGTCGACTACACGAAGACGTTGTATCTGCGCGTGGACAAGCCGGGCATCGTCCGGGCCAAGGACATCGAGGTCGATCAGGACGTCGAGATCCTCGAGCCGGAGGCCCACATCGCCACCGTCTCCGAGGGCGGCAAGCTGCACATGGAGCTGCGCATGAAGCGCGGCCGCGGCTACGTGTCCGCTGACAAGAACTTCGACGAGGATCTCGGCATCGGCTGGATTCCGGTGGACTCGGTCCACTCGCCGGTGAAGAAGGTGAACTACCTGGTCGAGGCCGCGCGTCTCGGACAGACCACCGACTACGACAAGCTGACGATCGATGTGTGGACCAACGGGTCGGTCACCGCACAGGAATCGGTCTCGCTCGCGGCGAAGTTGATTCGCGATCACCTGAACATCTTCATCAACCTCGATGATGCCAGCGAGTCACCGGATACGCAGGCGGAGCAGCAGCGCGCTGGCGCGCTCAACGAGAACCTCGATAAGAGCGTCGAGGAGTTGGAGCTTTCGGTTCGCTCCTACAACTGCCTGAAGAACGCGAATATTCGGACGATTCGCGAGCTGGTGCAGAAAACCGAGGCCGAGATGCTGAAGACGAAGAACTTCGGCCGCAAGTCGCTCAACGAGATCAAGGAGATCCTGCACAGCATGGGCCTGAGCCTTGGCATGCGCCTCGATCAGCCCGCCCAGGCGCATCAGGACTAGCACGCCATGAGACACAACGTAGGTCATCGCAAACTGGGTCGCGTCACCGAGCATCGCCTCGCGTTGCTGCGAAACCAGGCCATCGCGCTGCTGCGTCACGAGAAGATCGAGACGACCATGCCGAAGGCGAAGGAGCTGCGGCCGTTCGTCGAGCGGCTGATCACGATCGCGCGGCGCGGGATCGCGGCCGGAGACGCCTCGGGCAAGACGCTGCACGCGCGGCGTCTCGTCCTCGCCGAACTGCCCGACACCGACGTCGTCGGCAAGCTGTTCGAGACGCTGGCGCCGCGGTTCGCGGATCGGCCGGGCGGCTACACGCGCATCCTGCGCGTCGGCTACCGTCGCGGTGACTCCGCCGAAGTCGCGCACGTCGAGTTGGTGGGCAGCGAGTACAATCCCGCCGCCAGGACCGAGAAAGAGGAAGGCGAAGGCGAGGAGACGCCGAAGAAGACCAAAGGCGTCGGCGAACGCATCAAGCAGGCGGCGCAGCGCATGCGCGGCGGCAAGGGCGGCGGCTCGAAGGGGCAGGCCGGTGGCCAGACTCGCGGCAAGGCGCAGCGCAGCACAACGCCGCGCAAAGCCGGCGGATCCTAAGTGGACAACTGGAAAGTGGAAAGTTGAAAGTAAGTGGAAAGTGGGCCGGCTTGCGCCGGCCCTTTTCATGTACGGACTGCGTAGGGGCGACGCATGCGTCGCCCTTACACTTCTTCCGCGACCGCCTGGCCGCGTTCAGCCTTGTAGGCCGCGATGATCTTGGCCTGTTGCATCTGAGGGACTTCCTCGTAGTGCGAGTACTCCATGTGATAGGAGCCACGGCCCCCTGTGGCTGACGTGAGGTGCTGCTCGTAGGTCAGCATTTCCGACATTGGCACCTGCGCGCGGATCACGGTCATCGTTCCGCGCGTATCCATGCCGGCGATGCGGCCGCGCCGGCCGTTGAGATCGCCCATCAGATCGCCGGCGAAGTCGCTCGGTGTATAGACCTCCACTTTCATCACCGGCTCGAGAATCGTCGGCCGCGCGCGCGTCATCGCGTCTTTGAAGGCCAGCGAACCGGCCATCTTGAACGACAGCTCGTTCGAGTCGACGGCGTGATACGAGCCGTCGAAGACCGTCGCTTTGAAGTCCACCATCGGGTAGCCGGCGAGGAAGCCGCGCATCCGAGATTCCTGGATGCCTTTCTCGACGGCGGGCACGTACTGCCGCGGGATCGCGCCGCCGAAGATGTCGTCCTCGAACTGGAAGTCGCTGCCGCGCGGCAGCGGTTCCACGCGAATCTTGCAGTCGCCGAACTGGCCGTGACCGCCGGTCTGCTTCTTGTGGCGGCCATGCGCTTCGGTGGACGCCGTGATGGTCTCGCGATACGGAATCCGCGGCGGCTTCAAGAGCACCTCGACGCCGAATCGCCGCTTCAACTTCGCCACCGTCACCTCGATGTGCAGTTGTCCCTGACCCGCGAGCAGCAATTCGTGCGTTTGCTGATCGCGCCCGTACTTGATGCTCGGATCCTCTTCTTCGAGCCGATGCATCGCCGAGCTGATCTTGTCTTCGTCGCCTCGGCTCTTCGGCTCGATGGCGTAGGAGAGGACCGCTTCGGGGAATGTGATTGGGGCGACGCGGATCGCCGTGCCTTTGTCCGCCAGTAAATCGTTGGTGCGCGTTTCTTTCAGCTTCGCGACCGCGCCGAGATCACCGGCTTTGAGCTCGGGTACGTGCGTCTGCGTCTTGCCTTGCATCACGAGCAGATGACCGAGCCGCTCGGGTGTCTCGCGGCTGGCATTGGTCACCGTCGTATCGGATTTGATCGTGCCCGACACGACGCGAAGCATCGTGATTCGGCCGGCGAACGGGTCAGCAATTGTCTTCCAGACGAACGCCGCGTATGGCGCCGTATCTGACGCCTTCGTCGTCGTCTCGGCTCCGTCTTTGCCGAGCGTGTGGAACTCGCGTTCGGCCGGCGACGGCGCGTAGTTGACGATCGCATCGAGCAGCGGTTGCATGGCGACGGCGTGCCCTGCCGATGTGCACAGCAACGGAAACAGCTTGCCCGCCATCGTCGCCGCACGAAGGCCGCCGACCAGTTGCTCCTGCGTGAGCGTGCCTTCGGCGAAAAAGGTCTCCATCAGCTGCTCGTCGGCCTCGGCCACCATCTCGATCAGCTGCTCGCGGGCGTGCTGGGCGGCATCGGTCAGCGTGGCCGGGATATCGGTCTCGGTCATCTTCCCGTCGGCGGAGAATGTCTGCGCCTTCATCTTCACCAGGTCGACGACACCGATAAAGGCCTTCTCTTCGCCGAGTGGCAACTGCACCGGGATGATTTCCCTGGCACAGTCGCGACGCAGAGACTCGAGGGCGCGGTCGAGACTGGCGCGCTCGCGATCCAGCTTGTTGAGCACGACAATACGCGGCAGGCCGAGCGACGCAGACTCGGACCACAGCTTTTCGGTCTGCACCTCGACGCCCGAGACCGCATCCACGACCACCACGGCCGCTTCGACGACGCGCAGCGCAGAGCGGGCGTCAGTCAGGAAGTTGGCGAAGCCGGGTGTATCGATGAAGTTGATTTTGGTCTTCTGCCATTCGGCATACGCGAGGCTGGAGGACAGCGTGTGTTTGCGGGCGATTTCTTCGTCGTCGAAGTCGGTCACCGTGGTGCCTTCGTCGACCCGGCCGATGCGATTGACAGCGCCGGCGGCGAAGAGCAGGGTCGACACCAGCTGGGTCTTCCCACATCCGCCATGCCCGACGACTGCCACGTTGCGGATGCTGCCCGCGTCGTAGACCTTCATAGGGGTATCCCTCCTGCCCCGCGCTGACGCGTCCTGCGTTCAGCGCGCGCCCGCCCCCCGGGGCGAGCGGGAAAAGGGATCATAGCCACGGAGGCCCGTGATGTCGATGCTACAGATATGTGTAGCCGATAAAGCAAACAGACAATAATGTCTCTCAATTAGTCGGCGCCCGGCCGCGGCCCGCGTTGCGGATTTCGCCCCTTTCCTTTGTCCACCATTTCAATCAGACATGTTTGTCAACGTTTTGAGTGGGACATACAAATATGTCTTGCTCTAGATTAACGGCGGCGGCGGCCGATCGATGGTTTTTCGAGTAAAACCGGCCATTTGCACGCATGTCCACGCCGACGAATGTGGCGCTCATCTTGCTCATACCGACACAACCGTGGGTGACTCCATCGAGAGCGCCGACCCCATTTCCCAGTGAGGTGACGCATGAACCAGGCTGATACCGCGTGGATGCTGATCGCGACAGCGCTTGTGCTGTTGATGACGCCTGCGCTCGCGTTCTTTTATGGCGGGCTGGCCCGCTCCAAGAACGCGCTCAACACCATGATGATGAGTTTCATTTCGCTCGGCTTCGTTGGCATAGCCTGGGCGCTCATCGGCTATACGCTGGCGTTCTCCGGCACCAACGCGTGGATTGGCGACATGGCCAACGTGTTCCTCTCGGGCGTCGGGCTCGAAGCCAAGGGCACGATCCCGCACATGCTCTTCATGGCCTTCCAGGGGACGTTCTGCATTATCACCGCAGCGTTGATCTCCGGAGCCATCATCGAGCGCATGCGTTTCTCAGCCTACGTCGCGTTCATCACGATCTGGGCGATCGCGATTTACGCGCCGATTGCTCACTGGGTGTGGGGCGGCGGCTGGCTCGCGTCGCTCGGCGCGTTTGACTTCGCCGGCGGCACGGTCGTGCACGTGAACGCTGCGGCCGCGGCGCTGGTTGCGGCGATGGTCCTTGGCAAGCGCAGCGACTACGGCTCCTCGTCGATTCTTCCCCATAACGTGCCGTTCGTTCTTCTCGGCGCAGGACTGCTCTGGTTTGGCTGGTTCGGATTCAATGCCGGCAGCGCGCTGGCGGCGAGTCCCCAGGCCGGCCTCGCATTTGTGACGACGATGCTCGCGCCGGCGGCGACGCTGGTGGTGTGGACGATCCTCGATGCGGTTCGCACGGGCAAGCCGACCAGCGTTGGCTGCGCCACCGCGATTGTGGTCGGTCTGGTTGCGATTACGCCGGCGGCTGGTTATGTGAGTCCGATGAGCGCGATCGCGCTCGGTGCTATCGCGGCGTTCCCGAGTTACTTCGGCATCCTGGTGCGCGCCAAGACGTCGCTCGATGATTCGCTCGATGTTGTCGCGGCGCACGGTCTCGGTGGCACGGTGGGTGCGCTACTCACCGGCGTGTTTGCCGAGAAGGCGCTCAATGGTGCATTCGACGGCGCACTGTTCGGGAATCCGGGGCAGGTGCTCGTGCAGGGCGCGGCCGTTCTCGGCGCGATGTTCTACAGCGCGGCGGGCACCTTCGTCGTCCTCAAGCTCATTGGTCTGGTGATGCCGCTGCGGGCGACCACGTCGGAAGAGGCCGAGGGCCTCGACATCACCGCGCACGGCGAAGAAGCGTATGCCGCGATCGGCGATTCGATGCCGGCCGACGAGTCAGTGGTAGGTGCGGCGCATCCCGTGCTCAAGCCGGCTCGGGCAGACGTGTAGGACTTCGCAACGCAAAATGCTGGCGGTGGCGTGCATGGGCGCGCCACCTTATTCCTCAACCTGGATCGACCGGAACGCGGACGCGTTCCTTGGGCTCAACGGAGGTCTATCGATGTTCGTGACGTATGGAGTACGACGCAGTGCACTCGCGGTCGTCGCAGCGGTTGGCGTGATGATGGTGACGAGCGCGCCCGCATTTGCGCAGGAAGCGAAGGATCCGAATCCCGGAGCGTTGACGCTCACGGGCTCTGTCGACGTCCTGAACCAGTACATGTTCCGCGGGATTCGTCAGAACTCCACCGGATTCGTCGTATGGCCTGCCATGGATCTCGGTATTTCGGCGTACTCGGGCATGGGCGGGCTGAAGAGCGTAGGCATCAACTTCGGCACGTGGAACAGTCTGCACTCGGGTGACACCGGTGCTGACAGCACTGACTCGGGCCTCGGCTGCGCGTGCGGCAAGCTGTGGTACGAGTCTGACTTCTACGCGTCGCTCGGACTCGGCTTCGGCGGTGGCACGTCATTGACGACGACCTACACGGCCTACACCAGCCCGAACAACGGGTTCTCAACCGTGAAGGAGATCATGTTCAAGCTCGCCGTGGACGACAGCGGCAAGCTGGGTAAGGCCGCGGTGAAGCCGTATATCGCGATTGCGCGTGAGTTCGACACGGAAGTGGGCGTCGGACAGGCCGATGGCGGCGAAAACGCAGGGACCTATATCGAGATCGGTTTCGCGCCGGGCTATTCAGCGTCGAAGGCGAGCATTGCGTTCCCAATCAAGATCGGATTGAGCGGGAGCAACTACTACGAACTGGCCACTCCGACCGGATTCGAAGACAACAAGTTCGGGTACTTCAGCATCGCTGGCATCGTCACGGTGCCGCTGGGTGGCACCAGCAGCTTCGGCTCGTGGAACATTCACGGCGGCGTAGAATACCAGAAGCTCGGCACCACGACGGAGTTCTTCAACGGTGGTGAGAGCAATCAGGTGATTGGCTCGTTCGGGATCGGATTCTCGTACTAGCACCGACACCGGGCGGGATCACGCGTCAACCGCGCTCACCATTAGGCGCGGTTGACGGCGCAGGAGGTTCGATGCCGCCGACGACACAGGCAGCGCGCTGGGTCGCGCGTGCACTGGTAGGTGCGATATGGGTGATCCTGGGCGCTTCACCCGCATGGTCCCAGGATTCGGCTCCGAAGGATCCGAATCCCGGGAACCTGACGCTCACGTCCGGTATCGATTTCCTGAACGCGTATCTGTTCCGCGGCATTCCCCAGGACGACACCGGTGTCGTGATGTGGCCTTACGGAGATCTGGGAATCGCGCTGCATTCCGGTGACGGCGCGTTCAAGAGCGTCGGCGTCAACGTCGGTCTCTGGAACAGTCTCCACACGGGCCAGGCGGGAAGTGACGGTCCGAGCGGAAAGCTCTGGTACGAATCCGATTTCTATACGACGTTCGCGCTCGGCTTCGGGAAGGGCACGAGCTTCGGCGTGACGTACACGGCGTACACGAGTCCGAACGGCGGCTTCAGCACCGTGAAGGAAGTGTCGTTTAAGTTTGCGCTCGATGACAGCCGTTCGCTTCGCCGGCTGTCCAGCAAACCGTACGTCATCGTTGCGCGCGAGCTGGATGGCCAGGCTGACGGGGGCACGGAGGAAGGCACGTATCTCGAGCTCGGTGCGGCGCCGGGATTTCCGGTGGCAGGATTCACCGTGAACGTCCCGCTGCGTGCCGGGTTCAGTCTCGATAATTACTACGAGGGGGTGGCAGGAGACGAACGGTTCGGATTCTTCAGCGTCGCCGGAATCGTGACTGTCCCTCTCTCGAGCATGCCGACGCGAGTGGGCAGCTGGAACATTCATGGCGGCGTCGAGTATGTCCGCCTGGGCGATAGAAACGCCGAGATTCTCGGCGATACCTCGAAGGTGATCGGCTCCATCGGGATAGGTCTCAGCTACTAGCCTCCCCCAAAGGCCGAACGCGTGAGGCGCCTGGACCGGTGTCTTGCGGCGGCTTGCACGTATGCTTGAGGCGGTTATCGGAGACGATCACGGCATGTCACTCACACAGCCCGGCCCCGGCTCGTCCACCCTCGTGACGGCGTTCGACGCCGCCAGATCCGAGCTCGAGGCGGACGCGTTGCGGGGTGCGGGTGGCCGCGCCGCGCTCGAGCGGTATTCAGATCGCGTTGACGCGATGCTCCGGCAGTTGTTCGCCGACGTTGCGGCGCCGGACGTGCACGTCGCCGTGCTCGCGTTGGGCGGCTACGGCCGGCGGCATCTCTGTCTGCAATCGGATATCGATCTGCTTGTCGTGTTCGGCGGCCGCATTGGTGCCGACGAAGAACAGTTCCTGCGCAAGTTCCTGAATCCGCTGTGGGACCTTGGTGTGGTCGTCGGTCATCAGGTTCGCGAACTGGACGACTTCACGCGTCTCGAAACCGACAACCCTGAGTTCCTGCTGGCGTTGCTCGACGCGCGTCCGGTGGCCGGCGCGCGTCCACTGTTCGAGCGCTTCGGTGTGCTCTTTCACACCGCAGAAACGCACGCGTACATTCTCAAATCGCTGCTCGAGCTCATCGATCAACGTCACGCCGGCTTCAACGACACGTTGTATCAACTCGAGCCGGACGTGAAGGAAGCGCCAGGTGCATTACGCGATCTCACCGCGACGCGTACGATCGCGATGTTGACCGATCCGTTGCTCCTGCGACGTGGGCCCGCCGATCCGGCCCGCTTCGATCAAGCCGAGGACTTTTTACTGCGCGTCCGATCGACGTTGCATCTGGACGCCGGGCGCAACCAGAACGTCCTCAGTCACGAGATGCAGGAAAGAACCGCGGACCTGCTCGGCTATCCGGGGGCCGAACCGCGTCAGCGCGTCGAGCGACTGATGAGCGATTATTTCCGGCACGCGCGCATCGTTAGTCGATCGCTGGAATGGGCGAGGAAGACGGCTCCGATGCCGGTCGGTCCGAACCTCGGATTGTCGCGCGACGGCATTCGTTTCCTCGATCCGATCGCCGCGGCGCGCAATCCGGCGTCGTGGATAGGGGCGTTTCAGGCTGCGATCGATACCGGAACCGACGTCGCGGAAGAGACGCTGTCATGCGTGCAGCAGCACGTCGATCGATACCGCGCTGACGACTTCTTTCCGACCGCAGCGGACCGCGGCAAGCTCCTGGCGCTGCTGAAACCCAAGCAGGGGCTGTACGCGCGCCTGTCGGAGATGCATGATTGCGGACTGCTCGGCCGCGTGTTTCCGGAGTTCCAGGCCGTGTCGTGGCGAGTGGTCCGCGACTTCTATCACAAGTACACGGTTGACGAGCACACGCTGCTCACGATTCGCAATCTCGAGCGGGTCTCGCACACCGACGAACCGGATCGCATCCGCTTCCGCAACGTCATCCAGTCGGTCGGTCAGCCCGAGCTGCTCGTGCTCGCATTGCTGCTGCACGACGTCGGGAAGTGGCGCGACGACGATCACGCCACAGAGAGCGAGCGGATGGCAAAGGACGTCCTCGATCGCCTGCATATGGTCGGTGAGCCGCGAGAGACGGTTCTGTTTCTCATCAAGCATCACCTGCGGATGTCGCTTGTCGCCTTCCGCCGTGATACCGAGGATCCAGAGATCGTCAAAGACTTCTCGGCGTTCATCGGCACCGAAGAGCGGCTGAAGATGCTGTGCCTGATGACGCTCGCCGACGTCGAAGCGGTGAGTCCCGGCACGCTGACGCCCTGGAAAGAGGAGCTGCTGTGGCGGCTCTACGTCGATACCTACAACCACCTGACGCAGCGCTACGGCGACGAGTTGATCGAGCGTAATCAAGCCGGCCTCGACGAGCTGCTGCGTCATCGGCCGGATGATCTGTCGGCGGCGGAGATCACCAGATTTCTCGAAGGGCTGCCACAACGCTACCTGCAGTTGTTTCAGCCCGACGCCATTTACAGACACGTCCGTCTGGCGCGGAACATTCATCCCGACGAAGTGCATGTGTCGCTCGAGCGGAACGACGCGATCTGGACGCTCGCCGTGACCACGCTCGACAAGCCGTTTCTGTTTTCGAACATCTGCGGTGTGCTGTCGTCGTTCGGCATGAACATCATTCGTGGTCATGCCTTGACCAATCCAAACGGATTGGTGCTCGACGTCTTTCAATTCATCGACGACGAGCGCTTTCTCGCACTCAATCCGGATGCTCACGACCAGGTGCTGCACGTCCTCGAGGACGTGGTCGCGGGCCGTGCCGACGTCACCAGGCTGCTGCGCGGACGCGAGCAGGGCGTCCTTGCGTCGCGCAGTGCGGCGCGCTTTGCGCCGGTCGTGCGCACCGACAACGAGGCCTCCGGCCGCTACACAATTCTCGATATCGTCGCCAGCAACGCCCTGGGTCTGCTCTACCGCATCAGCCGCGTCATCTCTCGTCATGGTTGCGACGTGGATCTCGTGCTCATCGCCACTGAGGGCGAGAAGGCCATTGACGTCTTTCACATCACCAAAGGTGGTTCGAAGCTCACCGAGGCGGAGCAGCAGGAGCTGACCTCCGACCTCCTTCGTACATTGGAGGGTCTGCAATGAAGTTGATCAAGTGCATCATTCGTCCGAACAAGGTCGACGAAGTCAAAGACGCACTGGCCAAGCTGAA
>JBKPRH010000004.1:0-3793 GCA_046765795.1 Acidobacteriota bacterium | reverse complement strand
GTGCGTGAGTGGCGTCACATCGCCGCATCAATCGGCGAATGCGAGCTCTGGCAGTCGAGCTCGGTTCTGAGGAGGAACGTCATGGAGATTCGGAGGACGCTCACCACTGGTGCATTGGCTCTCGCCTCAGCGATGGCGCTGGTCGCGCAGGTGCCGGCTCAATCGCGCGCAGAGGCGTACACCGCAACCGCCTCCATGAAGACCGCAGGTGGTGCGTCATTAACAGCGCCCGTCGCCATCGACGTCGTCGCGTGGACCACCGACGCCGATCGAAAGCGGCTCGCGGGCGTGCTGAAGTCAGGTGGCGATGCGGCTCTGCAGAAACAGCTCGCCGATATGAAAACGCTCGGAACCGTGACGGTCGGCAAGACCAAGTTCGACGCGAAGTACGCCTACGCCATGACCAGCTCCGAGGGCCGCATCATCACGGTCGTCACGACAAGCCCCATCTTCTTCGTGGGTGCCGGCGCACCCGCTGCCAAGCCAACGACAGGACACCGGTTCGGTGTCGTCACCATCGAGGTCAACGACACAGGCAGCGGGAAGGGCACGCTGACGCCCGCGGCATCCGTGAAGATGTCGGACTCGGATGCCATCGTGGTTGAGGATTACAGCGCCGAGCTCGTCACGCTGCCCGACGTCCGCAAAAAGTAGCCATAGGTCATAGCCATGTCACTCGTCCAAGAGAAAAGTCTGGATTCGACCGACCCCCAATCGGTCCTGCACATCACGGAACGTCTTCGTCACAACGGTGAGCACCACGGCCTCGACGATACGCTGACATTCGAACGGATGGTCTGCGACCTGCTGGTCGAGTTCACCAACCTGCACGCCGAGGATGTGGACCGGGCCATCACCCGCGCGCAGCGACGCATCGTTGACGCGGCCGACGTGGACGGCATGCTCGTCTTCGAATTCACGGAGGGTGGGAACGATTTCGCGCTCACCCATTCGTGGACGCGAGGCGCTGCTGATCCGCCGGCGCTCGTCCGTTCAGCGCGACAGCGGTTTCCCTGGTCCCATGCGCACGCCAGCGCGAGTGCGCTCGCCTGCTTTGCATCGCTCGACGAGATCGGCGACGGCGCGGAGAGGGAGACCCGCGAACACTACGGCATGCGCTCCGGCGTCGTCGTGCCGTTTTCCATCGACGGACAGGCGGCCGGTGCGGTCTGCTTCACCTCCGCACGTCATCCGCGTCGTTGGCCAGCAGACGCGCTCAACCGGTTCCAACTGATCGCTGAAGTCCTCAGCACGGCGATCGCGCGCAAGCAGTCCCACGACATGCTGCGGGTCAATGAGGAACGATTCGCGGCGATCGCTGACGGCGCCTCCGTGATGATCTGGATGTGCGACGCGCGCAAGCGCTGCACGTGGTTCAATCGTCGTTGGCTCCAGGTCGTCGGACGCAGTCTGGACGATGCGGTTCGCCACGGCTGGCTGGATAGCGTGCATCCCGAGGACGTCGAGTCGTGCCTGGACGTGTTCACGGCCGCGTTCGACGCGCGCCGATCGTTCAACCTGGAGTGGCGATTGCGTCGGAATGATGGCGAGTGGCGGTGGATGACCGGCACCGCATCTCCAACGTTCGCCAGCGACGGCTCGTTCACGGGGTATGTCGGATCCTGTCTGGACATCACTGAACAAAAGGATGCCCAGCTCGGCATCGACAAAGCACGGCTTGAAGTGCGGCGGCTGCGCGAACAACTGCGGAGCGAGACAGGGCCTGGCCGGCGCGACTCGATAGAGCGTCCCGACGACAACATTGTCGTCGGTCAGAGCGCAGCGGCGCGTCACGTGATCGAGCAGATCGAACAGGTCGCCAGCACGGACTCGACGGTGCTGCTGCTCGGTGAGACCGGCACGGGCAAGGAGCTGTGCGCGACGCAGATTCACGAGCGAAGCCTCCGGCACGCGCGAGCGATGGTGCGGGTCAACTGTGCCGCCATTCCCTCGACGCTGATCGAGAGCGAGCTGTTCGGTCGCGAGAAGGGCGCATTCACCGGAGCGCTGTCTCGCCAGATTGGACGATTCGAGGTCGCCGACCATTCGACGATTTTTCTCGACGAGATCGGCGACCTGCCCCCGGAGGTCCAGGTCAAGCTATTGCGGGTGCTCGAGGAGCGGCAATTCGAACGGCTTGGCAGTCCGAAAGTCATCCCCGTTGACACACGGATCATTGCTGCGACACACCGCAATCTCGAACAGCTGATCGCCGGCGACACGTTCCGCGAAGACTTGTATTACCGGCTCAACGTGTTTCCGATTCGGGTGCCGGCGTTGCGCGAACGTATCGAAGACATCCCGCTGCTCGTGTGGCACTTCGTGGAAGAGTTCTCGAAGGCCTTCGGCAAGCGGATCGAGACGATCGGCAAGAGCAACATGGAAGCGCTCCAGCGATATACGTGGCCCGGCAACATCCGTGAACTACGGAACGTGGTGGAGCGAGCGATGATTACCGCGGCCGGACCGCGACTGACGATTCCGGTGCCAGAGACGTCTTCGAGCGCGTCGGGGCGCAGCATCCGGCTGATCGACGTCGAGCGCACGCATATCCGCCGCGTCCTCGAAAGCACGAGATGGCGGATCCGCGGCGTAGGAGGCGCTGCGGAACAACTCGGCCTCAAGCCGACGACGCTCGAAACGCGTCTCGCCAAACTCGGACTCAAACGGCCGGCGCCGACTGTGTAACCCAGGCGCAGAGGGCTCCGGCATACCGGGGTCCCTCTGCGATGTCGGGGCTCAGTTCACAGATTAACGATGCGAATACGGGCGTACTGGCCGGTACTGCTCGAAAGATTAAGCATCCTTTCACTTCATGTCCTGCCCATGGATGGAACGACCGGTGCTTTATCACGCGCGATGGTGCGGCTGACTGTGTCTCTCGTCGCGTCAGCTCGCAGCGCCCCTCGACTGATGCATGCGCTGCGATCGCTGACACCGCCCCTCCGTCTACGACCTGGTCACCTCGGGTGCAACACCTGGATGGACTCCGACCACACGGTGCACTACCAGGAAGATTGGGCCACTGAACCCGACATGCGCGAGCGCGTCGTCTCTGATGGGTTCACCCGGCTGCTCTCCGTCATCGAGGCGTCGGAAGGATTACCCGAGGTCCAGTTCAACTTCGTCACCAAGACTCGCGGTCTCGACTATGTCGAGGAGGTACGGGCCGCAGCCGGGCAACCTGAGGCCAACGACGAGCAGCGGCGCTGACGGTTGGACGTTGGCGGGGCCAGTCTAGTCCGTCCGCGCGCGCTACATCTGCAGTTGAAGACGAGTCTGGAAGAAGTGAGTCTTGCCCCGAAGCTCGAACCGGTCGAGCGTTCCATAGCCGTACGTCATCTCGAGGCGCACATGGTCGGACAGGTACCAGTTGACCATCGGCGTGAGCCGCCAGAAGCGGCCGCCTTGCAGTGCGCCGCTATCGAGATCGATAAACGACACTCGCCCGACGAGCTCCCAACCTCCTGGGCCGCCTTGGAAGACGGGGCGCGCCGGCGACACTTGATTAAAGAATCCGCCGCGCGTGTTGTAGGAGCGAGTCTCGCCTGTGATGAGCCACGTCGCCGCGACTTCCCCACCGTGGAAGAATGGGTCGCCCGATTCCGGCGCGTCCACCTGTTGAAAGAAATACTCTGAACCAATCAGCACCGAGCCCCGTCGTGAGTAGGCTTCGAGTGACGTCATCCGTGTGCTCTTCGCAGCGAAGTCGCCAGTGTCGACGAAGTAGGGACTGGGAAATGATTCGGGGCGCGATCGTAGCTTCAGCGTGCCCTCGTTCGGATGGCCGTAT
>JBKPRH010000003.1:0-7821 GCA_046765795.1 Acidobacteriota bacterium | reverse complement strand
GCCCACCCCCACCGCTCCGCATCACGCTGCGGATCGAGGGTCTCGTCGATATCGATCCAGGTGGCGTTAGGAGCCTGTCCGAGTAATGGCATGGGTCGCGTTCCGAGCGCCGTGTCGGTAGATGCAAGGCGCCGCGACGCCGGCAAGGCGGGACCTTGTCCAGGAGCGGCAACGCCGCAGATGCCGGCACGCCGCCGGAACCCGCAGGGCGCATGGGGGTTGCGGGCGACCCATGCCATGACGCGGACAGGCTCCTAACGAAAGCAGGCGGGACGGGCACAGAGCGCCCGTCCCGTATGAGGAGTTTCGAGAGGCAGGTCGCGGGTCGAGAACTCGATCCGGTTAGTCGCCGACGCGTTCGAACCCGAGCTTGCCCGACAGCGACGCGTTGCCGCAGTTCGTACCGACATAGGCAAACACGTTGATCTGGTCAGACACGGTCAAGCGGAAGTACCCGAGCGAGCGTTCGGAGGCACCGCTGCTCGACACTGACTTGCCGAACTCGGTCAGCGGCAAGCCCGACGAGCTCCACACGTAGATCGAGATTTGCGATGATCCGTTCGTCCCCTTGCCAATCGACGTAGTGCCGTCGAGCACTGCGCGGTAATAACCCGGCGTTAGAGGGACCGATGAACCGTAGGCCGGCGAGTCCTGTTGAGACGGGCAGCTGGTAACGGTCACCGACAGGTCCGGGAGGACTGATTCGCCGGCGAAGATCGCTCCGCCGCCCCCACCTGATCCCGCAGGCCCTGGCACTCCTTGCGGCCCCGCAGGCCCTTGTTCGCCCTGTACGCCCTGCGGTCCTTGTGGACCGGTTGCACCCGTCGCACCCGTGTCACCCTTCGGACCCGCAGGCCCGGCAGGACCGGTTGCACCCGTCGCACCCGCAGGACCGGCAGGACCGGCAGCACCGGTCGCACCCGTGGCACCCGCAGGACCGGCAGCACCGGTCGCACCCGCAGGACCGGCAGGCCCCTGAGGACCGGTCGCTCCTGTCGCCCCCGTGTCACCCTTCGGACCCGCAGGCCCGGCAGGACCAGCAGCACCCGTTGCGCCCGTGAGACCAGTCGCGCCCGTTGCTCCGGTCGCACCAGTCAAACCCGTATCACCCTTCGGACCCGCAGGACCCGCAGGGCCGGCAGGACCAGCAGGCCCCTGAGGACCCATAGGACCCATCGGACCGGCAGGCCCTTGTGAACCGGTGCCATTTCCAGCCACGTTCCACGAAATCATGAACTCGCGGGTTGGATGACACACATCAGGAGGCAGCAGCAAACGCAGCACGCCTCTCTCCTGATCGACGCACGCGTAAATCGTCGCGTATCCGTCGACGCTCGCGGCGCTGATCTTCGTGTTGTTCGTGTTCGAACGACCCTGCTGCGCGTCAGCCGCGCCGGCAGCGCCGACCACGAGAGCGCCGATTACAGCACCGAAAACTGTCGATTTCATACTGCCTCCCGAGATGAACTCACCTCAGGTAGCACATCAATTTCAGGGCCACGGCCGAGGTGCGCGATCCTCTCGGCAACCGCGGGCATCAGGGGGCAATCTGGATTGGAGCGATGGAGTGCGCGCGTGTTCCGTCGCGGAACAGGAGACGCGCATTTGTTAGAGGACGGAACGCGACGGAAATTGTTACTAGCGCAATTCTGTCCAGATATTGGAAAAATCGTCCGTCCACGCCGGACGCGCGTCAGCGATGAGGGGTGTCCAGTTCGCATCGGCGACGAGCGCTTGCAGACGCGCAGGACGTCGCGCCATCACCACCCACTCGGACGCCTCGAGGCCATTCTTCGGATCGATGTTCTTGTCGAAACGCCTGAACGCCGACAGGCCGCGCTCACGCGCGAGCCGCGCGATCACCGGGGCAAGCTTGATGTGACGGTTGGAGATATGAAACGCGAGCACGCCGCTTTCCGAGAGGTGGGTCTCATAGGTACGCAGCGCCTCGGTCGTCAGCAAGTGGAGGGGAATCGCATCCGAGCTGAACGCGTCGAGGACCAGGATGTCGTGCGTGACCGTGCTCCCGGCAAGCGTCAGTCGTGCATCGCCAAGCACCACTGAGCATTTCTCAGCGCAGTGCTCCAGAAAATGGAAGTACCGTGCATCGCGCGCGATGCGCTCCACGGCCGCATCGATCTCGTAGAACGTCCACCGCGAGCCGGGCTGTGCGTAGGCAGCGAGCGTACCGGTGCCCAGGCCGATCACACCCACAGACTTCGCATCGGCGCCCAGGGTCTCGAACATCTGGCCGATCGGGCTCTTGCGATGGAAGTAGGTCAACGGCTCGGGATTGGGTTCGCCCACTATCTGGCGCCCATGCGTCGTCGTCCCATGGACGAGCGAGACGAAGTGATGATCGGTCCGCACGCGATAGATGCCGAAAAACGTGCGATCGGCGGCGAGCGTCTGCACGCCTCCCACCGGGGCGATCGCGTTGCCGATCGCGAGTGCCGCGAGCAGGCCAACGATCCCGACTGAGAACCGTGCGGTGTTGTCCCTCGCGCCGTTCCAGAAAAACAACGCCGGCGCACCAAGGAACGCCATCGTCGGATATCGCGCGACGCCACCGAGGCGCGCGCCCACCAGCAACACCGTCGCGAGGACCGCGGCGAACGCGGGTCGCATCATCGTGCGCGGATTGGCAACCGCCTCGCGGAACTGCGTCTTGGGCACGCAGACCACGGCGGCAAATGCGATGGCGAGCGGGTATTCAGCAACAGATGTGAAGATCTGCGGCGCGACGAGTGTGTTGAACACGCCGCCGAGCACACCGCCGGCCGCGAGCCAGAGATAGAACTCGGTGAGATGCGTGACGCCAGGGCGATCCTTGGCCAGTTCGCCATGACACAGCATGGCCAGCACGGTGAAGCCGAGGACGTGAATGGGAATGGCCACCCACAACGCAACGGGTGCTTCCGACACGATCAGCAGCACCAGCGGCAGCAGCACGCTGGGCAGCAGCCGGCGCACATTGGTGTGCATGGCGTCGGAGTACCAACCGAAGGCGACGATGAACGTCAGCAGGTAGCACGACAGCGGCAGCACCCAGAGCAACGGCACCGGCGCGACATCCGTCGAGAGGTACGTCGTGACACCGAGCATCAATGTCGATGGAGCGAATGACAACGCGAGCCACCGCATCCGGGTGCTCGCGGTGATCGGTTCGGCGTCACGCGGATCTGCCTGATGCACAACATCGGAACCGGCCGAGGACCGGCGCAGGACGCTGACGGCGCACGCGGTCAGGAGCGCAGCGACCACGACATACCCAATCTTCCAGAACGCTGTCTGCTGTCCGAGAGGAATAGCGGGCTCGAACAGAATCGGGAACGCGAGCAGGGCCGCGAAGCTGCCAACGTTACTCGCCGAATACAGCCAGTAGGGATCCGACGCGCGCGTGTCGAGCGACGAGTACCAACGCTGAAGCAGCGGTGCGGTGGACGCCAACACGACGAAGGGCAACCCCACACTCACGCCCATGGTCTGCAGCAGCCATACGATCGGCTGTTCGGTCGCCGCCGCAGTCTCCCGATCGACGGCGATCGGCAGGAGCAACAGCGGCAGCCACACCAGCACTCCGTGGAGCATCGCGTGACGACGAAGGCCGAGCACGCGGATGCCGGCATGGCCGTACGCGTAACCTGCCAGCAGCGCGGCCTGAAAGAACAGCATGCAGGTCGTCCACACTGACGGCGATCCGCCGAGCAGCGGCAGCACCATCTTCGCGAACAGCGGCTGAACCCAGAAGATCAGCAGCGCGTTCAGGCAGAGCGCGGTGGCAAAAAGTACAGGCACTCTTCGTGTTTCGGCCGATCACGAAAAACGCGCCAGTTGATTGATCTGTATGCAGTTGCGCAGCGATGCCCGTCCGCGCAATAGCACGGACGAGCTGCTTGGGAGTTGGTCGTTGGGAGCTGGGAATTCGCGAGCTACGCGAGCGGTGCCGGCAGCTGTGACTCGCCCATCAGGTATTCATCGATGGCCCGCGCCGCACTGCGGCCGTCGGCAATTGCCCACACGATGAGCGACTGGCCGCGTTGCATGTCGCCCGCGGCGAAGACGCCAGGCACGTTGGTCATCCACCGCGCATCCCGTGCGACGTTCCCGCGTTCAGTCATCGCCACGCCGAGATCGGTGAGCAGCGCGCCCTTCTCAGGACCGGTGAACCCCATGGCCAGCAGAACCAGATCGGCCGGGATCTCGAACTCGCTGCCGGCCACACGCTCGAACACCATGCGGCCGTCTTTCTTCGTCATCTCGACCTTCACCGCGTGAAGCGCGTTGACGTGACCCGAGCCGTCGTCTGCGAAGCGTTCTGTCGAGACCGCGTACAGACGCTCGCCGCCTTCTTCGTGAGCGGTGGACACGCGGAAGATCTGCGGCCATTGCGGCCACGGATTGTCGGCCGCGCGTTCTTGCGGCGGCCGCGGCAGCAGCTCGAACTGATGCACCGACAACGCACCCTGACGATGCGCGGTACCGAGGCAGTCCGCGCCCGTGTCACCGCCACCGATGATGATCACGTGCTTGCCGTGCGCCGTGATGAACTCGCTGTCTGAGATCTGATCGCCCTCGCATCGCCGGTTCTGCAATGTGAGGTATTCCATCGCGTAGTGCACGCCCTTGAGCTCGCGACCGGGCACCGGAAGATCGCGCGCCTTCTCGGCACCGCCGGCCAACAGCACGGCGTCGTAGTCCTCGCGCAAGCGATGCGCGGGCACGTCCACGCCGACATTGATGCCAGCACGGAACACCACGCCCTCGACCTCCATCACCCCAAGACGGCGATCGAGATGACGCTTCTCCATCTTGAACTCGGGTATACCGTAGCGAAGCAGACCGCCAATGCGATCCGATTTCTCGAATACGGTGACCGAATGCCCGGCGCGATTCAATTGATCGGCGGCGGCAAGCCCCGCGGGACCCGACCCGATGATGGCGATCTTCTTCCACGTGCGAGTGGTCGGCGGACGTGGCGTGACCCAACCCTCGTCCCAGGCGCGATCGATGATCGCGGCCTCGACCGACTTGATGGTCACCGGATCGTCGTTGATGCCCAGCACGCACGAGCCTTCGCACGGCGCGGGACAGAGCTTGCCGGTGAACTCAGGGAAGTTGTTCGTCGCGTGCAGGCGCTCAATCGCGGCCTGCCAGCGGTCGCGATAGATGAGATCATTCCAGTCGGGAATCAGGTTGCCCAGCGGACAGCCTTGATGACAGAACGGAATGCCGCAGTCCATGCACCGGCCGCCCTGCGCTTCCAGCACGCCGGACGGATACGGCAGATAGACCTCGCGCCAATCCTTCACGCGCTCGGCGACCGGGCGCGTTGGATGCTTCTTGCGATGAACTTCGATGAACCCTGTCGGCTTACCCATGAACCGTCGTCCCCAAGTCCTCCACGGCAACCGTCGCGACGTCCGTGAGGTTCACGGTGGTGACGACCTTCGTTTGAGCCAACTCCGTGGCGCGCCTGGCCTGCTCGGCGAGCGCGCGTTTGTACTCACGCGGCATGACCTTGACGATGCGACGCAGGAGGCTCGCATCGGCAAGCAGCCCTTCCGCGTAGTGACTGCGTGTGTAGGTGACGTGCTTCATGATCGCGACGCGAATGAACTCGAGATCCTCGTCGGTGAGGAGTTCCAGATCGACCATCTCGCGATTGCACCGGCGCGGGAAGCTGCCATCGGAGTCGAGCACATAGGCGACACCACCGCTCATACCGGCCGCGAAGTTCCGCCCAGTCCGCCCGATGACCACCACTCGCCCGCCGGTCATGTATTCGCAGCCGTGATCGCCGACACCCTCGACGACGACGGTCGCGCCGCTGTTACGGACGCAGAAGCGTTCGCCGGCGACGCCGCGGACGTAGCCCTCACCGCTGGTCGCGCCGTAGAACGCCACGTTGCCGATGATGATGTTGTCCTGCGACTTGAACGTGGACATCCGCGGCGGATAGGCGATCAGCTTGCCGCCCGAGAGCCCCTTGCCAAAGCCATCATTCGCATCGCCGACCAACGTCATCGTCATGCCACGGGGCACAAACGCACCGAAGCTCTGACCTGCTGAGCCGGTGAAGTTGATGCGAATCGTGTCGTCGGGCAAGCCATGCCCGCCGTGACGGCGCGTCACCTCGGACCCGAGCATCGTCCCGACGGTGCGATCCGCATTGCGAATGAACGCGTTGAACTCGATGGGTTCCTTGCGCTCGAGCGCCGGCATTGCGACACGAATCAGATCGTTGTCGAGCGTGGTGTCGAGCTCGTGATCCTGCTCTCGCACTTTCCGCCGAGCGACAGATGCGGGTAGCGCCGGCTGATGCAGCAGCGGAGTCAGATCGAGGCCCTTGGCCTTCCAGTGCTCGATGGCGCGATCGATGTCGAGACAATCGGCGCGGCCGATCATCTCGTCGATCGTGCGGAAGCCGAGCTCGGACATCAGCTCGCGCACTTCCTCGGCGACGAACCGGAAGAAGTTCTGCACCATCTCCGGCGTGCCGGTGAACTTCTTGCGCAGCTCCGGATCCTGCGTCGCGATGCCGACCGGGCACGTATTGAGATGGCAGACGCGCATCATGATGCACCCCATCACGACGAGCGGTGCCGTCGCGAAGCCGTACTCCTCGGCGCCGAGCAGTGCGGCGATCACGACGTCGCGGCCGGTCTTCATCTGACCGTCGGTCTGCACGATGATGCGGTCGCGCAGCTTGTTGAGGACGAGCACCTGCTGCGTCTCCGCGAGACCGAGCTCCCACGGTAGACCCGCGTGCTTGAGGCTCGTGAGCGGCGACGCACCCGTGCCGCCATCGTGGCCCGAGATCAGCACGACATCCGAATGCGCCTTCGCGACACCGGCGGCAACCGTACCAACGCCGCCTTCGGCCACCAGCTTCACCGAGATCCGTGCGCGCGGATTCGAGTTCTTCAAATCGAAGATCAGCTGCGCCAGGTCCTCAATCGAGTAGATGTCGTGATGCGGTGGCGGTGAAATCAGGCCGACACCAGGCGTCGAGTAGCGCGTCTTCGCGATCCACGGATACACCTTGTGCCCGGGGAGCTGACCGCCCTCGCCTGGCTTGGCACCCTGCGCCATCTTGATCTGCAACTCGTCGGCGTTGACCAGATACTCGCTGGTGACACCGAATCGTCCTGAGGCGACCTGTTTGATCGCGCTGCGCTTCGAGTCGCCGTTGGTGAGCGGAATGTAGCGCTCCGGATCCTCGCCGCCTTCGCCGGTATTCGACTTGCCACCCAGGCGGTTCATGGCGATCGCCAACGTCTCGTGCGCTTCCTGGCTGATCGAGCCGTATGACATCGCGCCGGTGGCAAATCGCTTGACGATCGACTCGACGGACTCGACTTCCTCGAGCGGCACCTTCTTCCCGGAGGGCTTCAGGCGGAAGAGTCCACGCAGCGTCGCACGATGCTCGTTCTGCACGTCAACGGCGCGTGTGTACTCCTTGAAGATCTTGTATTGCCCGCTACGCGTTGCGTGCTGGAGCTTGAACACCGTATCCGGGTTGAACAAGTGATATTCGCCGTCGCGGCGCCACTGATACTCGCCGCCTGCCTCGAGCTCCTGAGGCCGGACCGGCTGGCGGCCGAACGCACGCGAGTGACGGATCGCGACCTCTTCGGCCACGATGTCGATACCGACGCCGCCAATGCGCGAGGTCGTGTGCGTGAAGTACTTGTCGATGAACGCCTGGCTCAAGCCGATGGCTTCAAAGATCTGCGCGCCGCAGTAGCTCTGCAGCGTCGAGATCCCCATCTTCGACATCACCTTCAGCACGCCCTTGTTGAGCGCCTTGATGTAGTT
>JBKPRH010000002.1:0-18765 GCA_046765795.1 Acidobacteriota bacterium | reverse complement strand
GCCGATGCAGGAGCGACAGCGGTGGTGCAGCCGGGTGGGTCGATGAAGGACGCCGAGGTCATCGCCGCTGCCGACGAGCACGGGCTCGCCATGGTGTTTACTGGCAGGAGACACTTTCGGCATTGATGATTGGCGATCTTTGATTGATGAATCGTTGTTGATTTGCGATTTGCGATTGTTGATTTCTGCGTTGCCGCCGATGGCGGCACAAATCAAGGTTCGACGATCGCCAATCAACAAGAAATCGACAATCAAAGATCGTTCAATCTGAAATCGTTCGGGATGCAGCACATTTTGGTCTACGGCGATTCGCTGTCGTGGGGAATCATTCCGAACACGCGGCGTCGTCTGTCGTTCCCCGAGCGCTGGCCAGGTGTGATGGAACGTGCGCTTGTGGATGGCGGTCACCAGGTTCGCGTGATCGAAGATTGTCTCAACGGCCGGCGAACCGCATGGGACGACCCGTTCAAGCCGGGACGCAACGCCCTGGACGGCATCGAGCAGCGAATGGAGATCAACTCGCCGCTCGCGCTGGTGATCGTGATGCTCGGTGCGAACGACTTTCAGTCGGTCCACCAGAACAACGCGTGGCATTCCGGACAGGGCCTGGCTTCGGTGATTCGCGCGATGAGACGCGCGCCGATCGAGCCCGGGATGCCGGTACCGCCGATCCTGGTTGTCGCGCCGCCGCCGATTACGACGCCGGTCGGTAAGCCGATCTGGGAGAAGTTCGAAGGCGCGCCGGCCCGTTCGGAACGAGCGGCCGAAGCCTACGCCGCGATCGCTGCCGAAATGGAATGCCGGTTCTACGATGCGGGCCGGGTGGTATCAACAAGCCCGCATGACGGCATCCACCTCGACGCCGATCAGCACGCGACGCTGGGCGCCGCGCTCGCAAAAACTGTCACAGCTTTGCTCGCCGGTGGTTGAGATGGCTGAGGTTTAGGTAGCGGCCGCAGCCTCGACGCCTTTCAGCAATTCCATCAGGCTGACCGTCGCTGGCCCAAACTTCGCCACCGAAAGGCCCGCGGCTTCATTCGCGAGCCGTGCGGCCTCGCCCATCGTCGCTCCGGCCGCGAGCATCACCGCCATCGTCGCAATCACGGTGTCGCCCGCACCCGTCACGTCGGCCACTTCGCGTGCGGCCGAGGGTAAATGTCCCTCGCTCTCCTCGCTGAGCAGCCACATGCCTTGATCGCCTCGCGTCATCAGCACATTCGCGCACTGTGCGCGCGCGCGAAACTGACGCGCCGCGGCACGTGCTTCGTCCTCGCTGCGAATTCGCGTGTTGGTCGCGACCTCCGCCTCGTGATGGTTGGGTGTGACGAGCGTCGTGCCGGCGTAGTACTCGATGTGGGGAATCTTGGGATCGACCAGCACCGGCACGCCCGGTGCGGCGTTGGCGACCGCGCTGTGCACCACCGTCCGCGTGATGCATCCCTTCAGATAATCGGAAATAACGATCGCGGTTGCGCGAGGCGCGTGCGTTTCGATCTCGCCGATGATGCGCCGCTCGATGTCGTCAGCAATCTCGGCGTCAGCCTCGTAATCGATGCGCGCGACCTGTTGATTCCGATCGGTGACGATGCGGACCTTGGTCGTGGTCGGCCGGCTGGCATCGCCAACGAGCGACGGCGCGATGCCCGCTTCTCGGCAGGCGTGCGTGAGGGTCCCTGCACCATCGTCCATGCCGGTGACCGCGACGAGCGTCGTCTGGCCGCCAAGCGCAGTGATGTTGTGCGCGACGTTGGCCGCTCCGCCCATCCGGAACATCTCGTGATCGAACGCGACCACCGGCACCGGCGCCTCGGGCGAAATTCGTGTCACGCGGCCGACGATGAACTTGTCGAGCATAGCGTCGCCGATCACGAGTATGCGGGCGTTACCCGCGGCGCCGGCGATCCGCCGCGCCCGATCAGGCGTGACCGGCGGCAGCAGCATGAGGGTCGGGGCGTTCCGCGGCGAACGGCAGCGTGACGATGATCAGGAACAGCATCAGGAATTCCGAGTCGCCGAAGTTGTACTCGAACATACCGGCAGACAACATCGCCGCTATGGCGGCAAGTGCACCTGCGGCGAGCACACGGTCCTGAGCGCGGCGGAAGATCCCGAAGACACCGGCAGCGAGCGTGCCGATGAAGACGAGCCACACCGCGAGGGCCGGCACACCCCGTTCGGCGGCGATCTGCACCGGCACGTTGTGCAGATGCGGGTTCACCTTCTGCACGCCGTTCGGGTCGCGATACTGGGGGTAGAGGCGCTCCACCATGTTCGGACCGACGCCGGCCAGCGGATGGTCTTTGATCATCGCGGCGCCGGTCTGCAGCATGGCCACGCGATCGCGGCTGCTCGGATCGCGAAGATCGAACACCGACATGAGGCGGTCCGTGATCCGATCGGGCGCCAACGCGAAGAATAACGCGATGATCACCGGGATCAAGCCGGTCAGACGGAAGTCCTTGAGGATGAACAACAGGCTGACGCCGACGCAGACACCTACCCACGCGCTGCGCGTGAACGTGAGCGTGATTGCGACGATGAGCGCCGGCATGACGAGCGCCGGCCAGAGCCGGTCGCGCATGCCGAAGACGATGCGCGCCGCTGCAACGCCGATCACGAGCATCAGCGTGCCGGAGTACGTCATGTAGTGGCCCATCGTCCCGCGCGGCCGCAGGCGCAGACTATCGAAATGCAGCATGCCGTACTGGATGATTCCGTACGCGGCGGCGAGTGCGCCGACCGTGACGAGCACATCCGCCACCGTTTTGGTGCGGGCGCCGCGCGCGACGTCGTAGACGACCGGCACGATCAGGAAGAGATAGAGCTGCCGGCTGTCGATGAAGCTCTCGATCGGATCCATCGAGAACGCTGACGAGATCAGCGTCACGGCGGCATAGGCCAGCAACGGCACGAAGAAACGCGGTGCGGCCGGACGCGTTTTGTCGCGCACCAGCGTCGCCACCCAGGCGAACAGCAGCAGGACGAGGAATGCCTGGGCCGCGACAATCGACACCTGCACCGTCGCGACGAACGCCAGCAAGAGCGCGACTGTCACCCTGTCGAGCAGGGGCGTCGCGTGGGCGTCGGACGATAAGCTCAAGGTCGTGGCGTTCATGTCAGTACACGCTCCACGGCTGCCAGTACCTGCTCCGGCGTGATCCGCGTCAGGCACCGGAAGTCTCCAGGTATGCAACGACGCTGATCGCACGGCCGGCACGGCAGCGGACCGGCGTCTACCATCTCGGCGCCGAGCCGCGGATCCCGCCACGGGCGGGACCGCTCCGGCAATGTCGGCCCGAGCAACTCGACGATCGGCGTGGTGGTCGTCGAGGCCACGTGCAGGGGCCCGCTGTCGCCCCCAATGTACACCGCCGCGCGGGCAACGAGTGCGCGAAGCTCATTCAGGTCCCATTCGAGCAGCGGCGGCAGGGATTCTGGCCGGGACAGCCTCGACCGAGCGGCCTCTGTCACGCGGGCCGCTGCCGCCGCATCGGATGGACCCGAGGCGACGATGATCCGGCAACGGGCGTCCCGCTCGGCCAGAGCGACGATCGTCGAACAGAACGCGTCTTCGGGCCAGCGCCTGAATTCATTTCCTGCGCTGACGTGCACGACGACGAGGCGATGAGCCTCGTGAATGCCGGCCGCATCGAGGCGCTCGCGAACGCGACGAGCGGCGGCTGCGTCCTCGGTCATCTCTACCGGGTCGTGTTCGGGCGCGCAGGCGCCCACGCCTAAAGGCGCGAGCAGATCCCACTGATTGAGGACCGAGTGACGAGGAAAGAGATCGGGCGATCGCTGCACGCGATGGGTGTAGATCCACGACCGCCATGGCATGTCATAGCCGATGCGCATGGGCGCACCGCTGGCCCACGTGAGCCATGCCGCCCGTGGGCCACCGTGCAGGTCGATCGCGATGTCGAACCGTTCGCGACGCAGTCGTCGTCCGAGCGCGAAGTCGTCCGCGATCCGTTCAACGCCGCGGCGACGCGCGGCGACGATCACATCGCTGAGATGCGGATTACTGCGAACGACCGGGACCGCTGACGGCTCGACGAGGTACGCGATGTGCGCATCGCGATACTGACGGCGCAGCGCACGGATAACGGGTGTGGTGAAAACGACGTCGCCGATCAGGCGCAGGCGAACGAGCAGGATTTTCACTGGCGTTCACGCTTCTCGGTTCTCAGTTCTCGGTTCGTGTTCTGGTTCACGTTCGTACCGAGCGGATTCGCGCGACAGTGCCCGGCCAGACAGCGGGACCGGAGCTTGAACTCAGAATCCAGAACCTCGAACCCTGAACGCAGAAGCGAACCTGAACGTGAACACGAACGGAGCAGTGAGAACCACGAAGTGGGAACGACACACTGCGTCAGGGCTCGATGGTCGCCTCGTCAATCAGCATGACTGGGATGTCGTCCTTGATCGGGTAGACGCGGTGGCATGTACCGCACTTCAGACCGGTGCCGTTCTTCACCAGCGTGACCGGTGTCTTGCAGTTAGGGCAGGCGAGAATCTCAAGCAGCTCGGCGTCCACAGGCATCGTCAGCTCCGACTGGGAAATATAGCATCTTGCGCTAAGATCATTGCGTGATGCTGTTTACGCGCCGCTCGACCCTAGCCGTGATGATCGCCCTGTTTATCGGGACACCGCTGTCGGCGCTGGCTCAAGCGTCAACAGACACTTACTACGAATTCCTGCTGGCTCGACGGCTCGAGGCCGATGGCGACGTCAAGGGCGCGCGTGCGGCGCTCGACCGTGCCGCCGCTGCCGATCCCAAGTCGGCCGAGGTCCGCGCCGAGATTGCTGCACTGCATCTTCGCCGGAACGAACGCGCTGATGCCGAGAAAGCGGCAAAAGCCGCGCTCGCGATCGACGACAAAAACGTCGAAGGCAATCGCGTGCTCGGGCTGCTGTACGCCGCGGCCGCTGACGCCAGCGGTGAACGGAACAGTGCGCAGGCCACAGCCAACATCAAGCAAGCGATCACCTATCTCGAAAACGCGTCCGCAGGGACCACGGTCACCGCCGATCCCCAGCTCTATTTCACGCTCGGCCGCTTGTATATCCGCGACGGCTCACCCGACAAGGCAGTGGCAACACTGACGCGAGTGCTCAGTCAGAATCCCAACTCGGTGCAGGGCCGTTTGGCAATAGCCCAGGCCTATGCCGCGTCAAAGGATCTGAAGTCGGCGATTAACACGCTGCAGGAGATCATCGAAGACGAGCCGCGTGTCGCGTCTGCGCTCGCGCAGTATCAGGAAGACGCCGGTCTGCTGATGGACGCGGCGGCCAGCTACACACTGGCGCTTGCTGTGCGGCCGGGCGATCGCGACTTGAAGATTCGCCGCATCGCCGTGCTGCTCGAGGCCAAGGAATACGCTCGTGCCGCAGGGTTTGCCGGCGACGCGCGGAAGCAGCATCCGACTGAGCCGGTTTTCCCGAGACTGC
Organism: Acidobacteriota bacterium; assembly: GCA_046765795.1. GTDB lineage: Bacteria > Acidobacteriota > Vicinamibacteria > Vicinamibacterales > UBA2999 > Gp6-AA40. The sequence continues at coordinate 13,313 of JBKPRH010000002.1, read as the reverse complement.
AGGGCCGGGCGCTCTTCGATTCCGGCGATCGCAGTGGCGGTATCTCGGTGCTCGAGGCTGCGGTGAAGCAGTTCCCGAAAGACACGGCGACGATGTTCGCGCTGGCCGACGTGTACGCTGATGCCGGACGTGCCCCTGATGCTGAGCGCATGCTGCGCCAGTTGCTCGCTGCCGAACCGGCCAACGCCAACGCGCTGAACTATCTCGGCTACCTGCTGGCCACACGCGGTGAGCAACTCGACGAGGCGATTCGGCTGGTTCGCCGCGCGCTCGACGCAGAGCCCGATAACGGCGCGTATCTCGATAGCCTCGGATGGGCACACTTCCGCCGCGGCGATCTGGACGACGCGGAGAAATATCTCGTCGCCGCAGCGGCCAAGCTTCCGCAGAATTCAGAGATTCAGGATCACCTCGGCGATCTGCATGCGCGGAAGGGCCGCTTCGCAGAAGCGATCGCCGCGTGGACCCGCGCGCTCAACGGAGATGGCTCCGACATTCAGCGCGACGCGATCGAGAAGAAGATCAATAACGCCAAAGGCAAAGTGCAAAATGCAAAATGAAATGCAAAAAAGACCGTAGCCGATGAAAACCTGGCTTCGTCTCTTTTGCATTTTGAGTTTTGCCTGTTGCGTGACCGCGTGTGGCCCACGCCGCGTCACACTGCCGACCGACGCTGGCACTCCGCTGTCCGATTTCGCTGCTGTTCACAAACAGGTGTCGTCTTCATGCGCCGGGGTGCGCACGCTGAGGGCTGTACTGAATTTGCGCGGACGCGTCGACGGCGAGCGTCTCAGCGGCAACGTGCACGCCGGCTTCGAACGGCCGGCCTCCATGCGGCTCGAAGGTGTTCCGCCGTTCGGTCAACCGATCTTCATGCTCGCGGCACAAGGCGGTGATGCCGTGCTGTCGATGCCGCGCGACCAGCGAGTACTCCGCGGTCAGCCTCCGCAAGCGATTCTCGAGGCGCTGGTCGGAGTCAATCTCGCACCAGCGGATCTGCAGGCCATTCTCACCGGCTGTGTTGTGCCGAACCCGATGCCGACCGGCGGGCAGCAGCATGGCAACGGATGGGCGTCGATCGATCTGCAGGGAGGCGGGAAACTCTATCTGCGCCGCGCGTCGTCGCAGTGGGAGCTCCGCGCTGCACAACGCGACGGGTGGCAGCTCGAATACACCATGGGGCAGTCGCAGTTTCCAGCGTCCGTCCGGCTGACGTCGGCGTCGCAGAAGGTCCCTGTTGACCTGACGACTGGCATCTCGCAGCTCGAGACCAATGTCGATCTGGATCCAGCTGCGTTCCGCATCGATGTGCCGCCCGGTGCAAAGCCGCTGACGCTCGACGAACTGCGTCAGAGCGGTCCCTTGCGAGCGCCATGAAACGCGTCATCGTCATCGCGATACTCGGAGTCATGTCGGTGCTGGTGTTGCCGACGAAGGCGCAGCGCGCGAAGGTGGTGACGTCAGCTCCGGTCTACGGCTACACCGTCGTGAACTCGTTCCCGCACGATCCCCAAGCCTTCACGCAAGGGCTGATCGTCCGCGACGGCGTTCTCTACGAGAGCACCGGGCTGAACGGCCAGTCGAGTCTTCGGAAGGTACGGCTCGAGACCGGCGAGGTCCTGCAGCGGATCAGTGTCGATGGGCGCTACTTCGCTGAAGGGATGACCGACTGGAACGATCGGCTCATTCAGCTCACCTACACCAGCAAGATCGGGTTCGTCTACGACCTCTCGACGTTCGCCCTTCAGCGGACCTTCGACTACACCGGCCAGGGATGGGGCCTCACCCACGATCGTCGTCGTCTGATCATGAGCGACGGCACGACAGCGCTCCGCTTTCTCGATCCCGAGACATTGCGAGAGACCGGCCGTGTGACCGTCAAGGACGGCGACAAATCGATCGAGAACCTGAACGAGCTCGAGTGGGTGAAGGGCGACGTGTTCGCCAACGTGTGGCTCACCGATCGCATTGCGATCATCGCCCCCGACACCGGGCGCGTGACGGCATGGCTCGATCTGTCTGGCATCCGCGGTCCAGTGCGCTCCGGCACCGACGATGTGCTCAACGGGATTGCCTATGATGCGGCGCGGGATCGGCTGTTCGTGACCGGAAAGTTCTGGCCCCGATTGTTCGAGATCCGGATCAAGCGTTGATGAGCACATCCAACGGGCTTGGCAGGCCGATGACCGTCCGGGCCCACGCCAAGATCAATCTCGACCTGCGCGTGCTGGGCACCAGGCCCGACGGATTTCACGAGTTGCGCACGGTGTTTCAAGCGCTGGCGCTGCACGACACGGTCGAATGCGTTCCTCGTGAGGGACCGTTTGCGATCGAGTGCGACGCGGCCGGCGTTCCACTCGATCGATCGAATCTGGTGTGGCGTGCCGCCGATGCACTGTGGCGGTCGCTGCGACGTGATGGTCCCGTCCGCGATGTGCTCGTGCGGATCCAGAAGCGCATCCCGTTGCAGGGTGGTCTCGGCGGCGGCAGCACGGATGCCGCCGCGACGCTGCTCGGGCTGACGCAGGCCTGGCGCGTACCGGTTCGGCCGAACCAGCTGATGGACGTTGCGTCCACGCTTGGCGCCGACGTCGGGTTCTTCCTGTCGGGTGGTACCGCCCTCGGCCTCGGCCGCGGCGACGAGATCTATCCGCTCGCAGACCTGCCTCGCCACTGGATTGTCCTGCTCGTGCCCGGCTTCGGCGTTTCGACCCCCGATGCGTATGGCTGGTACGACGCCGAACGGAGCCAGGCGCGCGGCCCAATCGTCCGCGAGGCCCAGCATGTCCCCGGGCCATGGCCGTCCCGCGCCGCACAGATGATCAACGACCTCGAGGCCCCAATCGCCCGCCATCACCCCGAAATCGATCAGATGAAGACCGCGCTCAAACGCGCCGGCGCCCTGGCAGCGGCCATGTCGGGCAGTGGATCGACGGTATTCGGCCTCTTTCAACAACGTTCCGAGGCCGAAGCCGCGGTGGAGAAGCTCTCGGGATCGGCGTGGCGCGTGCTGATGACCGAGTCGCTCGGCCGCGGCGAGTACGCACGGCGAAGCCAGCCGAGAGCGCTGCGTAGCAGCGGCCGGTAAGCCAACCCCGGACGCGGCGCAACAGCAGCCGGTAAGCCAGCCCCGGACGCTGCGCAGCAGCGGCCGGCAGGCCAACTCCGTCGCTCAGCCTTGCCGGAAACGCCAAGTCTCGACTACACTAAGGGTTTGCGCCACCGTAGGCGAGCGGCTCCTACGCGATGGGGCGTGGCCAAGCGGTAAGGCGCGGGACTTTGGATCCCGTATTCGGAGGTTCGAATCCTCCCGCCCCAACCAACCTTCGCGCACGATGGCTCGCACGGAACGAGGCGAGCGGAGGTGGGCGCTTCGGTTGGCAGGCCAGGCGGACTAGGCGACGACTGCATGAAGCGATCCCTCAGCGGTGAAGGTCTCTTGTCAACCGGTTTCGGCGACCTGAAAGTTTTTTCGGGCAGCGCCCACCCGCAGTTGGCAAAGGAGATTGCCGACTGTCTCGGGATTCCGTTAGGCAAGTGCAGCCTGCGGCGATTCCCGGACAGTGAGGTGTCGTTCCAGATCGACGAGAACATCCGTGGCGCGGATGTCTTCATCGTGCAACCGACGTCGAACCCGGTGGACCAGCATCTGATGGAGATGCTGGTGATGATCGATGCGTTCCGCCGTTCGTCAGCGGCGCGCATCACGGCGGTCGTGCCGTACTACGGCTACGCGCGGCAGGACCGGAAAGACAAGCCGCGTGTGCCGATCTCGGCCAAGCTGGTTGCGAACCTGCTGAGTGCCGCCGGCACGAATCGCGTGCTGACGATGGATCTGCATAAAGCGCAGATTCAGGGGTTCTTTGATATTCCGGTCGATCACTTGTTCGCGGCGCCGGTGATCATCGAGTACTGCTCGCGGCTGAACTTTCCGAACCTCACGATCGTGTCGCCCGATGCGGGCGGCGCGGAACGCGCGCGTGCGTATGCGAAGCGGCTTGGCGCTGAACTCGCCATCGTGGATAAGCGGCGTAATGAGGAAGGCACGGCCGAGGTGATGAATGTGATCGGCGACGTCGAAGGTCGCACCTGCATCCTGCAGGACGACATCATCGACACCGCGGGCACGATTCAAAAAGCCGCGCTTGGTCTCAAGCAGGCAGGTGCCGAGCGCGTGTTCGCGTGTGCTGTGCACGGCGTGCTGTCGGGGCCGGCGATTGCGCGCATCGAGGATTCGCCGATCGATCAGCTGATCGTCACGAACACGATCGCGCTGAACGGATCGGCGCAGGGGTGCCGCAAGATCATGGTCCTGTCGGTGGCGCGGCTGCTCGGTCAGGCCATACGGAATATTCACGAAGAAACGTCTGTGTCTTCGCTGTTTGTGTAGGACGTTAGGATTCTGGAATCTGGAATCAGGAATCAGATATGGATGCGACGCTTGTAGCGGAAAAGAGAGAAGGTCGGGGCAAGAACGAAGCGAATCGGCTCCGCGCCGGCGGCAAGATTCCCGCCGTGTTCTACGGTCCCGGCAAGGATGGCAAGGCACCGGAAGGTGTCGCTGTCGCCGTGGATCCCAAAGCTGTGCTGCGCATCCTGCACTCGGACTCAGGCGCCAACACGCTAATCAACCTCAAGCTGGGTGGCTCCGAGACGCGCGTCATGGTTCGCGAGTATCAGCTCGATCCGATTACGCATCACTTGCTCCACGCCGACTTCTATCAGCTGGCGATGGACAAGGCGATCGTCGTGACCGTGCCGGTGGTCGTGAAGGGCGAGTCGAAGGGCGTGAAGCAGCAGGGCGGCCTGCTCGACTTCGTCACGCGCGAGATCGAGGTCGAGTGCCTGCCGACCGACATTCCCGAAAACATCACGGTTGACGTCAGCGAACTGATGCTCCACGAATCGATCCGACTGCGCGACCTGCCGGTGGATCCGAAGTGGAAGGCGATCAGCGAAGGCGACACGATGCTCGTGCACATCGTGATGCCGAAGGCCGAAGAGGAGCCGGCGGCGGCCACGGCGGAAGCGGGCGCACCGGCAGCAGCTCCGGCCGAACCCGAGGTCATCAAGAAGGGCAAGACGGAAGAGAAAGAGGAAGCGGCCGCCAAGGACAAGAAGTAGAGGCGGGTCTTTAGACCCGCCTGAACGACGTGAAGCTCATTGTCGGTCTCGGCAACCCTGGGCGCGAGTATCGGGACACGCGTCACAACGTCGGGTTCATGGTCGTCGACGAAATCGCGCGGCGCCATGGCATCGACTGGGCCTCGGGTCCGTCGCAGATCACCGAGACGTTGATCGGCAAACGGTTCGGCGCGGAGCCGATGATGCTGGCGAAGCCGCTGACCTACATGAACAACAGCGGCGACTCGGTCGCTGGTCTGGTTCGCTACTTCAATGTCGCCCACGACGAGTTGTTCGTGGTCGTGGACGAAGCGGCGCTGCCGTTTGGAAAGTTGCGTGCACGCGCCCGCGGATCGGCGGGCGGGCACAACGGTCTCAAGTCGATCATCGAGCGACTGGGGACCACGGATTTCTCCCGGCTTCGGTTGGGAGTCGGGCGCGGAGACGGCCGGCGCGATCTGGCCGATCACGTGCTCGCACGGTTCGAGCGAAGTGAACAGACCGAGCTCGAAACGCTCATCACGCGGGCGGCGGATGCCGCCGAGATGTTTGCCGCGGAAGGCATCTCGAAAGTGATGAACGTGTACAACCCGGATGCCTCGGCATCCTCGGACGCTGACGCGTCCGACGTTGAATGACTCCTTGCCCTGAGCGAGAGCGCGCAGCGCCGAGTCGAAGGGCCGTAGTCCAGAAGGAGACCGTATGAGCAGGAAGTACGAACTCGTGTACGTCGTGTCACCAGACGCGACGGACGAGCAGGTGACCGAAGTGCACACGCAGGTCGAGGGGATCGTGCAGCGCATGAACGGCCAGCTGGAGAAGACCGACAACTGGGGCCGCCGCAAGCTCGCCTACGAAATCGGCCGTCACAAGGAAGGCACTTACGTCCTCGAAGTGATCAACGGCGACGGTGAGTTGATGAAAGAGATCGACCGTCGTCTCAAGGTCACCGATCTCGTCATTCGCCATCTCGTCGTTCGCGTGGACGAGGAGCAGGCTGTCGTCGATCGGACACGCAACCGGCGCACCGAGACGACGCGCCGTCGTCGCGTCGCGCGCGGGTTGCCCGCGGATCGACAGCCCGGCGAAGGCCAGCGTGGCGAGCCGGATGACGATCGTGACGATCGGTTCGATATGGGCGGGGAGGAGCTGCGATGAACGGCAAGAAGAGTTTCGGAGGCCGCGGCAAGTCGGGTGGCTCGTCGCAGCAGGGGAAGGACGCGCAGCGCCGGCCGATGTTCCGGCGCCGCAAGGTCTGCAAGTTCTGCTCGGACAAGATCGACGACATCAACTACAAGGACGTGAAGCTCCTGATGCCGTTCGTGCCCGAGCGCGCCAAGGTGCTGCCGCGGCGTATTTCAGGGACCTGCGCGCTGCACCAGCGGAAGCTGCGGACGGCGATCATGCGGGCGCGCCAGCTGGCGTTGATCCCGTACACGACGGAGTAAGTAATGGAAGTCATTCTCAGAACTCACGTCGACAACGTCGGCAAGCGTGGCGAGATCGTCAAGGTCGCCGACGGCTACGCGCGCAACTTCCTTCTACCGCGGAAGCTGGCGCTGCCGGCGACCGAGGGCAACAAACGGCACGTCGAGCGCGAGCGGAAAATCGTCGAGGCGCGCGAGGCCGCCGAGAAGGGCCAGGCCGAGGCGATTGCCGCCAAGCTGACCAGCGTCGATATCGCGATCGAGCGCCGAGTCGGTGACACCGAGCAGCTCTATGGCTCGGTGACCGCGGTCGACATCGCGGACTATCTCAAGACGCAGGGCTTCGAGATCGATCGGCGCAAGCTGATTCTGCCCGAGCCGATCAAGGCGATCGGCGAGCACACGGTGCCGCTCAAGCTGCATCGCGAGGTCACCGTGCCGCTGAAGGTTCGTGTCGTGAAAGAAGGCGGCGCGACTACTGCGTAGTCGAAGGCAAAGGTCAAACCGTCAAAGGTCAAAGGCGAGGCACCTGGACCAGGCCCTCGCCTTTGCCTTGTGCCCCTTGCCTTTTGACCTGACCTCGCTCAGATCTTTTCCTGAATGACACGTTCAACGAGTTGGCGAGGTCTGCAGACGTACTTGCGGATCCGCGACGCCGGTAGCCGTCTGCGCGCCGCGTCGAGTCGTGCCGACGAGACGCCGATGTCGTTGGCGGCGGAGACGAGGGTGAGGTAGGCCGCGCGGGCTCGCTCGGCGGCATCGAGATAGTCCCAGTGGTCCAGTCTGGCCTTGGCGATGGCCGCAAGCGCGTCTGCCGCCACCAGCTTGACGAACACGCTCGACGCGTTCGGACTCTCCAGAATGTCGCCGGCGAGTGCGTTGGCCCAGTTCAAGTAGCCCGCCGTCTCCCAGCGATACATGTTGTCGCGGTTGTGTTCGCCGAACCGATTGGAGAGCGTCAAGTAGTGCATCACCGTCTCGCTCTCGTCGCCCGCCCACGCGAAGAAGAATTCACCGCTCGCGTCGAAGTCCACGCCGGTCTCGGGATCGAAGCCGTCATGCGGATGCGACATCCCGATGTGATGCCCGACTTCATGAATGACCGTGCCGGTGAAGCCATAGCCGAGCGCGCGGTAGATATCCGCGTTGAACGCGAACACGAAGGTCTGCGTGCCGTCGACCCAGTTGTCATCGGCGAATCCAAGCAGCCCGAACTGGTTGCCCAGTCCGTTCTCAGTCGTGTTGAACGCGAAGACCGGAGCGATGTAATCACGTTCCGGATATGACGGCACGTACGCGGCGATGTGCTCGTTGAAGAAGCAGAACAGTTGCGCGAACGGATCGCCGAGCGGCGCCCAGCAGCCCGGGTCATTGCTGTTGCCGGTAAAGATGTTGAGCGACTGCTTGGCGCCTGCATCGATTGGCGCGACGTCACGCAGCGCGGTTCGCCAGGCGTAGTACGGTTGTAAGCGCTCCCACGACTCACGTGCGAAACCGGTATCGATGAAATCGATGCCGCTGCTCGCTGCGTCGTCTTCAAACATGTTGATCTCGGCGACCTTGCGACCGAGTGCACCAGGTGCGGTGACGAGCGGGTCGGTGAGCGGCGAGGGCGTGAAGAGCAGGTCGATCGCGACGTAACGCGCCAGCAGCCCCATGTCATAGCCGAGTGCGTCGGCGTGACGATAGCCGCCATCCGCATACTCCCAGATCGGCGGCATGCGGTATTCCTCGACACCGTCGCCATTCAAGTCCGTGGCATCCACGAACCAGTTGGCAGTGTTCCATTCGGGACCGGCGGAGAAGTCGTAGAACCAGCTCCGCGAGCGCGTGCCGCCCCACGAGACCATCGCGCTGCTCTGGAAGTTGCCGAAGTCGACGCCGGTGTCACGGTCGGGGTCGCCCCTCTTCGTATAGGCGTGGAATCTGAAGTCCTCGCGGCCATACCAGTTGATGAAGTACAGCGTGTAACCGTTCTGCCGCGGGCCGGCGTTCGCCTCGAGCCATCGTTCGACGCTGGGCCCATCGACGTAGAGAACGGGCCCCGTGACGTTCAACACATTGTTCGTCTGGTTGTTGTACGCGTTCATGTACGCCGTCGGATTGCCCGGAGTACCAGTGCGCGCGAGGAACGCGAAGAACTGATCCTCGAATTGCGGATCCGTGCGCGTCAGCGAGTACTTGAACTCGTAGTCCAGGCCGACCGCGCGTCCCTCGAGCCCATAAAACTTCGGGTACCTAATCGCTGGAGATGATGTCGCGGGAAGCAGCGCCGCGAGATCCGACCGCTTGATGTCATTGGGATCGAATCCAATCAGGACGATGTCGATCGGGATGACGTGTTTGTGGGCGATGAATGCGGCCGGCTCGAGTCCGCTGAACGACGGCGACCTCCGGAACGTGACGTCGGCGTCTACAGCCTCACGCCCCGCCAGCAGGGGGGCCGCAAGCACAAGCATACCGAGAGTCAGCACAGGTGCCAGAAGACGGTAAGACATTCGGTCCCTGTCTTGTCTTCGCAGCGCAAGGGTGTCGGAGGGATTGGGGAAAGCCCCAGGCGCGCGCGTGGTGTTGCCGGTGGGACACCGTAACGTGCCGCTGAGTCGGTGTCAACAGCCAAGCCTGTCGGATGGTCCCGATCGGGTCTCGCGGTAGGATTGCCGTGTGAACTCGTCCATACGCACAGGCCACCGTCGGTCCGCATGAAGAACGTACTTCGCCGAAGTACTCAGCGGGTGATGCGGGCATTGCTGCGGTCGTTCGAAGAGCGCACCGATGCGCAACATCAGCGGCTGGTGGACAAGATCGAGCGGCTCGAAAAGCGATTGGATGCCGCGATGGCCAAGAGTCAGGCGGAAGCGCGCCTGCTGGCTTCGCGTTTCGACGGTCCGACGGACCTGACTCGCGCGCGACGCCTCGGTGCCAGCATTCCACGTCACGCGCACGAGTTGGAGACGCCTTCGCCGCCGCAGATCGGCGAGGCGATTCCCAGCGACAGCATCGTTGAACTGACGGCGTGCAGCGTGTGCGGGCACCACAAGTTCACGCCCGTCTGCGAGTTCAATCGGTTCGTGCTCAGTGAGACCGCACCGGACGAGCAGGCCATCCGCGCCGACTATGCCCTCTGCCACCGTTGCGGCGTCGTGTTCGCCCGCCGTCGTCCGGTGGGCGCACGTTTCCGATTTCTCGTTGAGCACTTCGAGGAAACGATTGGCCGCGTGCCGGTCACTGCGCATGGCGGTACGAAGCTGCTGGGCTCAGGCCGGCTCAGTGATGAGCAGCGTGAACGGCTGCGTGCTCGTGCGGTGCAGCCGATGTTCGTGAGCGAGGTTCCGCGTCTGAAGAACCGGCAGCACCTGCCGCAGTTGCTCCGCGATCGCCTCGCCGTTGCTGCACATGTCGAAATCCTCGGGTCGCTGCTGAAACTCCAACAGCCGCGCGTGCTCGAGATCCGTCCGCGGTTTGGCGCGATTGGCGGAGCGCTCCGGCGGCTGTACGGTGGGGAGACCTTCGCGCTGCCGCTCTTCGAGGTGCAGCAGTTCGTCGTGCGCGAAGTGTACGGAAGCTGCGCGGAGCATCTGCTCGATTACGACGCGTTCTCAATTCCCTATTCCGGTTCCTTCGATCTCGTCGTCGCGAATCATCTCGTCACGCATGCCGTGCATCCGCAGCGGACGCTGGCGACGATTCGGCAGCGGCTCGCGCCGGGCGGTCACCTGTATCTGTACAACGAGCCGGACGAGAGCGACTTCCTCGAGTCCGGCAAATCGATCTTCAACACGCTGAACGCGTTTCATCTGCAGACGTTCGATGCTGCCTCCTTGGCCCGCACGCTCCAGTCCGCTGGGTTCGAGCCGATCTACATCAGTCATCATCACGACAACTGCATCGCGCTCGCCCGTATCGCGGGCGATGGCGCCTCGTGGGACCGCATCTCGACGAAGCAGCTGGCGCGCCGCGTCGCGAGCTACGCACAAGCGCGCGACGTCGGTATCCTCTCGCTTCCCGAGCGGCTACGGGGGCTTTTCGCGACAGAATGGGATGCAGTTGTTCAGCGCGCTTTCGCTGCGAAGACGATCGACTTCGATGGAGACGGGAACCTCAGGATCTTGAAGCGATAGTTAGCGGATCGTGAAGCCGATCTCCAGTGTGACCAACACGGGTACTGGTTGGCCCATCCGCATTCCTGGCCGGAAGAGCCACTCCCGGGCAGAGGCAATCGCCTGCTGATCCATGCCGAACATCGTGTCGAGTGATTTCAAGACGCGAATGTCCGAGCACTTCCCATCTGGCCGGACGACGCAGTTCAATACGACGATGCCCTGAAGACGTGCGCGCATCGCTTCCGCTGTGTACGCCGGTGGCGGACGTCGCAACGCGATTGGCGCGCTGACACCGTTACCGACGCCGTACGGCTCATCGCCGCTTCCTGGCCCCGATCGGTCGCCAATACCCGATCCGGGTTTGTCGCCGGACCCCGCAGGCTGTGTTCCCGACGTGGGATTTCCAGTCGCGACGACGGCCGGTGCCGGCGTTGGATCAGGCATCGGCTCGGGCTCAGGCGCGATCGTTTGTGATTCCGCGATCACGATCGGCTTTGGTGGTTCCGGTACGCTCACCGCGGGTGCCGGTGTGGGCGGAGGCGGCGTCGGTTTCGGTGGTGCACCACCCCCACCGCGACCGGCCGGTCGCGGATCGGGAATCCAGACGAGTTTTACGGGATCGAGCCGGCTAAGGTTGGTGGGTTTTTCCTCTCGTGTGTGCGAGACGAGGAACAGAATTGCCGCAAGCGCCGCCGTATGAACGACGACGGACACCGCAAACGCGGGTGTGAGATGGCGGGGCTGCGAATCCACTCGGTCATTCGACGCTCGACGAGGCCCTTCGGTTTGACGCGCCACGCAGCTCCTCGAGCGTGCGCTCAACCTTGGTCCATCGCTTTCGCACCTTCTTGTCCTGCACCGACGGTCCTGGGCCATCTCCGTAGAAGCTGACGATGTTGCGCGTGAGTGCTACGGGTGTGCCCTGGAACTTGTGATCCGAGAGCCGCTTCAGGAGTTCACCGTACGTCTCGTCGGCGAGAGAGTAATCGCCGAAGCGGCTCGGCCGGCCGGTATCGAAGTTGGCGTTGGCGACCTCGAACTTGCGGTCCTTCAGGTCATTGACCTCAGTTCGAAATTTCGCCGTTGCATCACGAAAACTCTTCGCGAAGAGCTCCGCGGCTTCTGGTGTTGGCGCCTTGAACGACAGCGGCTTGAGCGGCCCGATTTTGGGCAGGATGCGATAGAGCACTCCGAGAAACCGCGCGAATAGCCCTGGGCGCTGGTAGTCGCGCCCGTAGTCGCTCTCGAACGTGGCTCGGGGATACGAAAACACGAACGCGCTGCGATCGATCGACGGCGTGAGCTTGACGATCTCGTCGTGCTTGTCGCGCCAGGCCGCGTCGGTCAGCACGGGAATGATTTGGCTGACCGAATAGCGATAGGTCGAGATCGATCGGTCGAGGTCCGCGAACAGGTCGCGCATCTCCAGGCCGTACGTCTCGCGTACCGCGCGCTCGAGGAGCGGCGTGGCCACGCGGAAGCCGATGAAGCGCTTGTAGGTGTCCGGCAGAAACGCACCGCCGACCGCGTGCACGATGTCGAACGAGAACTCGACGACGACGTGCTGGCGCGGTGCCTGAGCGTAGGTCACCACGTCGCCGTACTTCTGCTGGAGTTTTGGATATGCGATCGGCACCGTGACGTTGATCGCTTCCGGATGACCGCTCGTGTCGTTGGCGTAGTGGGCGAGCGCGCCGAGCGCAAACGCAAACTCGTCGACGTCACGCGCATCGCGCAGCAGCGCTTCGACGAAATCGGCGGAGCGGACGTAGTGCACCAGGTTGCTGAAGAACTTGTTGCCGAACGGGTAGTAACCGAGATCCTGAATCACCGAGCCGCCGTACGCGAACGAGCGCGCACGTACGAGATCCTCCGCCGATGCGCGAGGGAAACGCTGCTTGAGCAGTGGTTCGAGAAGTTTGTCCCAGGTGACGTCGATCGTCGCTTCGTGGGAGAGGACCGAATAGGCCGATAGCGGGTTGGCGGTGACCATGATGATGGCCACCGCCAGTCCAATGATTGAGCCTCTCATCGTGAGGTCTCAATGAGCCGTTAGCAGCTGCCGATCTGCTTGATCGATGTCACCTTGAACTCGGGCAGCGCGTTCTTGGTTTCGGTCCGCGTGCGAGTCTTGGCATCGGGCGCGTCTTCGCGGTCCGTCCGGGTCGTCGTCTCAGTGCGTGTGTTGCCGCCTGGGATCAGCATGCCCGTCACTTCGACCTTCTGGCCGACGTGCTCCTGCACCGTGACGGTCTCACCGCCCGGCACGAGCATGTAGCTGGTGCTCTGCGTGGTCGTGCTCGAGGTTGGCGTTTCGGTTGTGGTCGTCTTGGTTACGGGCACCACTTTATCGAGCACGTATGTCTTCGCCTGCGTACCAGCTGCCACACATCCGGTATACGTGACGGTCTGCGGATCTCCGCCTGAGCTCTTGACCTCCGTCTTCGTCCTCGTCTCCTGGGCATTGGCCACCAGGGCCGTGCAGCCAAGGGCGAATGCGAATGACGTGATGAATCGCTTCATGTGTTCTCTCCTCCTCAAAAGGTCTGCTGCGGCCAGTCACTGCAACCACAGCGCCAGAACACACTCAGCTATGAGGCAAGCGCGGGCGTAGCCGTTTTGCGTCAGGGTATGACGGGCGGGACGTACTGCAGTGTGT
>JBKPRH010000001.1:0-9330 GCA_046765795.1 Acidobacteriota bacterium | reverse complement strand
CGTGTTCTGTCTGCAGATGGTTGCGCGACTGCTGGAGAAGCTGCAGGCGCTGCCTGACGGTGATGGATCGGTGCTCGATCACTCGCTGATCTTCTATGGCAGCGGCATGGCCAACTCGAACGTGCACGCCACTGATCCATTGCCAATGGTGGCGGTGGGCGGCGGTGTGGGTCGCGGCAATCGTCATCTCGTGCTCCCGAAAGAGACGCAGATCGGCAACCTTTGGCTGACGGTCGCGAACAAGTTCGGCAGCGAGCAGAAGACATTCGGGCAGAGCACCGGCACGATCGAGCTCTTCGGATGACACGCGCGATACCGGCGGGTCTGAAGACCCGCCTCTACCTGCTCTGCATCGGCGCCTGCGTACTGGTGCTCGCCCAGGCTCTCTCTGCCCAGGCGCAGACCACACCCCTTCTGCAGGCCGTGCTCGCTGGCGAGCGCGTTGCCGTGCAGCGGGTGATTGCCTCTGGCGCCGACGTCAACGCGGCCAATCGATACGGCGTCACACCGCTCCTGTTGGCGGCGCAACGCGGCCGCGACGATCTCATCGAACTGCTGCTCAAGGCTGGTGCCAGCGTCAAGACCGCTGAGGCGAAATTGCCTGAAGGCCAGACGTTGCTGATGCATGCGGCGCGCACAGGTCAGGTCGCGTCGGTGAAAGCTCTCCTCGCGGCCGGATCGAATCCGAACGCGCGTGAGACGCGCACCGGAACGACCGCCGCGATCTGGGCGGCGACTGGCAGTCACGCGAACGCGATCCGCGTGTTGGCCGAAGCCGGCGCGGATCTCAACGTCCTGTCGAAGGTCACGTCGTATCCGCACACGCAGAACGGCGTGCTGCTCAGCGGGCTCGAAGAGGGCTACTCCTACGTCGGGCAGACCGTGTTGCCGCGTGGCGGCTGGTCGGCGGCGATGTTTGCGGCGCGCGAAGGCGCTGTGGAGGCAGTGCGGGCGCTCGCCGAATCTGGCGCGAATCTCAATCTCACCGATCCGGAAGGGACGACCGCCCTCATCGTCGCCGTCATCAACGGCCACTACGATGTCGTGTCGGCGCTGATCGACAAGGGCGCCGATCCCAATGTCGCCGATATCAAAGGGATGACACCGCTCTACGCGGCTGTTGACATGCACACGATCGGCGATACGTTCGGCCGGCCCTATCCAGCCAAGCCGGTTATCGACGGCAGCCTCGACGCCGCGCGCGTGTTGATCAAGGGCGGCGCCAACGTGAACGCTCCGCTCAAAGCACCCATCCTCAAGCGCGTCTACGACGCGGGCGACAATCGCCTCGGCGAGGGCGCGACGCCGTTCATGCGCGCCGCGCGAAAGTGCGACGTTGAGATGATGCGGATTCTTCTCGATGCGAAGGCTGACGTCACGCTGACGCAGAAGAGCGGCAACACGCCCCTGATGCTGTGTGCCGGGGCCGTGTCAGGCGGCAACAGTGAGGACACACCCGAGCGGGTCAGCGAAGACGAAGCGCTCGCTGCGATCCGTCTCGCGCTCGACGCCGGCGTGGACGTCAACGCGCAGAACGCCACCGGCGATACTGTGCTCCACACCGCTGCGACCTCTGGCGGTGGTCAGCCGGCAATCATCAGGTTGCTCGTCGAACGCGGCGCCAGGCTCGACGTGAAGAACAAAGCCGACCGCACACCGCTCGACGCCGCAAGCCGCGCCCGCCAGCCGAACGAAAAAGTTGTCGCGCTATTAAAGGAACTGGCGCGATGACTATCGTTGATCTTGGAGTTTGCGATTGTTGATTCGTTTTTGATTGGTGATTGCTGATTGTGGATTGCTTTCAATCACCAATCGAAAATCCACAATCAACAGCCAATCAACAAACAAAGATCACCAATCTTCAATAGCACTGAAGATGCCGTTGCGAGGACATATGGCCAAGAAACGAGTGACGCGTCCTGCCTCACGTCGGTCCGCCACCAAGAGAACAGCGAAGAAATCCACGCAAAAACTGGCCGCGCGAAAGACGGCGCCACGGAAAGCCACTGGTCGAAAGGCTGCGAAGCGAGGGGCATCGGCTCGTGTGGCCCGGCCCAGCGAAATCTTCGCGCCGGTTGTGGGCGCCGAGCGTCGCGAGGTTGGCCACGTGCTGCTCGAGGTCGGCAGGGCCGGCGCCGCCAGGGTCAAGCGGATGGTGTATCCACCCGGGTTTCGGTGGTCAGTGGATATGAAGCCCGTGGTCGGCACCGAGTTGTGCATGCACGCCCACGTCGGCTTCCTGGTCCACGGCGAGATTCACATCGAATATCCGGACGGATGCGTCATCGAGCATCGAGCGCCACAGATCGTCGCGATCGAGCCAGGACACGACGGCTGGGTCGTCGGCAAAGAACCCGTCGTGATGATCGAGTTCGATTTCGAACGTGAGACTGCCAGTCGGTTGGGCATGCCGGACAGCCATCGTCACAGTTGACGCGCCCGCTAGCATTGTTGATTTGACGATCTGTGAACGTTGATTCCTTGTTGATTTGTGATTGTCGATTGCTGATTGAAGGCAAGCATTTCACACTTCCCAATCAAGAATCGACAATCAACAACGAATCCAAGATCGGGAATCAACAATCGCCAAATTACGGTACCCAGCCCTCGGGTTAGAATAGAGGGTTCATGATCTCAGTAAGCGGCGTCTCCATGCGGTTCGGCTCCAAAGTGTTGTTCGAGGACGTCTCGACGACGTTTTCGGCGGGCCGACGATACGGCCTCACCGGTCCCAACGGGTCTGGCAAGTCCACCTTCATGAAGCTCCTGACCGGTGAGTCGGAGCCTCAACGCGGGACCGTCGTCCGTCCGCGCAAGCTCGGCGTGCTGCGCCAGGATCAGTACGCCTTCGACAGCTATCGCGTGATCGACACGGTGATCATGGGCAACAAACGGCTCTGGGACGCGCTCACCGAACGTGACGCCCTGTATGCCCGGACCGAGATGTCGAATGAAGACGGCATGCGCCTCGGCGAGCTCGAGGGCATCGTCGGCGAAGAGGACGGGTACTCAGCCGAGAGCGATGCGGCGGTGCTGCTCCAGGGACTCGACATCGCCGACGCCCTGCACGACAGGACGATGGCGGAACTGCAGGGCGGACAGAAGGTGCGTGTGCTGCTCGCGCAGGCACTGTTCGGCCATCCCGAAGCCCTGCTCCTCGACGAGCCGACCAACCATCTGGACCTCGACTCGATCCACTGGCTCGAGGAGTTTCTGATCCGCTACGACGGCACGCTGATTGTCATCTCGCACGACCGGCACTTCCTCAACCGGGTGTGCACGCATATCGCCGACATCGACTACGAGACGATCATCGCCTACACCGGCGGCTACGACGACATGGTCGTCGCCAAGACGCAGATTCGCGCGAAGATCGAAGCTGACAACGCGCAGCGCGAGAAGAAGATCGCTCAGCTCAACGACTTCATCGCCAGGTTCGGTGCCGGCACGCGCGCCAGTCAGACGACGTCGCGGCGGAAGGAAGTGGAGCGGCTGCAGACGACGGAGCTGGCGCGCTCCAACATTCAGCGCCCGTATATCAGGTTCACGACGCGGCGACCGTCCGGCAAAGTGCCGCTCGAATTCGAGGGCGTTCGCAAAGCGCATGGCGGCGTGCCGGTGATTCCCGGCTTCAGCGCTGTCGTCAACCGCGGTGAGAAGATCGTGCTCGTCGGCCGCAACGGCGTCGGTAAGACGACGCTTTTGAGAGCGTTGCTGGCAGACGCGCCGGATCAGCCGGCGACGCCGGAGGACATCGACGCGGGTACGTTGCGCTGGGGACACGAGGTGTCGGTGGGTTATTTCCCACAGGACCATACCGGCGCAATCGAGAAGGGCATGACCGCCGTCGAGTGGCTGCATCGTTTCGATCCCGACGCGTCGCGTCAGGACATCCACGGCCTGCTCGGTCAGATGCTGTTCAGCGGGGAGGAAGGCCTGAAGCCGACCGACGCGCTCTCAGGTGGCGAGACGGCACGCTTGCTCTTCTGCCGCCTGATGCTGCTCAAGCCCAACGTGCTCGTGCTCGACGAGCCGACCAATCACCTGGACCTCGAGGCGATCAACGCGTTGAACATCGCGCTGCAGAAATACGAGGGCACGGTGCTGCTGGTCACGCACGACGAAGACCTGCTCGAAGAAGTCGGCACTCGCGTGTGGCACTTCGAGCACGGTCAGATCGTCGATTTCAAGGGAAGCTACGAGGAGCTGACCGGGGCTGCTCAGAATTCTTGATTCGGGGATCTTTGATTATCGATTGCTTGTTGATTGGTGATTGCTGATTGTGGATTGCTCCCAATCACCAATCGAGAATCCCCAATCAACAACGAATCAACAATCAACGATCCCCAATCATCAATAGAAACCGATGCCCCTGCCCATAATCCCCACGCCGGACCAGAGCAGCACCGAGACCAGGCCGACCACTTTTCCGATCCGCGAGTTCGCGCGCACGTCGTCGCCTAGTACCACCGCTCGCCGAATCGTGAAGGTAAAGATCACGGCAGCGAGGAAGAAGTACATCTTCATCCAGAACGCGCCGTTGACGTAGTACTTGCCCGCCGCCAGTGAGGCGAGCAACGGCACGCCGGTGAGAATGGCTGCGGTGAGACCGCCGATGAGCCAGGGCTGGGCTGTCTTGCCGACGTAACTGACCGGCTCTTCTTTCAATCCGAAGCCAAGCAGCCGCAAATCAACGACGAGAATTGCACCACCGAGAACCGCCAGCGCGAGCAGATGTCCTGCCTCGATCGCGGCAAAGGCCCACAGCGAATTGTTCACGCTCGTACCCAGCCACGAGTGCTCGAGCCATTCAAACCAGGTCAGCATGAATCCCCCTACGTCAGCGGTGCGAACCAGTTGTACGCGATGAGCCGTCCGACAACGACCACGACGGTCCAGACGGCAATCGAGGTCGCGCCGGCAATCTTCGCCGCACGCGGTGTCGCCGCGGTGTCCCACTCAACGAGGCGGCGCTCGATGCCCAAATGGTAGGCGAGTGCATTCAGTGCGGCGAGAAACAGCGCGAACAATTTGATGCGGAAGAAGACGTTGCCGTAGAACTTGACTGGATCCGACCAGAACAGCAGCGTGCCGCTGATCGTGATGATGATTGCGCCGAACGCGATCCACGGAAACAGCTGACGCCACAGCGCCGACACCGGGACGCGTGTGAGCACGATGCCCATCAATCGCGTGTCCCACAGGAGCAGCAGCCCCAGGAACAGCGTGAGCCCGAGTACATGCACTGATTCGATGATCGGATACGTCCAGATCGATTCACGGATGCCGACGCTCACCGACGTGTTCGCGATCCACTCGCAGACCTGCAGGATGGACATGGGTACCTCAATACCTTGATCACTACCTACGATCGAGCGTAGCGATCTCGCGACCGACGAACTCTGAAGAGTTGATGAAATCTTCGTCAGACTCCGAACGGATCCGCCCCGTGAAGCGAGACCGTGTGAGGGGAAGCGCGACCGTGCGACAGATCCGCGAACGACTCTGACGGCGCGTTCAGAAAGCTGTCACCGCAAATTAATTCACGGTCTTTGCTCTGACGCAGAATTCATCAAGTCTTCAGATGTATGCGGTGGTGCTGCATGCCACGATGCAGACATGGATCTTCTGATGACGCTCGAGAGCAGCGGATTCTCGACCTGGATCCGCGAATCGAATTCGATCTGGGGCTATCCGTTGATCCTCACGATGCACACCGTTGGTCTGGCGCTGCTCGTTGGCGCCAACACGGTGCTCGATCTGCGCCTGCTCGGCTTCGGAACGCGACTGCCGCTCGAGGAGCTCTCGCGTTCGTTCCGCATTATGTGGATCGGCTTCTGGATCAACGCGGTGTCCGGCGCGGTGCTCTTCGCAGCAGATGCCACCACGCGAGGCACGTCGCGACTGTTCATCGGCAAGTTGATCCTGGTCATGTTTGGTGTGGTGGTGATTCTCGGGATCCGGAAACAGGTGTTTGGCGCGACGCCGGAGCGCCCGCGCATTAACGTCACCGCGAAGGTGCTCGCCGCCACGTCGCTGGCAGTCTGGGTCGCGGCGATCACGGCTGGGCGTCTGATGGCGTACGTCTACGCGTCCTCGTAAGACGCGCGGAGAACCTCGATGGGACATGCACTGGACCTGGCCGCGGCGTGGATCAAACACACAGGCATCGGCGCACCGATGACCGCGACCACGTGGCTATGGCCGCTCTGTGAGACGCTGCATTTCATCGGGCTGGCACTGCTGATTGGTGTCGCTGGTCTGTTCGATCTCCGCATGCTCGGCTTCGTGCGGCGCGTGTCGCTCGGGGCGGTGATGGATCTGCGGCCGTGGGCGGCGTTGGGACTGGCGATCAATCTTGTGACGGGGGTGATGTTCTTCGTCGGTGCGCCCGATCAGTACGTGCACAACCCGGCGTGGTGGGCCAAGGTCACGTTTATCATGATCGCCGGCTTGAACATTCTCGCCTTCGAGCTCAGTCCTCGTGCCAAGGCGATGGTGCAGGAAGTCGGTCCGGGCGACAACACGCCGCTGCGTCTCAAGTTTGCCGGCGGCATCTCGTTGTTTTCGTGGTTCGCCGTCTTGTACTTCGGACGCATGTTGCCGTTTATCGGCAATGCCTTCTAGAGCATTGTCGATTGGATGATTGTGGATTGTCGATTCCTCGTTGATTGGGGATTGGTGATTGGTGATTGAGGACGCAACCTTCGCTTCATCACCGGCCTGCTTTCAATCACCAATCGAAAATCGACAGTCAACAACGATTCAAGAATCAAAGATCAAGAAATCACGAATAGACCAGCGACGGCGCAGGGCAGTGCCAGCCGCCGGCGTCGGCGACCAGACGATCCGCCTCGGCCGGGCCCCACGTGCCTGGCTCGTACTCGAACACCGGCGTCGGATTGTTGAGCACCGGATCGACGATCGCCCATGAGGCTTCGACAGCGTCCTGCCGCGCGAACAGTTGCGGGTCTCCCTCCATCGCATCGCCGAGCAGACGCTCGTAGGCATCCATCTCGTCGCCTTCAGGTTTATCCACGAACGACAGCTCGGTCTCTTCGCCCTCGAGCGTCTCACCCGGCCGCTTCACGCGCGCGCCGATTGAAATCGTGACCTCTGGACTGAGCCGGAAGCGAACGTAGTTCCCCTGTCCAGGCGCCAGCATCGACAGTGGCGGCCGCTTCAAATTCACGAACACTTCCGTCGTCGTCACCGGGAGACTCTTGCCAGCGCGAATGAAGAACGGCACGCCCTCCCAACGCCATGAATCCATCGTCAATCGCAGGGCCGCGAAGGTCTCGACCTGCGAGGCGGGTGCGACACCTTCCTCACGCCGGTAACCGCGATACTGACCGCGCACGAGATTGGCCGGGTCGAGCGGTCGGATCATGCGGAAGACTTTGACCTGCTCGTCACGGATCGACTCGGGGTGCGACATGACCGGTGGTTCCATCGCCAGGAAGCCGAGCACTTGCAGCATGTGGTTCTGAATCACATCGCGAATCGCGCCGGCCTCTTCATAGAACTTGCCGCGGCCCTGGACGTCGAACTGCTCGGCCATCGTGATCTGCACGCTCTCGACGTAGTTGCGGTTCCAGATCGGCTCGAGAAACGTGTTGGCAAATCGGAAGTAGAGCAGGTTCTGCACCGGCTCCTTGCCGAGGTAGTGATCGATGCGGAAGATATTGGACTCGTCGAAGACCGCGTGCAGCGTGTCATTCAGCGACTTGGCCGAGGCGAGGTCGCGACCGAACGGTTTCTCGACGACCACACGCGCGCCGTTGGCGCAGCTGCTCTCGCCAAGACAGCGCACGATGGTTGGAAACATGCTCGGCGGAATGGCGAGATAGTGCAGTGGATGCTGCGCGGCGCCGAGCTCGGCGCGGAGCCGAGCGAACGTGTCGTGGCTCTCGTAGTTGCCTTCGACCAGCCGGAGGAGATCGAGCAACTTCGCGAACGCCGACCGATCGACGCCACCACCGTGCTTTTCCAGACTTTCGTAGGCGCGCTTGTGCAGTTGCTCGAGGGTGCTGCCCCTGGCCACGCCGATGATCGGTACGGTGAGATGCCCGCGGCGGATCATCGCCTGCAAGGCAGGAAAGATCTTTTTGAACGCCAGGTCGCCGGTAATCCCGAACAACACCAGCGCGTCGGAGTGTATGCCCATCATGCGTGCTGCTCGACGTGGCCGCCGAAGGCGAAGCGCATCGCCGACAGCAGACGGTTCTGGAAATCGGCCTCGCCGCGCGACGTGAAGCGCGCGAAGAGTGCCGCGGAGAGGACATCGGCCGGCACGCCTTCCTGGATTGCCGCTTCGATCGTCCAGCGTCCCTCGCCGGAATCCGACACGCGGCCGGCGAAGCCGGAGAGATCGGGGGCCTGAGCGAGTGCCGCCGCGGTCAAGTCCAGGAGCCACGACGACACCACGCTGCCATGCCGCCACACTTCGGCGATTGCCGGCAGATCGAAATCGAATTGGTAGTACTGCGGGTCGCGCAGCGGGGTATGTTCGGCAGTGGCCTTCGTTTCGGTCTTGCCGACGTTGGCGTGCTTGAGGATGTTGAACCCTTCGGCGTAGGCGGCCATCAACCCGTACTCGATGCCGTTGTGCACCATCTTGACGAAGTGGCCGGCGCCGGGCGGACCGCAGTGAAGATATCCGCGCTGCGCAGTGGACATCGCAGAAGTAGATGTAGTGTCCGGCTTTAGCCGGACCTCACTACCTGGTGCCAGCGTCGCGAAGATCGGATCGAGGTGTTTCACGACATCCGTCTCGCCACCGATCATCAGGCAGTAGCCGCGATCGAGTCCCCACACCCCGCCGCTCGTCCCGCAATCAACGTAGTGCAATCCACGCGACGACAATCGCTTCGCGCGATCGACGTCATCGCGATAGTACGAATTGCCGCCGTCGATGATGATGTCGCCCGGCTTGAGCCGTGGCTCGAGCGCGTCGATGGTGGCGTCGACGAGTGCGGCTGGCAGCATCAGCCAGATGGCGCGCGGTGCGCTGAGCTTGCCGAGGAAATCATCGAGCGTCGTGGACGCGACCGCGCCCTCGCCAGCCAGCGCTCGCATCGCGTCCGCCGCGCGGTCATACACGATGCACGAGTGCCCGCCGCGCAGCAGTCGGCGCACCATGTTGCCGCCCATTCGACCGAGACCAATCATTCCGAGTTGCATTGAGTGATCGTAGTAGGAATCAGGAATCGGGAATCAGGAATCAGATGGGAAGGAATCAGGATTCAGGATTCAGTAGACTGGGCCGCGTGAACACAGATGAGCTCAAGGCGTTACAGGCGCCGCTGAAAGAACGTTACAAGGCAGAAC